>JBAVZU010000059.1:0-42959 GCA_049588915.1 Candidatus Sulfotelmatobacter sp.
AACCTTTTGCCGAGGGCTGGAGTTCAGCACAACCCCGTTCTCAATTCCTCGACGCGAAACGATTGAACAAGGTTCTCTCTTCGGGGAAACGACATATCGCTGGCTTCCGGCAAAATCCAAGACACAAGTTCGCTTCCTGATTCTGTTGTTCGAGACGCCTGAACAATTTCATAGCGTAACGAGCGTTTCGGTGGAAAAAGGAATGATCAACGTCCTTGAGTCCGGAGCCAGGAAGCGAAAGCTTTCCGTCGCCGTGGATAAATTCCTCTGACTGTTGCGAGTTGGAATAAGGGGATCATTTTGTCGTGGTGCGAGCCGTTCCGCATGCCTCAGGCTGAATGGACACCTTCGCAGTAAGAAACGCCAGAATCGAAAGCATTATGAGTTTGCTTGCCATCGATATCGGTTCGAGCAGATGCAAGGCGGTCGTGTTTGCAGCTACTGGTGAAATACTCTCCCAGCATGGCTGCGCTTATACGCCTGAGTTTCCTGCTCCTTCGCACGCGGAGATCGGTGCTGACCGTTTTTGGCGGGCAGTGTGCCTTTGTTGCCAAAAGGTGTCCTACGGGCTTTCCGATCCCGTTCGAGCACTGTGCCTGAACTCGCACGGAGAAACCTTCGTGCCGGTCAATGGCGCCGGTGACGCGATTGCTCCAGCAATCCTCAACCAAGATAATCGCGCCACTAAAGAGAGTGCCTGGTTGGAGAGGACATTTGGAAGAAAGCAACTATTCGAGATCACCGGCCTGGTGGCTCATGCCATGTATCCGCTTCCGAAATTTCTCTGGTTGCGAAAACATCGCCCGGATACTTTTGCGAACACTGCTCGTTTTCTTAACGTGACCTGTTATGTTCTTTCGCGATTGGGATTGCCGCCGTTCATCGATTATTCCCTGGCTTCGCGCTATCTCGCATTCGATATACGAAAGCGTTGCTGGTCTGAAGAAATCCTTGCCGCCACGGAGATCAGGGTCGCATCATTACCGATTCCGGTGCCCGCTGGAACGATTGCAGGGAAATTAGATGGCAATGCGGCTGCTCAACTCGGCCTCGCTGCCGGAACGATTGTAGTGGTGGGCGGACACGATCAACCGTGCGGCGCGTTAGGAGTTGGTGTTATCGGTGCGGGTCGCGTGGCGGATTCGATGGGTACGTACGAATGTCTATTGGCTGCTTCCGATCAGCCTTGCTTAACCGAGGGGGCGCTCGCGGCTTCTCTCAACTCCTATTGCCACGTAGTTCCGGAAAAGTTCGTGACGTTGGAATATTTCCCATCGGGAATCATGATCAAGTGGTTTCACGATCTGCTGTACGGTCAAGGGCGTAGTGAAGGCGTCCTCGATCAAGACGAGGATTCATTGCAGACTGATGTTGCGCATTACGCGGCGCTCGAACGAGAAGCTCCAGCGGGGCCGACAGGTCTGTGCATCACTCCGAATCTGATCGGGACGTGCCATCCGGACTTCAACCCTCATGCACGCGGTGTTATCTCCGGCCTGGGTCCGAACACAACGAGAAGTCAAATTTACAAAGGGATACTCGAAGGGCTCGCGTGTGAAATGGCACAACTGACTGATTTGCTGGCGGATGCCGTAGGAGAGTTTCAGAATATCTACGCTACTGGTGGAGGCTCGCGATCGGCTCTGGGTCTCCAGTTGAGAGCTGCGCTGTCGGGGCGCCAGTTGCATGTAATGGAGTGTCCGGAGGCAGTGTGCCTCGGGGGTGCCATACTTGCCGGACTCGCATCCGGAGAATACGGAAGCGTGCGAGAGGCCGTAGAACTTGTTGTCCGCGACGTCGCGACGATCTCACCCGATCGCGCAGCCGCGGCAGCTTACGCGCAACAAATCAAACAATATCGTCGTTTGCGCTCGGCGCTTGCAAGCGCTGAAAGCAAAGAGGGATTACAGGAGGAACGTTGATCGAAGCCACAATCGGTTTCATCGTTTTCGGAGTTCATAAGGATGGCCTTCAAGATCCCATGGGGACGCCATTCATCGATGAAGCATTGGTTCAGCGTGCCAAGGGTGCATTGAATGCCGCCGGTTTGAAGGTGATAGAACATGGCACAGTTGTCGCCAGCAAAGAAGAAGCTCGGGCTGCATTCAAAAAAATGAAATGCGACGACACCATCGATGCGGTTGTCCTATTTTCCGGAACCTGGGTTTGGGCCGCCCACATAGTGGGGGCTATTCGTGATTACTGCGGAAGTGGCAAAGGCTTGCTTGTGTGGACGCACCCCGGCTCTCAAGGTTGGCGCCCAGTTGGCGGATTTGTGCTCCACGGGGGTTTGCTTGAAATCGGTGTCACCCACAAATTTGTCTACGGAAGCTTGGAGGAACCGGATACCGTAAGCAAGATCGTCAGTTATGCTCAAGCATCGCACCTGAAGAATTTATTGAACATGTCAACCATTGGCGTGTTTGGCGGTCGCGGAATGGGTCAGACTTGTGGCGCTGCCGATCCGTCGCAATGGATGAGAATGTTTGGCGTCGATATCGATTCTCGCGATACTACCGAGTTGAAACACGCCGCGGAGGGAATCTCGTCCAATGAATTGGATCAGCTACAGCCAAGGCTTGGGCAGTTGTTTGGCAAAGAGCCCGAGCGCAACGTCGTGACCGAGCGGTCGATGCGTCTTTACCTCGCTTTAAAAAAAGTGGTCGCCAAAGAAAAATTTGATTTTTACACGATACAATCTTTTCCCGGTCTAGCCGGCGATTATTCTGCTACCTGTTTTGCGCAGAGCATGATGCTGGAAGATGGAGTTGGCACCTCTACTCTTGGTGATTTCAATACTGCTCTTACGGTTCTTCTGCTCACGAAGCTGAGCAAGGAAAGGGTCTACTATGGCGATCTTCAGCACGTTGACAAGCGAACCAAAGAAATCAAAATCATCGGGGACGGTGCTTGTCCGCCATCTTTGGCTGGCAAACTGGGACCGGCAGGATTTTCTGAACACGGTATCCCCACGGAAGGAGAAGCAGGCGGCCTCTCGGTAAAGTTGATCTGCAGAGTTGGAGAAGGAGTACTGGCCCGGCTTGGCAGGGTAAACGGCGAGTTTCAAATGGTGATTACTCGAGCGAGCATCTTTGAGCCTCCAGCCGATAAGGTGGAAAAAAGGCTTAACGAATGCGGCATTCCATTTTGGCCTCACGGTTTCGTAACCGCGCATTGCGACATCGACATTTTGCTTCTACATTGGACCAATGAATATGCATGCCTAGGCTACGGAGAAGAGCTTTATCCAGCGTTGGTGGATTTTTGTGAGGTCACAGGAATCAAGGCGATTCTTCCTTGAGGCCTGAAAGTGCAATCCAAAATGGTTTTAGGCCCAATGGTTTTAAGCGCAAAGCTTCGTAACTGAATGGAGAAATCGGTGATCAGATCCTGGATCAAGCGGAGCATGTTGAAGTACGCGATCACATTTACGGTGGTGCTATTGCTGGCCGGCGCCGGTCTCATTTCTGCGGCGGCTCAGTCGGTCGGCGATGAGCAGGCTCTGCAAGTCAGCGTCAATCCGACAGACGGCAAGTACACCATCGCGATGCCAGCATCTGCGACTCACACCCTGCGTGCCGGAATCGGGGCCGAGGTCGATGGGCATTGGCTACATGCGTCAGATTATCCGCATCACGTGGTGGAGCACTTACCAACTCAAGGATATCTGGGAGATGCTACAGACTGGCAAGTCACCTACTCCGGACTTAGTGGCCAGCCCGACCTGATTTATCACTTACGTACTTATTCGGGGGAACCGTTCGGTGATATCCAGGTAACAGTCCGTAATACAACGAATAAACTAATTCACGTCGAAAGCATTCGCTCCGTAGATGCAAGCGAAGGAACGGTTCTCGACTTAGGGGGACCAGCGGTTGACGATCGGATTTTGTCGGACAGTTTTAGCGAAGACCGGCCCGCCATTACGATCCGTAATTTTGCAGACGCCCAGAGGCAGATGCATCGCGGCGTGGGTAGCCAGCTGATCTACAACCGCCAGAGTCATGAGAGCTTTTTTGTTGGCGCACTTACCTCGGACCGGTTTCTCACTATTCTGCGGCTTCATCTGGCCGGCTCTGCTGGCAAAGCACCTCGTCTTTCAGCCTACGAAGTAGATTCGACTGGGACCACCGAAATGGCGAAAGAAAATTCTTTGGAGCATTCTCCCGCGCAAGATCAAGTGGAGTTAAGTCTGCCGGTTGCACCGAGTGCGGAGTTGTTTTCGGAGCGGGTCCTCTTTAGTCTGGCCACGGATTATCACCGGCAACTGGAAACCTATGGGTTGTTGATTCGAAAAATTCATCAGGCCAGAATCTCTGCGCCTCCGTTGATGGGCTGGTGGAGTTGGACGGCATATTACTTCGGATTGAACGACGGAGCTGCTCTGACCAATGCGGAATGGGAAGCGGAGCATCTGAAATCGCTTGGCTATAACATCTTCCACATCGATGAAGGCTATCAGTATGCCAGGGGAGAGTACGTTACTCCAAATGCGACCTTGTTTCCGCGAGGATTAGCGCCGCTCGAATACAAAGTGCGCGGCCTGGGGCTGGTTCCCGGGATCTGGACTGCTCCTTTTGAAATATCGGAGCGCTCCTGGGTTTACCAGACGCATCCGGAGTGGTTGGTAAAAAACGCAAAGGGGCAACCGATCCATGCCGGCACCGTCGTGGACAATAAAGACCCACTATTCGTGCTGGATGCCACGAATCCAGGCGCTCAGGAATATCTACGTACGACTTATTCCACTCTGGTGAATGATTGGGGAATCCGCTACATCAAAATGGATTTCATGGATGATAGCTTGATCGAAGGTTACTATCACGATCCAAATACTACCGCTCTGGAAGCGCAAAGGATCGGGCTGAAAATTATTCGCGACACGGTCGGCGACGATGTTTACCTGGACAAAGATGGAAGCGCCATGCTGAATCCGGTCGGTTATGTGGATTATGGACGGATCTCGCAGGATACGGGGCACACCTTTGACGCGAGTAAAGGAGCGGCGCCCGGAATTGCTGCGCGCTACTATATGAATCGCAATTTTTTTGTCGCCGATCCTGATGCGTTTACGGTGTCAAACCAAATCATTCACGATCAGTCATGGCATGAGAGCGACAAGCCAGCTACGTTGGACGATGCTAAAGTTTCCATCACGCTCGCAGCAGTTTCCGGTGGGATGTTCGAGATTGGAGACGCACTTCCGGCGCTATCGAAAGCTCCTGAGCGGCTTGCTCTGATTCAAAATCAAGATCTCATAGATATGATCCGACTTGGCAGGGCATCGATTCCTTTGGATCTGATGAATTTCGCAGAAGAGGACGAGCAGCCGAGCATGTTCCTCCTCAAAGAGGATAACCGCCAGAGCATTCTGACCGTATTTAACTGGACTAAACATGCGAGGGATCGCTCCATCGATCTCACAAGCTCCGGATTGCCGGCGAGCCAGTACTTAGTTACAGATGCTCTGGACAACCAGGCCGTCCAACCCTCCGTCGCCGGTGTGCTGACATTTCGCCAACCACCTCATTCAGTGCGGGTGTTGAAATTAGTCGACCCGCACATCGCCGCAGTTACTCCCCCTGTGACCGTGGACCACCCCTCCACCGGAAATGCGGGAGCTACCCTTGCGTTTGCGGCGCACAGCCAAGGCGGCGTTCCTATACTCTTCTGTCACTGGGATTTTGGCGACGGCGTGACTTTAGACGGGAGTGAGGTTAAACATACCTTTACCGAACCGGGTGACTACGAGGTGCACTTTACGGCCACCGGGCTTAGCGGTGTTAGCACGCAAGATCATTTCCAGTTGCATATCTCGGGATATATGCCAACGACCTTCGATCCTCAGAGTATCAAGCGGAATCAAGCGCCCAAGTGAAAGGTTTCTGGGAGGGTTGCTTCGAGTCCGTTCGAGATTTCTTACTAACGTTCCTGCGTCCGTTACTTACTCCGCGAACGCCTTCGCTTGTCTGACGTCGCGTTCCCCTCGTCGTCAGAAGCCTGAATAACTTCGATACCAACCTTGCGCAAATGATCGAGGTCTTTCTTCACGGGGAAACGGTCTGTGATCAACCGGTGAACTGCTGAGGGAGGGGCGATCAGAGATAGACTCCGACGGCCGAATTTGCTCGAATCACAGACGGCGACAACGATTCGAGCGACATCCATCATCGCTCGATTTACTTTTGCTTCTAGAAGATTTGGCGTGCTGAGGCCATAGTGCACGTCAAAGCCATCGACGCCCAGAAAAAGGATGTCGGCGTTTAAGCGGTGCAGCGTTTCTTCTGCAATGGGTCCAACCAGAGAAAAGGAATTCTTCCGCAGAGTCCCTCCGGTGAGAATGACTTCCAGGGACGAACCTGCCAGTTCCGCTGCGATGTTGACGGCGTTGGTGATGATCGTCAGGTTCTGATGATGGCGGAGGGCTCGGGCAATTGCAGTTGTGGTGGTCCCGGAGTCGAGAATCACCACTTGTCCCTCCTCTACCATCTGGGCTGCAGCAGACGCGATCTGAATTTTTTCCCTGCGGTGCAGCTTTTCTTTTTCCCGCAGAGTGGGATCTTCCAGTGCTCCCTCACGCGCTGGCAGGGCGCCGCCATGGGTTCGATGGATTTTTCCGGAAGAGTGAAGAATCTCAAGATCCTTGCGGATGGTCACCTGCGAGGTACGAAAGCGCCTCGCCAGGTCCGGGACCAGTACCCGTCCATCCATCCGCAAAGCTTCCAGAATCGCTCTCCGACGTTCTTCAATTAGCATAAGGTTTTGCCTGTTAGGCGAAGCGTGGATACACAACTTCCGCGAGTGTCCTTTCTATCGTGTATGGGTTTCGTTTGTCCACGAAAAGCCGAGCGCGGCAGATTTGGGATTTGCGGGCCAGGCGCTGATACGCACATTCAAATTGTGACTTGTGATTTTATGCTTGACTTCGAAATAAAGCGCAAGTAAATGTTTATATACGTAATGAAACGAAATGCGCTATCATGGTGTCCGTGTCCACATTGCCGCATTCGAATTTCCGTTAAGCGCTCTCCCGAGACGGCGGCAGATTTGGAATCGAGCTCGATGAGTTTCACTTAGGAATCCGCAGCATGGATGCTCTGGCTAAGCTTATTGATCTTTCGACAGAAGAAAAGATCGAGCGCGGTCTGCTTTATACGCCTGGTGAAATTGCCCAGCAGCCTGCCACGTGGGAATCGACGTTCCGCATTTTTCAGGAACAGCGCACGAGACTCGTCGAGTTCCTGAGGGACGCTGGTTTCGGCGATTCTGGAGCTCGGAAGCCAACTGTTTTTCTAATCGGCGCCGGCACTTCCGACTACGTCGGTCGGAGCCTTGTGCATCTGCTTCGTCGACTCTGGAAGTGTGAAGTCATTGCCATTCCGAGCACCAGTTTGCTTACCCTCGACGAACAGTTTCTCGTCCCAAATCAGAACTATCTATGGATCTCGTTCTCCCGATCCGGCGAGAGTCCGGAAGGTGTCTCAGTGCTCGAAAACGCCTTTTTACATCATCCCGACATACATCACATCGTCGTGTCATGTAACTCGGAAGGGCACATGATGCGGTGGGCGGTCGGTAAGCCGCAGGTGTTCGCAGTGGCCCTGGAAGATGCGGTGAATGACCGGGGGCTGGCGATGACCAGCTCATTTTCCAATATGGTCGTATTTGGACAATGTCTGGCTCATATCCATGACGTATCGAAGTACGAACCGATTTTGCATCGCCTGATAGAAGCGGGAAGATCGTTTCTGCCAAGGGCGGGAGATGCTGCTGCAGCGCTGGCGGCTGAACCGTATCAGCGAGTCTGTTTTATCGGATCGGGAGCGCTCGAAGGGGCAGCCGTTGAATCTGCATTGAAGGTGCTGGAATTGACCGCGGGCAGGATACTGACGATGTCGGAATCCGTGATGGGATTGCGCCACGGCCCCATGGCGGCTTTGGACAAAACCACGCTACTGGTTGCATTTCTTTCGAGCGATGCGAACGTGGCTCGCTACGAAACAGATCTGTTGCAGGAACTGATGCGGAAGCGGCTGGTCCGAACGCAGGTGGTGGTGGGCGGGCGTTCCGAACTGCCAGAAGATGGATTTGCAACGCGCTATATCGCGCCCGATATTCGCACGGCGGTGCCAGATGATTGCCGTCCCCCGGTCGATGTCTTGCTGGGTCAGTTGCTGGGGCTTTTCTTCTCCTTGCGGTGTAACTTGATGCCCGACCGACCAAGCCCCGATGGCGTGATCAGCCGCGTCGTGCGAAATGTGAAAATTTACAGCTAATTCGTTTCCGGAGTTGTGAAAGGCCGAAATCGATCATAAACGAACAAAATAATTGACAAACGAGCAGGTTGTGGATAAGGTCAGCCAAAACATATTGGGCTGTCAGGGACGGTCTACGATGACGAGAAAATTTAGCAACCGATTGACACTGTATTGGTTCATTCGTTTCTGCCTGGGACTTTCCCTGGTGCTCGCGTCGATGATGCCGGTGTGGGGCCAGTACACGACGGCCCGGCTGAGTGGAATCGTGACTGATCCTTCCGATGCCGTTGTGGTGGGGGCAACAGTCACGGTTCGAGATCTTGAGACCGGGTACACGCAGACAACGACCAGCACTCCTTCCGGTCAATATCTTTTTCCCAGTCTGCCCGTGGGAACTTATCAAATCACGGTTTCGATGGCCGGGTATACGAGTTATGTGCAGAAGGGAATTGTTCTCTCCGTTAACCAGGCGGCCAGCCAAAATATTCAGCTACATGTCGGCGCGGTTTCGCAGCAAGTGGTGGTGACCGCGAATTCGTCGCTGGTTACGACTGACTCTCCGACGGTAGGGCAGTTGATCGATCAGCGGGAAATCAACCAACTACCCCTAAATGGACGCGATGTACAGCAGTTGGTGTTTCTGGCGCCGGGCACTACGAATGTGACTGCCAACTATTGCGCAGCCAATTGCGAAGGCGGGGTCTTTCCCACAGAGCAGTATGCCAAGGTGAACGGCGGCGGGGCCAATGGAGTCAATTACCTGCTGGATGGCGTCGATGCAAATGACACGTACATCAACGCCAACGTACCTTTTCCCAACCCCGATGCTCTCCAGGAGTTCAATCTGATTACGGGGAATATGAGCGCCAGTTTCGGAAACGCGATCGGTGGTGTGGTGAACGTCGTCACAAAATCGGGAACTGATCAGATTCACGGAGACGTATTCGAATTCCTCAGGAACTCCGCGCTGGATGCCAGCGATTACTTTTCCGGGGGACTGGTGAATCCGCTGAAACAGAATCAATTCGGCGGCAGCATCGGCGGCCCTATCATCAAAAACCGCTTATTTTATTTCGGGAGCTACCAGGGAACGCGCCTCCACACAGCGCAGAATGGCCAGATTGCCTCCGTTCCGAATGCGGCGGAACGCACCGGAGATTTTTCGGACCTGCTTCCGGCGACGCAGTTGATAAATCCGGCTACCGGGGCCAACTACCCCAACAATCAAATTCCGGTAAGCCCGGTTGCCACTTACATTCTGAGCCATATCCCGCTTCCCAATGGGCCCAACGATCAACTGAACTTCAACGGCGGACCGGATATTCAGAGCACCGATGAATATCTCGGCAAAGAGGATTTCAACTTTGGCAAGCATCATCTTAGCGGGCATTACTTCCAGATGAACTATACGGACCCAGTCTTCGTTCCACCTCCCACGAATCTTCTGGAACTGCGTGGCGATGCCGAGCATCTGGTTCTTAAGAACATTAGCGTGGTCGATATCTTTACCATTTCACCCACTTTTTTATTGAGCAGCTACTTCGGCTACAACAGTGAGAACGGAACCACTCTTTCGTCCGCCCCCTTCAGCATGGCGGACGCAGGCGTGAACATGGCAGTGCCGGCAAACCGCGGAGGAGGGAACTCTGCCGTATTAAATTTGATGGTCGGCGGAGACTTCCTTCTGCAGGGCGTTCCCTACGGGGTGTGGAATCGCGGCGACCAATCTCTGCGCGAAATTGCCACCTGGATCAAGGGCCCGCATGAGGTGCAATTCGGCGGAGAAATTCTACGGGTTCGCCTACCCATGGGAAATCAGTACCAGGAGAGCGGAGTCTTCGACTTTGAAAGCTTGACCGGCAGCCCCTTTGCAGACTTCGAATTGGGCGCGGTGACCTCGTTCACGCAGGGCGGCGGACTCTACCTGAACGTTACCGGCTACAGGGAAAGTCTATTCGTGCAAGATAACTGGAAAGCTACTCCGCGCTTGCTGCTCACTGCCGGTCTGCGCTGGGATCCTTTTTTCCCCTACACCGATAGTGAAGGCCGAGTAGCCTGTTTTGTCCCCGGAGCGCAGTCACAGCGCTTCCCGACGGCGCCGGTGGGCATGCTGTTTGGTGGATCGCATCACGACCCTGGATGCCCGGCTTCGTCCATCTATAACAATCCCAAGAATTTTGGACCTCGCCTGGGTTTTGCTTATCGACTCACGAAAGATGGCAACACGAGTATTCGCGGCGGAGCGGGCTATTACTACGAAGCTCCCAACACCGTGGCATTCGAGGATGTGGTGGGCGTTCCTCCGTTCGCGCCGATTATTAATGTAGGGTCGAGTCCGGGATCTCCGTTGGTCACCTTGGCAGACCCATATGGAAGTTCGGGAACCACGAATGTGTTTCCCGCGGAATTTGGTCCGATTAATCCGACCGCCAGCACCGCAATTTTCCCTTCGTCGGGAATTTCTTTCAGCCAGATCTTTGATCGACACTTCCGCTTGCCCATGGTGCTGTCTTATAACCTGACTTTGGAGCGCGGATTCAAACAGGACTTCATGCTGCGCGTTGCTTATGTAGGCAACGAAGGACGACATCTTAGCGGCACGGGAGATCAGGAGAGCGGACTGCTACAGTTAAATCCTTCCCACTGGGATCCAGCACTTCAGCAGGAAGTTCCTCTTTATCCTAATTACGGATCGATCGCTTCCATCAATTCGGGAGTTGACAGCAACTACAATGCGGCGCAGATCACGCTCGAAAAGCGCATGACCCATGGCTTCTCATTTTTGACCAACTTCACGTGGGCCAAAGAACTGGACGACTTCGCTCCGGCTGGAGGGTCGCCTTATTTGACTAATAGTTGCAGTTGCGGACGTTATTTCGATTACGGTCCCTCGGATGACGACCTTTCAAAGACTTTCAAAATCAACGGCGAGTATATGGTTCCACATGTCAGCTTGCCCAGCATCGTCGGCCAAGTCGTAAATGGCTGGGGACTTTCCGGAACAGTGAGTTGGCAGACCGGCTTTCCGTTCAGCATCTTCAGTGGAACTGACAACTCTCTGAGCGGCATGTTAGGCGACCGTGCCGACCTTGCCGTGGCCAGCGTTCAGCAGGCGGTCTTGGGCAGCGGCCGTTCCCACGCAGCCGAAGTTGCGGAATGGTTTAACACGAGCGCATTCGTGCCCAATGCAATTGGAACCTTTGGCGACACCGGAAAGAATATCCTTCGCGGCCCCAGGTTTTTCGATGCCGATCTGGCCGCAGTGAAGACCGCGAAACTCACCGAGCGGCTCTCAATGGAATTTCGAGCGGAATTCTTCAACGCTTTCAACAATGTTAATTTTGGTAGGCCGGACGGCAATCTCGCCGACCTAGGCACAACCTACGGAATGATTACCGGACTGGCTGGAGCATCGTCTTCCAATACTTACGGAACGGCGCAGCCCAGAATTATTCAATTTGCAGTGAAGTTCGCTTTCTGAAGGTTGAGTCAGGAGTGGGGTTAACCTGCCGACTACGCCAAAACAGTTCTTTCGATGAAAGGCGTTTCCCATGACGATCTCAGCGCGAACTCTCGCGCAAGTCATATTAATCTTCTCCTTCGCCCTCTTCTGCACGGCGCAAGCGCCGACTTCGGAGTTTCCCACAGCAAAACCCAGCGAAGAAGAGACGGCCCTCCGCGCGTTCGCGGCGATCCAGCCCATTGATGTTCACGTTCATGTCTTCAAAACCGATCCCGGATTTCAGGCGATGCTCGAACGGCTCAACCTGAAGTTGCTGGACATTCTGGTGATGGATGACACCCTGTCTTATCGCAAGCAATTGCAGCCGCAGATCGACGACGCGCAAGCGCTCGTGCGTTCCAGCCATGGGCATATCGCCCTATGCACGACCTTCGATCCCTACAACTTCGATCGTGCTTCTTTCGACGCCGATGCCATCAAGCAGATCGATCGCGACTTCGCGCAGGGAGCGGTTGCGGTCAAGATCTGGAAGAACATCGGGATGGAAATCAAGAACGCGAAGGGCGAATACATCATGGCCGATGATCCGAAGTTTGAGCCGATCTATGAAGACATCGCCAGCCACGGCAAGACTCTGATGACGCACCTGGCCGAACCCGATGTTGCTTGGGGTCCACCCGATCCGGCTGACCCATCCTGGTCTTACTACCAGGAAAATCCTCAGTGGTACGTTGCCAACCGGCCCGGATTTCCGTCCAAGCAGAGGATCCTCGATGCGCGTGATCATGTGCTCGCGAGCAATCCTGACCTACGCATGGTGGGCGTTCATCTCGGAAGCATGGAGCGAAGTCTCGAAAACATCGCCAGCCATTTAGACAAGTATCCGAACTTTGCCATCGACATGGCAGCGAGAATGGATTACCTCATGCTGATGGCTCCGGAAAAAGTGCGCGCATTCCTGATCAAATATCAGGACCGCGTTCTCTACGGCACGGACCTTGATTTTCTGCCGGAGGCAACCGATGCTGACGTTCTAAAAGAATGGCAGTCCACTTACGCGCGGGATTGGAAGTACTTGGCGACAAACGAGACTCTTACTGTGGAAGGCAAGCGAATCCAAGGATTGAACTTGCCAGAGCCAGTGCTTCAGAAAATACTTCGCAGCAATGCCATGCGCTGGATCCCGGGACTGTGACGAGTATTCCCGAGTTCTAAGATCATTCTTTCCAGCGGCAGAAAAATCGATCAATCGATCTACCGTTTGCCGCGCAAGCGTCGATAACGCTGGATCAACGCATTGGTCGAACTGTCGTGCTTAAGCTGGGGCTCGCCGGAGCTTTGTAACTCGGGAATAATCCGATGCGCCAGTACTTTGCCGAGTTCAACGCCCCACTGGTCGAAGGAGTCGATATTCCAGATCGCACCCTGCGTGAAAACGCTGTGTTCGTAGAGGGCCACCAAGGAGCCTAACGTTCGCGGAGTAAGCTTTTCAGCCAGGATCAAGTTCGTCGGCCGGTTGCCCTCACAGACTCGGAATGGCGTTTGAAAGTCTGGCGAGCCTTCAGCTTTCAACTCCTCCGCTGTTTTGCCGAAAGCCAGTGCTTCAGCCTGCGCGAAAAGATTTGCCATCAGCAGGTCTTGATGGTCCGTAAACTCACTCAGCGGCTGGCAGAATCCGATCAGATCGGATGGTATGATTTTGGTCCCTTGATGAATTAGTTGGTAGAACGAGTGCTGGCCATCGGTTCCAGGCTCGCCCCAAATGATTGGTCCGGTCTGGTAATTCACCGGCTGGCGATCGAGGTCCACGTGCTTGCCGTTGCTTTCCATTTGGAGCTGCTGCAGATACGCGGGAAAGCGCTTGAGGTTATCCGCATAAGGAAGGATGGCAACGGTCTGCGCGCCGAAAAAATTGTTGTACCAAACGGTAAGTAAACCCATCAGCACTGGAAGATTTTTCTCCAGCGGCGCCGTGCGGAAGTGTTCGTCCATGTCATGAAATCCGGCGAGCAGTTCTTCGAACCCCTTGGGACCGATCGCGATCATGGTGGAGAGTCCGATCGCGGAATCCATGGAGTAGCGCCCGCCAACCCAGTCCCAGAATTCGAACATGTTCGCGGTGTCGATCCCGAATTTGGCCACGCCTTCTTGATTCGTCGACACAGCAACGAAGTGTTTGGCAACTGCCGCATCGTTCTTGAGTGCGTTCACAACCCAGCGGCGGGCCGTGGCCGCGTTGGTCATCGTTTCCAGCGTGGTGAAGGTTTTGGATGAGAGAACGAAAAGAGTTTCCGCGGGATCGAGGTCGTGCGTGGCTTCGGCGAATGCGGCCCCATCCAAGTTCGCTACAAAACGGAATTTCATCTTGCGATCGGTAAATGTACGCAAAGCGTCGTAAGCCATCTCGGGCCCGAGGTATGAGCCGCCAATGCCAACGTTAATCACGTTTCTGATGGTTTTGCCGGTGTAACCTTTCCATTCTCCGCTACGCACGCGGTCGGAAAACGCGGCCATCTTGTCCAGCACCGCGTGCACCTCTGGAACAACATCCGTGTCATCTACTTTGATCTGTGCGCCGCGTGGAGCGCGCAACGCGACATGCAACACCGCACGATTCTCCGTGACGTTGATCTTTTCGCCGCGAAACATCGCATCGCGACGCGCGGCAACGCCTCGCTCTCCGGCTAATTGGAGCAGCAGCCGAACTGTTTCATCCGTAATCCGGTTCTTCGAATAGTCCAGATAAAGGCCGGCGATCTCAACAGCCAATCGCTCACTTCGACCGGGATCGTCGGCAAATAGCTGGCGCAGGTGGAAGTCTTTGATCTTTTCGTAGTGCGCCTGCAGCGCGATCCACGACGGCGTTTCGGTCAGTCGGCTCATTCTCCCGCTCCTTCTTTATCCGGCTGAACCTGGGGATTGATCCATTGCCCGTCCCCGGCAATGATCGCCTGATGCTCGTCAGGTCCCCAAGTTCCTGGCTGATAATGATACAAGGGCGTCACATCACCGAGGATCGGTTCGACCACACGCCATTGTGCTTCGACAAGATCCTGACGAGCAAAAAGCTCAGGCTGTCCCCTCATCGCATCCCCCAGCAACCGCTCGTAAGGCGGCATGTCGTCGGCGGCATGCTCCGTGAGGGTGAGCTCCACATCGTTGCCGGTCATCTGTTCGCCCGGCGTTTTAACTCGAGCCCCAAGTGCAATGACAATGTCCGGGCCAAGTCGCATGCGCAGGTGTGCCGAAGACCCAGGCACGATTTCGCGAAAGTTCGCCAGGGGTGGGCGCTTGAACTCCACAAACACTTCGGTTGCGGTCACCGGCAACATCTTGCCTGCGCGGATGTAAATGGGAACGTCTGCCCATCGCCAGGTTTCAATAAACAACTTCAAGGCAACGAAAGTTTCAACCGTGGAAGAACTGTTCACACCGGAAACAGAACGATACCCGTTGTATTGGCCGCGGACTATGTCGCCGGGATCAATGGGTCGAACCGCTTTGAGCAGCGCGGATTTCTGGTCGCGCCATGCATCGTGGTCTTCGCCAGTGGCCGGATCCATGGTTACGTTGGTCAAGACTTGCAGCAGATGATTCTGCACCACATCACGCACCGCGCCAGTCGCATCGTAAAACTTGCCCCGATCTTCAACCCCGAACTGCTCCGCCATGGTGATCTGGATGCTGCGAACATAGGTGCGATTCCAGATCGGCTCAAACATCGGATTTGCGAAGCGGGTATAAATAATGTTCTGCACCGACTCCTTTCCCAAAAAGTGGTCGATGCGAAAAATTCGGTCCTCGGGAAAATACCGCTGCAGGATCCGGTTGAGTTCTTTCGCCGAAGCCAGATCGTGACCGAAAGGTTTTTCGACCACGACCCGGGCATTCTGGGAGCAACCTGATTTCGCCAATCCCTCCGCCACAGTGCCAAACAAAGCCGGAGGAATTGCCAGATAATGCAGCGGCTGTTTCGCCGAACCCAACTCCTTCCGTAGTTGCGCGAAGGTATTGGGATCGTTGTAATCGCCGTCGACGTAGTGCAACAGACCGCTGAGCTTGTTGAACGCGTCCTGGTCGAGACCGCCGTGTTTTTCGAGGCTGTCCTTGGCGCGAGCCTTGAGTTGATCCAAATTCCATCCCGCCTTGGCCACCCCGACGATCGGCAAATTGAAGCCCTCATCCCGAATCAGACCTTGTAGCGACGGAAAGATCTGTTTGTGAGCGAGATCCCCCGTAGCTCCAAAAAATACGAAAGCGTCGGACTGGAAATTCGCCATCAGGCCGCCTCCGGCTTGGTTGGAGATTTCTCCAGGTGACCGCCGAATTCGTAGCGCATCGCGGATAGCAGCTTGGCGGCATATTCTTCGTTGCCGCGCGAAGCAAATCGAGTGTAGAGTGCAGCCGTGATTACAGGGGCTGGAATGCCTTCTTCCACGGCCGCTTGCACCGTCCAGCGTCCCTCGCCGGAATCCGATACGTGCCCCCCAAAATTCGACAAGTCAGGGTTCTTCCGCAAAGCAGAGGCCGTCAGATCAAGTAGCCAAGAGCCGATCACGCTTCCCCGCCGCCAAACCTCCGCGATCTCCGGCATATCCATGTCGTACTGATAGAACTCGGGATCGCGCAGCGGTGTGGTCTCAGCATCCTCTTCGCGCTTGATCTTGCCGGCGTTGGCGTTCTTGATGATATTTAAACCTTCCGCAAACGCAGCCATCAGGCCGTACTCGATGCCGTTGTGGACCATCTTGACAAAGTGTCCCGCGCCATTGGGTCCGCAGCGCAGATAGCCGTTCTCTGACGTTGAAGGTTCGCCCGTACGCCCCTGCGTACGCGGCGCGGCGGCGACACCTGGAGCGAGCGAATTAAATATCGGATCAAGATGAGTCACAATCGCCTCTTCCCCGCCGATCATCAGGCAGTATCCGCGATCTTTTCCCCACACGCCACCGCTGGTGCCGCAATCGACGTAATGAAGTCCTTTGTTCTTCAGCTCGCCGGCGCGGCGGATATCATCGTGGTAATAAGAGTTGCCGCCGTCGATCACGATGTCATCCTTTTCAAGCACGGGCACGAGCGAGGACAGCACCGAATCCACAGCCGCGGCAGGAATCATCATCCACACGGCTCGCGGTTTGCTGAGTTTCTTCGCAAACTCCTCCAGGGTGGAAGACGATTTCGCACCTTTTTCGACAAGCTCCTTCATCGCCTGCGGATGAGTGTCGTAGACCACGCAATCGTGGCCCGCTTTCAAAAGGCGTTGCACCATGTAGGAACCCATTCGTCCCAGACCTATCATTCCGAGTTGCATTCTTCCTCCTTAATACGCCAGTCTCTTGAGTAGATGTCGCGCCAAGCCTCCAGGACGCGAGCGGCCGCGTTCTGTCTCTTTACACCGCAGTTCAGGATCGCTTAGCAACATATTGCAGGATAATGCATCCATTATGTTGCCCGAATAATCTCCGTTCACGCGCCACAAAAATGGACCGAAAAAACGCGCCACCAAGCCCTGGCTCTGATTGGCCGCTCATTGACGATTATGGCATTATTGGCGACTGCCGCTCGGCGGCGTTGGTGGGGCGAGACGGTTCCGTGGACTGGTTGTGTTGGCCGAGATTCGATAAACCATCCATCTTCGCGGCGCTTCTCGATCGGGAGCGCGGTGGGCACTGGCGCATTTCTCCGGTTGGGCCAGTGACGATCGAACGGCATTATGTGTCCGACTCGAATGTTCTCGAAACTCACTTTACCAGCAGCTCGGGCAATGCTGTCCTCACGGATCTGATGCCGAGTTCCTCCCGAGCTTCTCATGAAAGTATCTTGCTGCCGGATCATGAGATCCTTCGGAGACTCATCTGCATTTCCGGAGAGTTGGAACTCGAAATCGGCTTCTCACCACGGCAGGACTATGGAAAAGATAAAGTGCGGCTCTTTCAGTGTGGAAAGCTAGGGCTGAGATTTGTTGTAGACAGAGGGGTGTACTGGCTGAGAAGTAGCGTTGATCTTACTATCACCGACGGACGCGCCCATGCTCGCGTTTCGATGCGAGCGGGTGAGATCCTGCGATTCTCGTTGAGCTATACAGAACAGGCCCCCGCGGTACTCCCTCCCCTGGACGCATCCCTCGATGAACGCATCGATTACTCGACGAAAGCCTGGCAAAAATGGGGTCGCCACGCGGTTTACGACGGAGAATATCGGGATATGGTGGTACGCAGTGCTCTTGCTCTGAAGCTTTTAAGCTACGCTCCATCGGGAGCCATCATTGCTGCGGCCACCACATCTCTTCCCGAACAAATGGGCGGATCGTTGAACTGGGACTATCGCTACTGCTGGTTGCGCGATGCGTCATTTACGATTCGTGCGCTGTTAGAGCTCGATTATTGGGACGAAGCGGAAGATTTTCTGGACTGGTTATTGCACGCCACGCGGCTGACTCAACCCAAGTTGCGAATTTTGTATTCCCTCTATGGCGATAAGGCGCCGGTGGAACGTGAATTGGAACACTTAAGCGGATATCGAGGATCGCGGCCAGTACGCATCGGAAACGCTGCGCGGGATCAACTCCAGCTCGATGTTTATGGGGAAGTCATTGATGCGGCGGCGCAGTTTGCATTTCATGGTGGGCACCTTGACGGGGAAATGCAGAAAGCGTTAATCGGCCTTGGCGACTATGTGGTCAAGAATTGGGATCAACCTGACGAAGGCATCTGGGAGCCAAGAAGTGGACGTCAAAACCATACACATTCCCGTCTTTTATGTTGGACGGCCATGGACCGACTGGTGCGGCTTGCCGAAGGTGGAATGCTGCGGCGAGCGCCTATCGAGGAGTATAAGCAAGTCGGCAATGCCATCCGTCATCAGATCGAGCAACGGGCATGGAACGAGCAAATGCAAAGCTACGTAAGCGTTCTCGATAGCGGTGAGCTCGATTCCAGCCTCTTGCTGCTTTCCTGGTACGGCTTTGAACAGGCAGGATCCCAGAGGATGCGCGGGACTTATCGGGCGATCCGGCAAAACTTGAGCACTCCCGAGGGGCTTCTCTTCCGCTATGCCAAAGCATATCCGGAGGGAACGTTTGCGATCTGCAGTTTCTGGGAGGTGGAATATATGGCCATGGGGGGAGGGTCGCTCGATGAGGCTCGCCAACTCTTCGGACAATTGATGAAGTATCAAAACGATTTGGGTTTGTACGGTGAAGAGATAGACGCGAATACCGGACTGGCGTTAGGAAACTTTCCTCAGGCTTTCACCCACGTGGGACTCATCGGAGCAGCCCTGTCCATCGATCAGCGAGAAAAAGGGGAGCGGCAACTGGCGCATCGTCCGCCCACCGCTACCAATCGCACCATCCCGGAGGTGAGTTCGTGAATTGGACAAGCTGGATGCTGTCAGGATTTCTGGCGACTTTGGCTATGTCCACCATGTTGTCAGCCAGCCAGGGCTTTGGCCTGACGCGAATGAATCTGCCGTATCTGATTGGAACCTTTGTTACTCCGCAGCGGGAAAAGGCCAAGGTCTACGGCTTCATCATTCATCTGGTGAACGGCTGGATTTTTTCCGTCTTTTACGTCCTTGTGTTCGAGGCGCGGCACATGGTGAATTGGTGGTTCGGCGCACTGCTGGGATTGGCCCATGCCCTGATGATCCTGACCGTGGGAATGTCGTTGATGCCGGGGATCCATCCGAGAATGGCGAGTGAACAGCATGGCCTGAACGTCACGCGGCAACTTGAACCACCCGGGTTCATGGCTCTGAATTATGGACTGCGAACCCCCATTTCGGTTTTTCTGGCGCATGCGGCATTCGGCGCGATATTGGGATCGCTTTATCACCTCAGCGGCGGTGTGTAGGCTGCTGCAGCCGTCACGACGAAACAACAATTCCGATCTGCAAAGCGCGTTTGATTTCTTGTTGCCTTCGCCTGAGCCTGATACGCTGTGAGCGCGACAAGGGGGTGCAGTTTCGGCGCCCTTGTGATTTGCGGGTCGCACGGAGAAGAAAGAAATTATGCGCGCTTACAGGGGCAACTGCTGGGTTGCAATTTTCCTCGGTCTGGTTATCCTGACAACAACCATGCAAGCGAAGACCTCCGTTACCAGGCAGCCGTATGGCCACGCTCCGGACGGAACCGCAGTCGATCTATACAGTTTGACAGATGGGAAGATCGAAGTGCGCATCACCAACTACGGGGGCATTGTTGTGTCGCTGCGCACTCCGGATCGAAACGGAAAAATGGACGACGTAGTCCTCGGCTACGACTCGTTTGATGGCTACATTGCGAACCCAGCTTATTTTGGCGCCATCATTGGCCGCTATGCGAACCGCATCGCGCACGGCACTTTCCAGCTCGATGGCAAAACTTACCACGTACCCAAGAACGATGGCGACAACGCGCTCCACGGCGGAATCCGCGGCTTTAATAAAGTGGTTTGGACGGCACGCGAGATAAAAGATGGAATCGAACTCACCTATATGAGTAAGGACGGCGATCAGGGTTTCCCGGGTACCCTCACGACAAAGGTGCGCTACACGCTCGAGGGAAGCGCGCTGCGCATCGACTATTCGGCGACTACCGACAAAGATACGGTCCTCAACCTGACCAACCATTCCTATTTCAACTTAGCGGGCCAGGGTAAGGGGGAGATTTTGGGACATGTTGTCAAGATCGACGCATCCAAAATTACTCCCGTCGACGCAACCCTCATTCCCACCGGAGAACTGAAGCCGGTCGATGGCACACCGTTCGATTTTCGAACGCCGCATGCCATCGGCGAGCGGATCGAAGCCAACGATCAGCAGCTGAAGTTCGGCCTTGGTTATGACGAAAACTTTGTACTGGATCATCCGGAGGGCCAGTTAAGCGAGGCCGCAGAAGTCTATGAGCCAACGACGGGGCGAATCCTCAAGGTGCTTACGGATCAACCCGGATTACAACTCTACAGCGGAAATCACCTCGATGGCTCGATTACTGGTAAGGGAGGCGTTGTCTACAAGCCGCGATTCGCATTCTGCCTGGAAACCCAACACTTTCCCGACTCTCCGAATCATGCCAGCTTTCCATCGACCGAGTTGAAACCCGGACAGAAGTTTCACAGTATTACGGAGTACCAGTTCAGCGCTGGCTCACGCTGAGAAATGGTACTTGTTTCGGTACAACAATTAGTACCCGCAAGTACCGTCTTTACTCCGAATCCTGACCTTTCGTTCTTACCTGCTGGATACCTTTGAGTTCCTCACCGGGACTCGTCAGAGTAGATCTCTTTTGAACCTTGTGCTCCCAGTTGGCAGCCCCTATGCTCTGCGCTGGGGAAATACTCAGTGAAGCGAGTTCGAGTGCTCGTGGCAAATCATCCGCGACTCATACGGGAACTGGTAATGGCGACGATTGCGGACCAGCCAGATATCGAACTCGTCGGCGAGGTTCGCAACGAGCGGGATTTGGTCGAGACTGTCGAACAGGTACAACCCGACGTCCTGATTATCGCCATGGACGAGCCCGAGAAGCGGCTCGGCCAGTGTGGCTTCCTCCTGGGACGACACCCGGAGATGAGAATTCTGGCTCTGGCACCGGAACAGAACCGGGGCATTTTCTATTGGGCAGTGATCGATATTCGCACCAAGGCGCTGGAAAGCTCGGAAGCCGGGATTCTCAATGCCGTGCGCGAACGTCCAGTGTTAGTCGGCGCCGCGCAGAACTGAAGAAGCAGAACTGAAGTAAGAAAAAGAGTGACGGTTCGCTCGACAACATGGATTCGCGTCCATGTTTGTGAAATTTGAAAAAGTTTCAATTCACTGAGCATCTGTAGCTGAGGCGGCGAAGCTGCACCCAGCGGACTTGCCAAAGCTTTCTTCATGACACAAATATTGCCCACCAACGATGATGTCCCGAACGTGCTTGAGACTGCCACCTCGATGAATTGGTACGCCCTCTACACTTGCCCACGCCATGAGAAGAGCGTGGCGCAGCAAATCGAAGAACGCAGTATTTCCTGCTTTTTGCCGCTGTACCGCTCGGTGCGGCGCTGGAGGGACCGACGCAAAGAGTTGGAACTCGTTCTGTTTCCCGGATACGTGTTTGTGCGACTCGCCCTGAAAGATCGCCTTCGCGTTCTGCAACTGCCGAGCGCCGTGCGGCTGGTAAGCTTCAACAGTCAGCCTGCTGTTTTGCCGGATGCTGAAATCGAAGGGTTGCGGCAGCGGCTTTCCTGCGCAGGTTCCGTGGAACCGCATCCTTATCTGAGTGTGGGCCGTCGCGTCCGTGTGTGCGCGGGACCAATGAATGGTCTCGAAGGAATCATCGTGCGGCGGAAAGACCGCTGCCGCGTCGTCTTCTCCCTGGACCTCATTATGCGATCGATGGCCGTGGAAGTGGATGAATGCGACGTGGAACCCGTGGCCGCCACCAGATTGAGCAACTGATCATCTGGCGCACCTGCAAATTTTCCCAGCCCGATCAAGCAATCATTTTCTCGCCCCGAGAGTTTCTATGCGGCAACCAAAATCGAATCCCCTGAAGCTTTCGCCCAAGTGGCAAAAACAGGCGGCCAAATTTATCCTCGCCGCGCTGCTCTCGGTGAGCGCTGGAGGATTACGATTGACCGCGCAGTCCGATCCGCATGAGCATGATCCGGAGCCCCTGGTTTCGCTCTCGGCCGGCGCGATCACCGACATTTTGCGCAGGGAACCGGGTCTGCTGCTCGAAGTGAAGAGAGTTTTGGTTCGTAGAGCTTACGAGCAGGGGCGGCTGCTAGATCCCGCCGACGTTACTGACGATGCATTGTTTCAGTTGCTCAGAGAAGATGAGACGGTCCGTGTTTTGGCTACCCAGGAGATCGAGAAACGTGAATACATACGCGCCAAGCCGACGCGCCTGGAGATAAAAAAGGACAACATCGAGCGAATGTCGGGCGCGGGCGCGTCGAAGACCATTGGAACGGAGGCACCTTCGACCCTACCGAGCGAAGAAGAAAAATATTGGTCGCAACACGAGCAAGCCGCCACGCGAGACCAAAAACCCCCGGAGCCCTCGTTGCAGGATGGATTCTCCAAAGACGGATCGGAAGAGACCCAGAAGCCGGAAAATGTCTCCCCCGCGCAGCCGCCTTGGCCACCATCGTCGAACTCCAATCGCCGGCAGAACTTCGCCGGCCTGCAACCACAAGATCGCGACACTTACGACGGAGTGAGGCCGGAAGGCGGCTCGCTGCCACGGATTAGCCCGGAGGCCATGCCGGGCTTGCTGACTGCGAGCATGGATGAATCGGGCGTGTCCGCCCAGGGCCTGAATTTGCCGAGAGCTCAATCGTTCGCCACGCCAGCCTTCACCACGCTAGGTTCGGCAACCATTCGCTCTCGACTTGCAGAAAACGGAGCGCGGCCGTCGGGGTATTTTCCCTCGGCCGTCGACTCCGCGGCGAATGCTTGGCCGGTTCGTCCTGACGCCTTTGTCCCGAAGCCCTTGTCTTCCGCCGAGGAAGAAGAACACCCCGCGATTCGCCGTCGGGTAAATCCTTATGCCGAAGTTCCTTCGCTCTATGATCTTTACACCCAGGTTTCCCGGCACTCACCCAGGCTTCAGCGTTTTGGGGAGGAGATCTTTCAAAACGGTACCGGCAACTTCGACGAATTGCCCATGGACGTTCCCGTGGGTCCGGACTATGTGCTCGGCCCGGGAGATGGTCTGAGTATCGAATTGTGGGGAGGCGTTTCGCAACATCTGCAACGGGTGGTGGACCGCGAAGGCCGCGTTGCGTTACCCGAGGCTGGCGCGATTCAAGTGACCGGACGCAGTTTGGGCGAGGTTCAGCAATTGGTTCAGGGCGTCCTGCGCGGCGAATTTCGCGATGTGCACGCCGACGTGTCTCTCGCCCGCCTCCGCACTGTCCGGGTTTACGTCGTCGGAGACGTTCTCCGGCCGGGTGCTTATGATGTAAGCTCGCTCTCTACCGTACTGAATGTCTTATACCAAGCGGGCGGCCCGACCTCGCGCGGCTCGCTGCGGATCCTGCGGCTTTGTCGGGGCAAGCGGCTGGTAGGTGATGTCGACCTTTATGATTTGCTTCTTCACGGCGTGCGTGCGAACCTCGAACGCCTGCAGCCCGGCGACACCATTATGGTGCCACCTTTGGGCGCCGAATTGACGGTCGAGGGCATGGTGCGTCGTCCGGCCATTTATGAATTGAATCATGAAACCAACCTGGCTGAGGCGCTGCAACTCGCCGGCGGCGTGCTCAATACCGGAAATCTGCGTCATATTGAGGTCGAGCGTGTCGTAGCTCATGAAAGCCGTTCCATGCTACGGCTCGATATTCCGGAAAATAACAATCAGGAAGCGGTAACCAAGGCTCTCGAAGACTTCAAGATCCAGGATGGAGACAAAATCCGCATCTCGCCGATACTGGCTTACAGTGAACAGACTGTCTATCTCGACGGCCACGTGTTCCATCCCGGCAAGCACGCCTATCGCGAAGGCATGCGCGTTACCGACCTCATCCATTCCTACACCGACTTGTTGCCGGAGCCGGCTTCGGGCCACGCCGAAATCATCCGCCTGGACCCGCCGGACTACGCTCCACAAGTGATTGCCTTTAATCTTGCCGATGCTCTCGCCGGTGCCGGAAACAACGAACAGAATGTGACGTTGAAGGCCTTCGACACCGTGCGGATCTTTGGTCGATTTGACTTCGAGGATCCTCCAATGATCACCGTAAGCGGCGAAGTGCGCCACCCCGGAGAACATGTCACCAACGGTCAAACGCACCTGCGTGATGCGCTTTATTTATCCGGCGGTGTTACCCGCGAAGCGCTGATGAGCGATGCGCAGGTTTTCCGCCGGACACACGACGGTCAACTTAGAGTTCTCAGCGTAAATCTGGCGCGCGCTCTCGCCGGAGATGCCGCCGACAATCTCGCGCTCGAACCCAAGGATCGCGTCTTCATCCATCGCAATCTGTCCGTGATCGATCCGGCAACCGTTAGAATCGAAGGCGAAGTGGCCCGTCCCGGCAAATATCCTTTGGGCGAAAACATGTCTGCTGCGCAACTGGTGCGGCTGGCGGGAGGTTTGAAGCGCGGAGCTTTCACAGAAGCCGCCGACCTTACCCGCTACACGGCAGCGGAGCACGGCGCACCTGTAATCGGAGAGCACATGACAGTTCCTCTTGCCCGCGCCATGGCGGGAGAGGCCGATACCAACGTGCGGCTGCATGACGGCGACGTGTTGACGATTCGGCAACTAGCGGGCTGGAATGACATCGGTTCGCTGATCACTGTGAAGGGCGAAGTGATGCACCCCGGCGAGTATGGAATCCAGGAAGGGGAACGCCTTAGTTCCATCCTCGAGCGAGCTGGGGGCTTCCGGACCGACGCCTACCCTTACGGGGCAATCCTCGAGCGCCGCCAGGTCCGCGAACTGGAAGAAAAAGACCGCGCCGATCTGATCCGCCAGGTCGCGGCCCAGCAGTCCGCCTTCAAACTCATTCCCGACATCGGAGATCCGGAGGAAAAGATTGCCAAGGATGCGAGTCTCGAGCAGTGGCACGCGACGCTCGATAAGCTGGAGAACACGCCGCCCCCCGGACGACTGGTAATTCATATCTCAAAGAACATAAACAAGTGGGCGCATACCGCGCTGGACGTCGAAGTTCGAGCGGGCGATTCCTTGTCGATCCCCAAGACCCCCGCCTACGTCGCAATCAACGGCCAAGTTTATAACCCGACTGCCGTCAGCTACCGTCCCGGGAAAAATGCTGGTTGGTATTTGCGCCAGGCTGGAGGTCCCACGCCGATGGCGAACAAGAAGACGGTCTTCGTGGTCCGCGGCGATGGCTCGGTGATCGGTGGAAAGGGAAGTGGGGAGTGGTTTACCGGCGATGTGCTGAGCGCCGAACTGCGGCCCGGAGACATGGTCTTCGTCCCGGAAAAAGCCTTGGGTGGCACGCCGGCGTGGAAAAACACCATTCAGGCGGCGCAGCTGATGTCCTCTATCGCTATCGCCGTCAGTGTAGGGCGGCAGTTCTAGAGGTGTCTCGCGGTGGGGCATTCTGGTCTCAGTGTTTTCATTGTATCCATCCTCTTGCTGACGGATTTTTCGATCACGGCAATGGCCCAGGCGGCTTCACCGCGCATTCAGGAACTACCGGATGCTCCCGCGAACGCAGCGCAAATGCCAGGACTCGATCAAGAAACCGTGAGGCGCGTACGGCAAGGAACCTGGAACGTATCCGAAAAGAAAACTCCAGAAGGCTCATTCTTCGAACCGGCACCATTGACGCGACTTATGTCTGATCGGTTTATGGTCGGGCGATTCATGGCTGATCAGCGTGCCATCTGGCTGAGCCCGTTTCGCTTGCGGTCGGGTGATGCGATGTGGGCGCTCCCGGCAGTGGCCGGCACGGCTGCGCTATTGGCGAGTGATGCGTGGTTTGACAGGCAAGTTCCGGGCAATGAGGTCACGCGCAGCCGCAGTATCTCCAATTACGGAGTGTTCTCGCTGGCAGGCGTGGCCAGCGGAATGTTTTTGCTTGGAAAAATCACCCGAGATGATCATGCCGCCGAAACCGGCGCTCTTGCGGGCGAAGCGGCCCTGAACGCCGCTGCTGTGGATTTTGCCCTCAAGGCTATCTTCCAGCGGGAGCGACCCTACACTCGAACCGGAGCAGGGCATTTCTTCTCCGGAGGTTCCTCGTTTCCTTCGGAGCACGCCACCGTGTCCTGGGCGATCGCTGGGGTGGTGGCGCATGAATATCCCGGTACGCTGACCAAGTTGATCTCCTATGGGCTGGCATCTGCGGTGACGATGACGCGGGTTACCGGAAAGGAGCATTTTCCGTCGGATGTTGTAATTGGCGGCGCGGTCGGTTATTTCATCGCGCGTCAGATTTACCAGAGGCGTCGTGACCCTGAGGTCGGCCAAGGATCATGGGAAAGCCCGGTTCCACGTGGTCTTCACGAAGACAAAATGCGCAGCCCGCGCAACATGGGATCGTCGCCGGTGCCGCCGGACAGCTGGGTGTATCCCCTTTTCGAACGTCTGGCAGCCATGGGATACATCCACACTGCCTATCTCGGCATCCGCCCGTGGACGCGTCTGCAGTGTGCCCGCTTTCTTGAAGAAGCCAGCGAGAGTTTAGGGGATGAGCCCGCAGCAGGAGGAGAAGCCGGGAAGCTCTATGCAGAGCTCAGCCAGGAATTCGCCGAAGAAACCCGCCGTCTGGCAGGAGACGCCAATCTCGGGGCGAAGTTGGATTCCCTCTACCAGCGCACCACCAGCGTCGCTGGCGAGCCTTTGCATGACGGATACCATTTCGCTCAAACGCTGACCAACGATTACGGAAGACCTTACGGTCAAGGCTTGAACGCCATTTTCGGAATGTCGGGCCACGCGGATGCAGGCGTTTTGTCATTCTCGTTTCAGGGAGAATATCAGCACGCCCCGGCGACGCCTTCCTATTCCACGACGGTTCAACAAGCGATCTCGCAGGCCGATCAAGTCCCGGCATTCGCCGATGGAACTACTGCGATCAGCCGATTGCAGGTTATCGGCGGTTCGGCGGCACTGACCTACCATGATTTGCAATTTTCCTTGGGCAAACAGGCCGAGTGGCTGGGGCCGGGCGAGTCCGGGCCCTTTCTGGGTAGCACGAACGCGCCCTCCATCTTGATGTTTCAGGTAGCGAATGTGGTCCCGTTCTCCGTGCCTTTGCTGGGGCCAGCCCAGTCTGTATTTTTCGTCGGGCAACTTACCGGACAGAAACTTGTCTTCGACCCTCCAAATATCTTGGGCCCGGGATTCCATCCGCAGCCTTTTATCCACGGCAACAAGATGAGTTTCAAGCCCACGCCCAATCTCGAATTGGGGATGGGCATTACCGCCATCTTTGGCGGGCCCGGCCTGCCCTTTACGTGGGCCGAATTTTTCCGCAGCTACTATTCCCATAAGAGCAGCATTAATCAAAACCCGGCCAAGCGCTTTTCCGGATTCGATATCAGTTATCGCGTGTCTGGGCTCCGGAAGTGGCTAACCATTTACAACGATTCACTGGTGGGGGACGAAATTTCTCCCATCGGATCGAGCCGTCCGCTGCTGAATCCCGGGGTGTACTTGCCGCAATTGCCGGGAATTCCCAAACTGGATTTGCGTCTCGAGGGCGTGAAGGATCCTTTCACCAGCGAATTCCTGCCTGGCTTTGTCTACTATGACCGGCGCTACCGCTCGGGATATACCAATGGCGGTAACCTGATCGGAAGTTGGGTGGGCCGCGATGGCTTTGGCATGCAGGCCCAGATCACCTACTGGTTTTCTGCGCGCACCAAGCTGCAGGGAGGGTATCGCTATCAGGAAGCGGACCGCAGCTTTCTCGAAGGAGGAAGGTTGTCCGATTATTCGCTGCGTTCCGAGACTAAGCTGAAATCCGGATTCGCCGTCTCCGGCTTCCTGCAATACGAGAAGTGGATGTTTCCGCTGCTGTCAGCATCGCCCCAAACCAATGTTACTACTTCCCTGCAGGTCACTTTTCACCCGCATGGTCACGAGCGCCACTGATCAATCTTCCGGGAAGCCACGTTTGAATAGCCTTATCCAGTCTCTGGGAGCCTTGAACTATTGGCTCAGTTCCCGCTCCCGGCAGTTGAAGTTCGACTTGTTTTCATCCTTGATGAAACCTTGGCCGGGATGTTCAATTCTGAATCTGGGCGCAGCCCCGCCGCATTTGGGCAAAACCCTGATGCGTGCCGAAAGCAACCGGATCGAGCAGCCGGAACAGGATGTGCGCTGGCGGGGTTTTCGCGTGGTGGGTTCAAACCTGAATCGCGAGGACATGCAACGCTACCGCCGGGACTACCAGGTTTGCGGATTTCACGCCGTCATCGCGGACGGATGCCAACTGCCCTTTCGCGACCAGAGTTTCGACATGGTGTTCTCAAACGCGGTGCTTGAGCACCTGACGCCCGAAAGGCAGCGGCGCATGGCTGGTGAGATTCTGCGCGTGGGCCGGAGTTGGTTCGTAACTACGCCCAACTTCTGGTTTCCTGTCGAGATGCATCACAAGCTGCCGCTGTTTCAGTTCCTCCCCCGATCCTGGCAGGAGCGCATTCGGCGTCGGTACCGCACCTGGCCGGACGATGAACCGCTCCATTTACTCACCGGCCGGAAAATTGCCCGCCTTTTGCCCGGGAGTCAGGTGCTGAAAACTCGCGTCACGTTTTTCCCCGAAACTCTCGTGGCCTTTCGCACCGCGCGGCACGAGAGTCCGGAAGAGGCGGCCATGAGGAGGTCGCCGGCGTGACGCCATCTCCGGCCACCGCCGCACTGGGAGATTTTCCGGAAGGAGATTTTCCGGAAGGGGAGACTCGGCTTTCGACGAATGGAAATCATCCCTTGCGGGTGGAGGTGGCTGCTTCCGGCCCGCACGGCGAGGTTTGGTTTTGGGCGTGGTTATTGTTGCGGCGGCGCGGGCTGTTGACGCGGGCGCTCGCATGGGGCTTGACGGCTTCCATTCTCGTGGCCTTCCTTATTCCGAAGCGCTACGACTCGACCACCCGGCTGATGCCACCCGATGGCCAGTCCAGCTCCAACCTGGCAATGATCGCGGCGATGGCGGGAAAGAGCGGACTCGGCATGGGATCGATGGCGGGAAATCTGCTGGGCCTGAGAAGTTCCGGCGCGCTCTTCGTCGACATCCTGCGCAGCCGCACGGTAGAGGATCGGATCATAAGCCGCTTCGACCTGCGTAGGGTGTATGGAGTGCGCTACTGGGTGGATGCCCGCAGGCGTTTGGGCATCTACACCGAGATTGCGGAAGACCGCAAAAGCGAAGTGATCACCATCCGGGTGACCGATCGCGATCCGCAGCGCGCGGCGGCGATCGCGCAAGCCTACGTTAACGAATTAGATCATCTGGTGGCGGAAGTTTCCACTTCGTCCGCCCGGCGTGAGCGGGTCTTTATTGAAGATCGACTGACCAGCGTCAAGCGGGAACTGGATCGCGCTTCCCAGGAATTCAGCCAGTTCGCCAGCAAGAATGCGACTCTGGACATCAGCACCCAGGGCAAAGCGATGGTCGAGGCAGCGGCGAGGCTGCAGGGCGAACTCATCGCATCGCAGTCCGAACTCGAGGGCTTGGAGCAGATCTACACCGGCAACAATGTCCGGGTGCGGAGTTTTCGCGCGCGGGTCGATGAGCTCCGCAGGCAGCTCGACAAACTCGGCGGCACTGCTGCCAGCGGCAACCAGGCCCTCCCCGATTCCGCCGCCCTTTTCGGAGGGTCGGCGGATTCTTCCAGCGCCTTCCCTTCGATCAGGCAACTCCCGCTGCTAGGCGTGCGCTGGACGGATCTTTACCGCCAGGCCAAGATCGAGGAGACGGTTTACGAACTTCTTACGCAGCAATACGAGTTAGCCAAAATTGAAGAAGCCAAGGAAATTCCTACGGTCAAAATTCTGGATGTTGCCGACGTTCCCGAAAAAAAGTCAACGCCGCACCGGATGCAGATTGTATTGTTGGGCGGATTGCTGACGCTGGTGGCAGCGACCGCCGGTATTGTCTTTCAGTCCGCCTGGAATGCCGTGGATGTGGACGATCCCCGCAAGGCGCTGGCCCAGTCGATCTGGAGCCAGGCGATGACATCTAAATTGGGCGCTTGGGTGCAAGCTTTCGTAAATCGGCGGAACGGGATGAATCCGCCTCATGTGGAGTTGGACTGAAGTGGCGCAAGCCCTGCCTCTCCCTCGAAGAATTTACTCGAGGTTAATCAGCATCGCATTATTTTTGGCCACGCTGTTCTGCGGCGTAGCTTGGTGGGCGGCAATTGCAGACGAGCGCGATGTCGTCGGTGGCCTTGCGGTTTTGGTTTTCCTGGTACCGCTGGGTTATGGAGTGATCCGATTGCTTGGCGTTCTCGTCGCCAAACTCGATACGCGCGACTTCTTTTCGCCCCTGATCGCTTTTCCTCTGGCTTACATTTTGTGGTTTACCCTCGGCACTGCGGATTTCATCGACGATCCCTGGCATGTGCTCTATGGCATGTTCGATCCCATGCCGGCGGTCATGTGGCTGTATTCCGCAATTGGTCTGCTCGGCTATATCGCCGGGGTGCGGCTGGCCAGAACCGGACTGGCATGGTTTCCGCAGCGGTCCGCGCCCAACCTGGTCAGGAATTCGTGGCGGCCTTCGTCAACCCGTGCTGGACTTTGCGTTTTGTTTATTCTGATGCTCGGCACCTACTCCATAATTCTTCGGCAAATCGGTTTGCCCGTGCTCAGCGCGTCTGCGGCTGAGATCTGACTCGACGTGGGCCATGTGGGGGCCACGCAGGCTGTTTTTCTGTCTTCGGCGTGGACTCTGATGGTCTTTCTGCTGGCGGGACAGGCGGCGCGCCGCTGGAGCGGCAAGGTGGCGATGACGGGCGCGGCGGTCACCTCCGTGCTGCTGCTCTCGCTCGGTGGCCGGGGCAACTTTTTTATCGGTTTTCTGACCCTGTTGATTGCCTGGAACTATCTGAAGCAGGGCATTCGGCTTCAGGCGCTGGTCTTGGCGGTAGTGGTGCTATACGCCATGATGAGTGCGTATGGATTTGTCCGCGACCAGGCCTATCGCGGCGCCGACTCGGCGAACTACCTCGACGCAGCGGGGATACCGCCCTTGGTGCAGCCCCTGGTTTATGCCTTCACCTATATTCGCGGCGGGGTTGCCACCTTCCGCGACCTGAGCGCGCTCATCCCTTCGGAAATCCCTTATCAACACGGCAGGCTGACGCTTCTCCCGCTGTCCACGCTGCTCCCCGGCCACCACGAAATGGCGGACATGTTTTTCAAAAACATTCTGGGCCACGATTTTGTTGGCCTGGGTCAGCCCGCCACGCCTCTCGGCCCCCTGTACGGGGATTTTGGCCTGCCGGGAATCTTTGGCGGCATGTTCTGCTTTGGACTTCTGGTCGCAGCGCTCTACGGCCGCATGGTCTCCCAGCCTGGCGTCGTCCGCGTGCTCGTCTATGCCTGGGTGATGCAAACCGGGCTGGTCGGATTGTTTGGAAGTCTTTTTCCCTATGTCTCAAACCTTTTTGTTCCCCTGTTGTGGTTAGGAATGGACTGGTTTTTCGCCTTTGTCCCTCCGCGAGTTGGCGAACGAGAGTGTTCGGCTTGTTCTTAAATTTCTCACATTTCCTGAAAAGAAATTTATGCTAACCGCAATTTCGTCGACCATCGGGTGTCTAGGCTACTTCTTCCGCGCGCGCAACGGCACGTTCCTGCAGAAGGCGGCGTTGCTGGCCCGGGTTCGGCGAAACCTCAGGCGCGTGCCCTCGCTGACCAACTTTCGGGAGCAGTTGGTGATTCTGGCGACGCTACTGGATCTCCCTAGCTCCATTGCGGGAGTGGTAGTGGAATGCGGCGCTTTCCAAGGAGGCACGACGGTGAATCTCTCGCTAGCTTGCCGGATGCTGGGCCGCCAGCTCTACGTCTTCGATTCGTTTGCCGGCCTCCCCGAGGCCAGCCCTGAGGATTCGCGGCACACCCTGCTCGCAAGCTCCGAGGCTCATCTTTACGCTGCGGGCGCCTTCGCGTGTTCGAAGAAGTCGGTGGAAGCGGCCATCGCCCGCTGGGGCGCCAGTGAGGTCTGCACCCTGGTGCCAGGATATTTTGAACATACGCTCCCGCACTTCTGTCAGCCGACAGCCTTTGTTTACAGCGACGTCGACCTGCGGGCCTCGGAGGAGACCTGCTTGCGGTACCTGTGGCCCCAGCTGCAGGATGGCTGCCACTTCTTCACCCACGAGGCTTCGCACTCCGAAATTGCCAGCGTGTTTTACGACTCCGCCTTCTGGAACGGTAAGCCCCCGGGCTTGGTGGGAGCAGGCTCGGGCCTCGGTCTTTATCCGAACGGGCAGGGCTTCCTTGGCAGCGCCATCGGGTACACCGTCAAAAATCCCGCGGCGCTGCGCGAGTCGATTTACGGCGCCGCTTAGTCATCCGGAACGATCGGAGATCCTCATGTCCAACAACATGTCCACCAACCTCGTAGCCGAGGCTTCTTTCGAGTTTCAGAACAAGCACTCGGTAGGAAAGGGCAGGCCGCTGCGTCACTTCGTCCCCCGCCCGGTTCGCCGGGCAATTCGCCACGCGTATCTCTTTATTTTGGATGCGATCGATTTCTGCCATGGCCGTCGCCGCGATCTGGTGCCGCCGCGACGGCTGAACTTTGTTGGTGACGGCGACTTTGAGCGCATCGGCAACGAATTTTTGGAATACTTTACCAATCTCGGCGGCCTTCGTCCCAGCGACCATATTCTGGAGGTGGGAAGCGGCATCGGCCGGATGGCGCGTCCCTTGACCGGGTATCTGACCACTGGCAGCTACGAAGGTCTCGACATTGTGCCCTCCGGGATACGCTGGTGCCAGTGGAACATTACCCCGCGCTTTCCCAATTTTCGCTTCACCCTGGCCGACATTCGTAACCGCGAGTACAACCGCAAAGGGAAGCTGCGGGCCGCCGACTTTCGCTTCCCCTATCCCGATGCGCACTTCGATTTTTGCACCCTGACCTCCGTGTTCACTCACATGCTTTTCGCCGACACGGATCACTACCTGGGCGAACTCTACCGTGTCCTGCGGCCGGGCGGCCGATGTCTGGCGACTTTTTTTCTGCTCAATGAAGAATCGCGGCGGGCGGTGAAGGCGCAAACCAGTTCGTTGCTGTTCCGGCATCCTCTAGCAGACTGCTGGACGACCGATCCTCGAGTTCCGGAAACCGCCGTAGCCTACGACGAGACCGCGATGGCGCGACTTCTCGAGAAAAACGGCTTCACCCGGGAAAGCTGCCACTACGGACACTGGTCCGGGCGCAGCCAATACTTGAGTTTTCAGGATATCGTCGTCATCAGCCGGCCGATGATGCACTGGCGCCAAGCGGGAGTTAGTAACACGGCTGATGGCTCACCACTGTCACTTCATTGAGGTAAATCCACTGTTCCAGTGACCCAGTGACCGAATCCCTCGCTGCGAAATGTTGCGTGATCGTGCTCAACTGCAACGGCCGGGAGTTGCTGCGCGATTGTCTGCAGTCGCTGCGCCAACAGACTCCCGCCGATTTCGGAAACGTCATCGAAACCGTGGCCATCGAGACTATGGTCATCGACAACGGATCGAGCGATGGATCGCTCGAAATGCTGGCAGCGGAATTTCCGGCTCTGCGAGTCATCGCGCTCGGCGAAAACCGGGGATTCAGCGTGGCCAACAACGTGGCCATTCGGGATGCTTTGGCTCGCGGGTGCGAGTTTGTCATGCTGCTCAATAACGACACCATCGTGGATCCTGCGGCGCTAGGCGAGTTGCTGCGTGTGATCGCAGCCGATGAAAAGATTGCCGCCGTGTGTCCAAAGATCTATTTCGCGGCCCAGCCGGATACGTTCTGGTACGCCGGCGCCGATTTCAGCTTGACCACCGCCCGCATAGTCCAGCGGGGCTGGCGGCAAAAAGATTCAGGTCAATTCGACCACCGGCAGCAGGTTTCCGTGGCCACGGGCTGTGCCGTCCTGTTGCGTAGTTCGGCCCTGCAGGGGGCTGGACTGCTGGATGAGAGCTTGTGGGCCTATCTGGAGGACGTGGAATGGTCGGTCCGCTTTCTGCGTTGCGGTTATTCCCTGCGTCTGGCCCCGGAGGCTCGAGTTTGGCATCACGATGGAGCGACGTGGGTCGGTATGCTCGGCGGAGGAAGCCAGGCGAAGCGCCAATATTTTTCGACGCGGAACCTGATCCTGATCGGATGGAAGCACGCCCGCTGGTGGCAGATGCCGACTTACATCTTAGGGGTCCTCTGGAATGAGCTGGCTTTCTACAGCGCGCTGCGCATCTGGCGTCGAGATTTCCCGGCTCTGTGGGCCATTTATCGCGGAGTCGGCGCAGCTGTGCGCGAAATCCTGTGCGACTCAGCTTCCGTCAAGCGGGCCTATCCGGTGCAAAGCAGAAGCAACGAGTGACCGTTTCCGTCGCCAGCGTAACCACGGCCTACAATGCTGCACGCGTCCTGCCGCGTCAGATGCAGGCGCTGCTGCGGCAAACGCGCCCCCTCGAAGAGATCATTGTGGTCGACAATGCTTCCTGCGACCGTACCCGCGCGCTGCTCGCCGACCGCTATCCGCAGGTGACGGTGCTAAGGATGCCGCAAAACGTAGGAGCTGCCGGAGCCTGGTCCGCCGGTTTGGCGTACGCGGCCCTTCAGCGGAAACATAACTGGGTGTGGACCTTCGATGATGACAGCGTTCCGGAAGATGTCGCGTTAGGGAAGCTCATGCAGGTGGCTGAGTCGCGGAAAACGCTGCCCGACGAAACGGGGAGGGGGGGGCCCATCGGCATGATTTCGGCCATGCCGGTGAATCCGAAGACGGGCGCCTGCTATCCGCCCCTGCACTGGAGCGAAGGCTTTGTCAAACCCCGCGACGACGAACTCCGCCAGCCTTTGTTTTTCGCCGATCTGGCGTTTACCTCGGGGTCGATGGTGAGCCGGGAGATGGTTGAGACGATCGGTTTGCCGCGCTCTGATTTCTTCATGGACTTCTTCGACTTCGAATATTGCCTCCGCGCCCGTTCTTGCGGCTACCGCATCGCAGTCGTGCCGCAGGCTCGCATGGCTCACGAAGTGGGAAGGGCGCGGCCGGTACGCCTGCCGGGCTTCCGTGGCGTGTGGCCGGATCACGCCCCGTGGCGGGAATACTACATCGGCCGCAACATGACTTATGCCGTGTGGTGGCTGTATCCGAGTGACCGCGCCAAACGATTTACTCTTCGCCATCTGGCCCGGCATGCCGGCGGCGTGCTGTTCTTCGGCAACGACAAGGTGTCTTCGCTGCAGAAAATGGCGCAGGGTTTTTGGGACGGCAAACGCGCCCGGCTGGGGATCCGGTTTCGCCCTTAACCTCCTGAGTCAATTTTCGCCTTAGGTTGCCGAATCAATATGTCCTTTTTGTCCAAACACAGCGCCGGAACCCTCGCCCGCCATACCGTGCTGAATCTCGCCGGACAGGTCATTCCCCTGCTGTCGGCGGTGGCCACCATCCCTTATGTCGTGCGGGGTCTCGGGGCGGAGCGTTTTGGAATTCTTTCCATTGCCTGGTTGGTGCTCGGCTACTTCGCGCTCCTCGATTTCGGCTTGGGCCGGGCGGCCACCAAATTTATTGCCGAGGGCCTGGCCCAATCGCAGTTCGAGAAGTTGCCGGAATTGCTGTGGACTTCTCTGGGATTGCAGATGCTGATGGGTAGCTGCGGAGGAGGGTTTCTCGCCCTTCTCGCTCCGGTGGCGGCGGGAAGAATTTTCCACGTGCAACCTTCTCTGCTGAACGAAACTTGCCGGATCCTGCGGATTCTAGCCTGCTCCCTCCCGTTGGTTTTAGCAACCAATGGCCTGCGGGCGGTTCTCGAAGGGGCGCAAAGATTTGATCTGGTGAACTACCTTCGCATTCCGGCAAGCACCTCGGTATTCGTTCTGCCCGCACTGGGCCTGGCATTAGGGTTAAGTCTGCCGGGCATTGTTGCTCTCATGGCTCTGACCCGGCTGCTCGTAAGCATCGCCCACCTGGCATGTTGTCCGCTGATTTTTCCAGGTATTAATCTTCGACCGTGCTGGAGTTCCATCACGCTGAAAAGGCTTTTGCGTTACGGCGGATGGGTGACCGTATCGAACCTGGCGAATCCGGTGCTGCTTTACCTGGACCGCTTTCTCATCGGCGGTTTGCTCTCTCTGTCTTTGCTCGGCTGCTACACCGTGCCCTTTGAAGCAGTGAGCAAGATGTGGATCATCCCTGCCAGCCTGGCTTCAACCTTGTTCCCCGCGTTCAGCGCACTTACCTTCTGCCCAGATCTTTCGCGAGTCGCGCGGCTGTATTCCTGTTCTTTTAAATATCTCCTCCTTCTGCTGGGGCCGTTGGTCTGGCTTCTCTTGCTTTTTGCCAGAAATATCCTGGTTGCGTGGATGGGAGCGGTGTTCGCCCTACAGACCACCCTCGTTCTTCAGATTTTGGCCTGCGGAGTTTTTGTGAATTGCTTCGCACACGTTCCCTTCGGTCTCCTGCAAAGTCGCGGGCGTCCCGACCTGGCCGCCAAAGTCTTGTTGCTCGAACTGCCTTTATATCTCCCCGTGGCGTGGATCATGATTCGGCATTGGGGGATTCCGGGAGCCGCACTATGCTGGACGGCCCGTGTCGCCGTGGAGGCGGTGGTTTTCGGGGTTCTGGTCTCCCGGGAGTTCGCGATCGATGCCCACGTGTTTGCCCGGCACGGCGTCTTCAAAAGTCTGCTGGCAGCCGCTTTCCTGGGGCTGGCCCTGATCACCGCAAAAATACTCTTCCACTCGTCACTTCCGGCCCAACTCACCGTTTCGCTTGGCCTCACGGCTGTTTTCTGCGGGCTGGTTTGGCGCAGCGTACTTGATCAAGCCGACCGCGGACAACTGCAAGGGCTGTTCGCACCGTTCGCGGACGTGGCCAGGGGGTGGACTCTCGCCAGATCCTTATGAGCACTACTGCCGCCTTGCAACTGGAATATACCGGCGAAAGAGTGGTTCCCGGAATCACGCCGGAGATCACCTTCCGCGAGTCTCAAATGCGCTACGCTTTCGCGGCACGGTTTGTGCCCGGCCGGATCGTGCTGGACATCGCCAGCGGCAGTGGCATCGGCACCGACTATCTGCGTCGCGCCGGCGCGGTCTCCTGCTTCGGACTGGACCTGAACCGGCCGGCGCTCCGCTACGCCAGACTCCGTTATCAACTGCCGCACCTCGCCGCCTGCGACGCTACGCAACTCTGCCTGGCCAGTGAAAGCGTGGACGTAATTGTGTCGTTTGAAACCATCGAGCATCTGGCGGAGCCAGGGGTTTTTCTTTTGGAGTGCGAAAGAGTGCTGCGGCCGGGTGGACATTTCATTTGTTCAACTCCAAACCGCGAAATCACGCGCTGGGACCAGGAGAATCCTTTTCACTTGGCAGAGATGTCAATCGGTGATTTCGCCGCGCAGGTGCGCGAGGTTTTTTCCGATTGCACGCTTTGCGGGCAAGGCCCCGTCCACTATCCCTTTTACATCGTGAAGAAAAAGGTCGCTACCGCGCTGCAGACATTCCACCTCAAGCAGTGGATCAAACGTCGCTTGCGTGTACCGGTGGATCGTATCTGCTCCGAACAGGAGTTCGCCGACCGCAATGAAAGTCCGCACTACGCCGTAACTCCGAAGCTGCCGCGGTGGCCGAACCGGGCGCGTTACGGGATCGTACTGGCGAGGAAATGTGGCGAACAGAACTGAGCGAATCGAACTGACCCTTCGAAGCCCCGTGCGATTGCCACGCGAAGCGTCAACTTTCACTTCTGCAGTAATGGGTGCGGACTTCACCGGTGGGTGAGATAAATGAATGCCAGGCAGCGTGTTTTGCAAGACCTAGTTCTTCAACTTCCCGGTTCGCGGAATGCCGAGAATCCCCAAAAACTTGCGCCCCGAATCAAAGCAATTTTGCCGGGTGCCTGCTCTCCCATGCGCATCGCGATCTTTGGCTCTCGCGGCATCCCCCACACTTACGGGGGCGCCGAAGCCTTTCTGGAAGAGCTTGCCCCACGCCTCGCCGCGCGCGGCCACCAGGTCATCGTTTATTGCCGCAGCAGCCTGTTTCAGAAGCGGCCGCAACGCTATCGTGGCGTCGATCTGGTCTACCTGCCCAGCATCGAGACCAAGGCCCTGGGCACTCCCACGCACACTCTGGCCTGCATGTTAAACGTCCTGTTCCGTCCCGTGGATGTCTTCCTGGTGCTGAACATCGTGAACGGATTTCATTGCATTCTGCCGTGGCTGCTGGGCAAGACCTTCGCCATCAACGTGGACGGCCTGGACTGGAAACGAGGGAAGTGGGGCGCACTCGCGCGCCGATATTTTTACAGCAACGCGAAATGGATCGGAAAAATCTGTCCCGAAGGCGTGATCACCGACGCGGCGGAAATGCAGCGCATCTACCGCGAAGACTTTGATACGCCTTCCACCTGCATCGCCTACGGCGCCAACATCGAGGTGTCCCGCGATCCAGAGGTCGTTCGCGATTATGGGCTTGAGCCTTTTCAGTATTACCTGATCGCCAGCCGCATGGTTTCCGAGAATAATCCCGATCTGATCGTCAAGGCCTTCGAACAGTTGAAGACCGGCAAATTGCTGGCCGTAGCCGGGGGAGTGAACTATCGCAGCGAATTCGTCGCGAAACTACAGCAGACGCGCGATCCGCGCATCCGGTTCCTCGGTCACGTGGGCAACCCGGACCATGTGAAGGAGCTGCACTGCAGCGCCTATGCTTACGTCCACGGCCACAGTCTGGGAGGAACCAACCCTTCGCTGTTGAAGGCTCTTGGCTACGGGAACTGCATTCTGGCCTTGAACACTCCGTTCAATCGCGAAGTGCTCGACGGCCACGCGCTGATGTTTGAGCGCAGCATAGAAGATCTGCGGGCCCAGTTGCAGTGCGTAGAAGACGATCCCGCGATGGCAGCTGAGTATCGGCGGCACGCGCCCGAAAGAATCCGGGAAGCCTACACCTGGGATCACATCACCGATCAGTACGAAGAATTATTTTATAAGCTCGTCCATAGCCACGGTAGGTCAAGGGTAGCGGCCTAGCCGGCAGCTGTCTTCTCTGCTTTGAAGCAATCTGGTTTGAAGCAATCAGGTTTGAAGCACACTTGCTTGAACCGATCTGGCGCACCCATTTCGCACTTTTGAAGGACTGAAAACCATGCGCATTCAGGTGGAGTCGCGTCCGCTGGAGGACATGGCTGTGATCGTTCCCGATATCTTTCAGGACGCTCGCGGCTTTTTTGCAGAGACCTATCGTGCCGATCAATTCCTCGAAATCGGCCTGCCGGTTCATTTTGTTCAGGACAACCACTCCCGCTCGGTAAAGGGCGTAGTGCGCGGATTGCATTTTCAATGGGCGCCGCCGATGGGCAAATTGATGCGCGTGTCTTTGGGACGCGCCTTCCTGGTCGCGGTTGACATTCGCAAACATTCCCCCTCGCTGGGTCGCTGGGCAGGGATAGAGTGTTCGGCGGAAAATCGCCGCCAGGTCTGGGCGCCGGCTGGCTTTGCCCGGGGATTCTGTGTGCTCTCCGACGTCGCAGAGATCCAGTACAAATGCACTGGGCTCTACTGCAGCCAGGCCGAATCCGGAATCCTCTGGAACGATCCCGCCATTGGTATCGACTGGCCCGTCTCCGATCCTATCCTTTCCCCGAAAGACATCCACGCGCGTACTTTGGCGGACTGGCTTGCCTCCCCGGAAGCCAATCAATTTCTCTACCATCCCGAAGCGGAAGCCGCACTCGCTCTGGGCTAAGCGTGCACCTGTCCCCAAACTGCTTTCTATGGCATACCCCCAGTTCGAAAGGATCAAAGATGAAACTGTTGATTGCTGGAGGCGCCGGCTTTGTGGGATCGGTGCTCATCCCTCGCCTGCTGGACCGCGGTTACAAGGTGGATGTGGTGGACCTTTTCTGGTTCGGCAATCATTTGCCGCGCCCGGTCGGGACCCTCAACAAAGATATCTTCAGCCTGACGGTGGAAGACCTCGAGCCCTACGACCAGGTGATCTTTCTGGCAGGACTCTCGAACGACCCCATGGCGGAATTCTCGCCCAGCAAGAATTTCATCTTCAATGCCGCGGCTCCCGCCTACCTCGCTTACATTGCGAAGAAGGCCGGGGTCAAGCGCTACATCTATGCCTGTTCCTGCTCGGTCTATGGATATACCGAAAACGACCTTTACGACGAATCGCGGCCGGTGGCTTCCACTTATCCTTACGGCGTTTCGAAGTTGCAGGGGGAGCAGGCGGTCAGCCAGCTGCACGATGACAATTTTTCCGTCATTTCTTTGCGTAAGGGCACTATTTCCGGTTATAGCCCGCGCATGCGACTCGACCTGGTCATCAATTCCATGTTCCGGAATGCGCTGCGCGACCGCGAGATCACGATAAACAATCCGACGATATGGCGGCCGATCCTGAGTATCGAAGATGCGGCCACCGCCTACATCCGCGCCATCGAGGCGAACCCGGGAATCTCCGGCGTTTTCAATATCGCGTCGGGGAACTATACCGTGGGCGAAATTGGCGACCTGGTCAAAGCGGCCGTCGAAGAGCGGCTCGGAGGAAACGTTTTCCTGCTGATCAAGCACATCCAGGACTTCCGCAATTACAAAGTCAGCGTGGAAAAAGCCGCGAACGTTCTCAGCTTTCATCCCACCGGAAACGTGAAGTCGATCGTCTTCAACCTCATCGACAACATGGAACATTTCCGGGACTGGGATAACCCGCTCTACTCCAACATCGACACCTTCAAGAAGCTGGAAAACGGAATCGAGTTGTACGCCATGAAGGTTGCCGTGGGAGCATGACGCATGAACATAGACTCGATTACGACCAAGAGATGGGAGGGCCACGATGCGAAAAATTGCGGTGATTGGCGGCAACGGCCAACTTGGGCATGACGTGGTCGAAGCCTTCGACGGCATTGCTGAAGTGTATTCGCTTACCCATCAAGAGCTGGAGCTGTCCGACATCGATTCGGCCGCAACCTGCCTCCGTGCGCTTCATCCCGATATCGTGGTCAACGCCGCCGCCATGCACCACGTGGAAAACTGTGAGCGTGATCCCGCGCGAGCTTATGCCGTCAATGCCCTGGGGGTGAGGAATCTGGCTCATATCACCGACGATCTCGATGCGATCCTCATTCATGTCAGCACAGACTACGTTTTCGACGGACGTAAGGGCACGCCCTATACCGAGGACGATCTTCCGCTGCCGCTCAATGTTTACGGAAGCAGCAAACTCGCGGGCGAATATTTTACCCGCACCGGCAACCAGAAGCATATCGTGCTTCGGACTTCGGCTCTTTACGGGCGGCACCCGTGCCGCGGCAAGGGCGGGGAAAACTTTGTCGACGTGATGCTGAGGCTTGGCCGCGAGCGCGGAGAAGTGCGAGTCGTAGACAGCGAGAGGATCACTCCCACATCAACTCGCGATCTGGCTCAGCAGATCGTTGTCCTCAGCGACGCCGGGGCATACGGATTGTTTCATGCCACGGCGGAAGGCATCTGCTCCTGGCACGAATTTGCCTGCGAAATCTTCGCGGCGGCGGGTATCAGGGTCCGCTGTCTGGTAGCGCAGCCCGAGGAATTCCCGGCAAAAGTTGCGCGGCCCGAGTATTCGGTTCTGGACAACGCCGGGCTTAAACAAGCTGGGCTCAACCGTTTCCGGCATTGGCGGGAAGGATTGCAGGCGTACCTTGCACAAGACTGCAGCGCAGTTGCTTAATCCCCAAGTTAACCTCCACACCGCAGTTGCTCAGCCTTTGCCCAGACGTTCTTTGCCTGGACGTTCAACCGGATGGTCGAGCCCGCTGCGGCTAGCGGTGAAGCGCGGGATCGACATTGTAGTGTCGGCCTGCCTGCTGATGCTGCTGTCGCCATTCTTGCTGGTGCTGGCGGTTCTGGTGAAGCTCGACTCGCCCGGCCCCATCTTTTATCGGTGGCGTGTGGTTGGCCGGAACGGTCGGCGGTTCGTGGGATACAAATTCCGTTCCATGGTGGCGAATGCGGATGCACTGAAGCCGCAACTTCTGGCGCGGAATGAAATGACCGGCCCTGTCTTTAAACTCACGCACGATCCCCGCATCACTGCTTTCGGGGCGTGGATGCGGCGCTACAGTATCGACGAACTGCCGCAACTCTACAGCGTTCTGCTGGGCGTCATGAGCCTGGTCGGCCCGAGGCCACCGCTCGAAAGCGAGTTCCTCCAATTCACCAATTTTCAAAAACAAAAGCTCTCGGTGAAACCCGGAATCACATGCCTTTGGCAGGTCAACGGGCGCAACCGGGTTCGTGATTTCGATGAGTGGGTTCGTCTAGATTTGGAGTACATCCGAACCTGGTCGCTAACCTTAGACCTGAAAATCCTGCTGCTCACCTTGGTTGAGGTTTTTCGCGGTTCGGGAAAATAGCAGCTCCAGTGATCCACGATTAAGCCGCGCGTGCATTGCACGATCAGCCGCCCCTAATCCCCTCGATTTCGCAAACGGAATTTCATGGCCTTGAAAGTTCTTGTAACCGGAGGCGCCGGATTTATTGGATCTCACCTCGTGGACCGTTTTCTGCGCGACGGTTTCGAGGTCCGGATCCTCGACAGTCTAGAGCATCGGGTTCACCCCCACGGGCTGCCTCAGTATTTGCC
>JBAVZU010000060.1:0-4537 GCA_049588915.1 Candidatus Sulfotelmatobacter sp.
CTACACAAGTGCTGCAATGTGTGTGCAATCTAGAGGGCTGGTCCATAACGCCATACAACATATAGTGTTATATTGCTTGACCCCGCCCCTATTTGACCGTTACAGTTGCTTAAATTTGTGCTCGTCCCTTCCAGCCTGGGACGACTGTAGGTGTAGAGCGCATCGTAAATTGAGGCGGAGGAATCCACCTGGTAAATAGCTCGGCAAGTGGGATTGGGCAGGAAGAAAGGTGTCCCCTCACGCACCTAAAGTCCTGTTTATTGGCTAGGGGCGGGCAAGGGTGAAGCCATGCCCTAACCGACTTTTTGAAACGCAGCATTCGTGACCGGCCACTGGTTTTCTCAAGGAGTTTACGTTGCTCAAACTGAAGCGGCTTCAGATTCTCGGCTTTAAATCTTTTTGCGACCGCACCGACCTCAAGTTCCAGGGGGAAGGTGTGGCCGCCATCATCGGGCCCAACGGCTGCGGCAAGTCCAATATTGCCGATGCCATCTCCTGGGTGCTGGGCGAGCAGTCGGCGAAGACCCTGCGCGGGTCGCGCATGGAAGACGTGATTTTTGCCGGCACGCGCGATCGCAAGCCGACGGGCATGGCCGAAGTGTCGCTCACGTTGATCGATCCTGAGGAATATCCCGGGCCCGACGCCGATGCGCCGACGGAGATCGATATCCAGGAGGAGCTGCCGGTCGTTTCTATGGCGAGCAGTTCTATGGCGTGCAGTTCTATAGCGGGCAGTCCCGTGCCGTCAAAGCATGCCGAGGACTGGGACGAAGCCGCTATCCGCGCCCGCGCCGCCGCCGAGACTGAAACCGCTGTGGAGGAAGCTCAGCCTAGCAGGACGGAAGAAGTTGAGATTCCGCGATCGAAGGTGACCACCATCGCAGTCGCCTTCCCCGACGACGAACCGGTGTTTGCGCTGCCGGCGCACAATATTGCGCTGACTGCGTCTTCAACGGTCGCGCCACAGGTTTTGCTCAAGATTCGCCGCCGCAAATTTAATCAACAGCAGTTCCATGCGGGCGAGATTGTTGTTACACGCCGCCTGTTTCGCTCCGGCGATAGCGAATATTTGCTGAACGGCAAACTCTGCCGCCTGCGCGACATTCAGGATCTTTTCATGGGCACCGGCCTGGGGCCGGAAACCTACGCGCTCATTGAGCAAGGAAGGATCGGGCAGATTCTCAGCAGCCGTCCCACCGATCGCCGCGCCATTCTTGAAGAAGCCGCGGGAATTACAAAATTCAAAACCAAAAAACGTTTGGCCGAAGCGCGCCTGGAAGATGCCAAATTAAACCTCGCGCGCGTGAACGATATTTTTGAAGAAGTCACGCGACAGATGAATTCGCTGAAGCGTCAGGCCTCGAAGGCTGAGCGCTTCGCCAAGTTGCGCGATGAGATGCGTGCCGAACTCCGCGTGGTACTGGCCAGCAAGTTTGTTGCGATCGAGCACGAGAGCGCAGAACTTGATGCCCAACTTGACGCCCTGGCCAAAGACATGCAGGAACGGTCTGCATCGGTGCAACAACTCGAATCCGAGCATAGTGAAAGCACGGAGCGCGGCTATGCCATCGAAGCTGAGTTGCGCGAGAACCGCGATCGCCTGAGTCAGCTAGCGATGGAGATTGATCGAGCCGCCGCCCGCCGCCGCCACAATGACGAGCGCTGCGCAGAACTGGTGGTTCGTTCGGCATCGGCAGAGGCGGAACTGGCGCAGGCTCGCCATCGCCTGAGTTCGCTTGAGTCGGAGCGCGATTCCAACCGTCAAATGCTTGAATCGGCCGCCGTCGATCTGGCAGCGGCGCAGCAGGATTTGGCTCTCTCTCAACTGGAAGCCTCTGCCGCGGCTACGGCGCTGGCGGAATTGGAACATCAGCAGGAAGAATCGCGCGTCGCTATTTTTGACACCGTTTCGTCAGTTTCGCGGCTGCGTAACCAATTGGCTCAAGCCGAGGAACGCATGGCTGGAGCCGACCGCGAAGCTCGCCGTCTGGAAACTGAGATCACCAGTGCGAACTCGCAGGTGGAAGCCTTCGGCGGCCAGCGCGGGCAACTGGCTCTCGAATTCGAAACCGTGACGCAACGCGTCGCTGGAATCGGGGAAGAAATCAGCCAACTTCGCCGTCTGATCGAATCCAAACGTCTGGAGGAAACCAGCGCCAAAACCAATCTCGACGGGCTGCGAGCTGAATTTGCTACGGCTCTAGGCAAAAAGGGATCGCTGGAGGCGGTCATCGCTGAACACGGCTACTCCACCGAGTCGGTCCGCCGCCTCTTCCAGTCGGGCGTGATGCAGAGCGGATTGGCGCCGGTTGGCGTGCTCGCTGATTTTCTCGAAGTTGAGCCGCGCTTTGAGCACGTGGTGGAAGATTTTCTGCGCGACGAATTGAACTACATTGTGGTCAAGTCTTGGGACGCGGCTGATGAAGGCCTCCGCCTGCTGCGTAGCGACGTAGATGGCCGCGCTACTTTTCTGGTGCATCCCGAGGATTCGCAGGCCAAGTTTTCTTTTCTGGTGGACGAGGCCGCGCACTGCGCCCCGTTGACAGCCTCGATTGTGCCGCTGAAAAACACGATTCGAGTTCTCGATGGCTTCGGGAAATCGCTGGAGGTGATTCTGCCGAAGCTGCGCGACGGCTATATTGTTCCCGGATCTGACACCGCGCGCGGCCTGGCGCTGGAAAATCCAGACGCATTCTTTCTTTCGCAATCCGGAGAATGCTTTCACAACGTCACCGTAACTGGCGGAAAGCAGCGCGCCGAGGGACCGCTTTCGATGAAGCGCGAACTGCGGGAGGCGCTCCGTCAGCTCGAAGATTTGCAGCGAGCCCTTCGCGACGAAGAGATGCGTGTACTCACGCTGGGGCGAGAGATTAAAGAGCTCACTTCCCTGCTGGAACGGCTGGACGGTGAGCGGCGGGAGGCCGAGCGCCAGACGATGACCTCCGGCCACATGCTGCAGCAACTTGATGCGGAAATGGCGCGGGTAACTGAGCGTGTAAGTATTTCGCGGGCGGAGTTGCACCGCCTTGCAGCTGAGCGCGCCGAACAGGAATCGATACTGACGGTGCGGCAGGCTGAGATCGCCGCGCTGGAACAGACTCGCTCCCAATTGGAACAGCAAATCGCAGCAGCGCAGGAATCTCTGGGAGCGTTGCGGCAGCGCCGGGAAGATGCGGCCCAGGCCAGTTCGCAGCGGGTGGCACGAGTCGCGGCCCTCGAAGAACGCCATCGTTCCGCGACCGCCGTGCTCGGGCGCATCGACTCACTGTTTATCGAAATGGGTGACCGCGTGCGTGCGCTGGTTTCGCAAATCGAAGGTGCCGCGACCGAAAAGTTGCAACGCGAAACGGAGAACCTGCGCCTTGAGCAGCAAACGGTTGACTTTGAAGACGAGCGCAATGCAGGGCAGGCGCGCGAGGGCCTGCTGCAATTCGAAAAAGATCAACTTCGGGCACGGCTCTCCGAAATCGATGAACTGCTGCGGGGCGCACGCCAACTTCTCGATCAGGCCCGTGACAGCCGCGGCGAGCTGCAAGCGGCTGCTGCCAAACTGCAGGCCGATGAGATGTACATGGCGGAAACTTGCTTGAACGAACTGGGTGTCGAGCGTCCTGCTCTGATGGCCGATACTGCAATAGCCCTAGTGAGTGGTGAAGAGTTGGCCGCACGCGATCAGTCCTATCGGCAGATGCGCACGAAGCTCGACGCCATGGGCCCGGTGAACATGATGGCGCTCGAAGAATATAAAGAGAGCGCCGAACGCCACACATTCCTCGAGACCCAGCGCAAGGATCTCATCTCCTCAATCGAGAACACCACGGCAACTATTCGCGAGATTGACGAGGTATCGCGGCAGAAATTCCAGGAAGCCTTCGCAAAAATCAACGAAAACTTCCAGGGCACCTTCAAGAAACTATTCGGCGGAGGCCATGCGTTCATGAAGCTCACCGACGAGGAGAATTCCGCCGAAAGCGGCATCGACGTGGTTGCCTCGCCTCCCGGCAAACGGTTGCAGAGTGTCTTGCTGCTCTCCGGAGGCGAGAAGGCGCTCACTGCGCTGGCCCTGCTGGTCGGCATCTTCCAATACACGCCAAGCCCGTTCTGCATTCTGGACGAGGTCGACGCGCCTCTCGATGAAGCCAACATTGGCCGCTTCACCGACATGGTAAAAGAGCTGAGCCTGCAAACGCAGTTTGTCCTCATCACGCACAGCAAGAAGACGATGAGCATTGCACCCGTGCTTTACGGCGTCACCATGCAGGAGCCGGGTGTTTCGAAGCTGGTTTCGGTGCGCTTCGGGGCGGCGTAACGCGACAGCCAATTGTTGGGCTTTGACCGGCGTAGTTGATTCATGAAAACGGCCGCCTAGCTTGCTGTCGCGATTTCCTCTGGGACAAACCGGGACTCCACAGCAGGATTATGCGGGGTTATCCACGCTTATCCTCAGGTTTTCCACAAGGAGTCGCTTTTCTACTTTGCCTGTTCTCATCACGAAGTGATCTCTTCTAACCGCCAAAGTTATTTCTCTCAACGGGAT
>JBAVZU010000061.1:0-9506 GCA_049588915.1 Candidatus Sulfotelmatobacter sp.
AGCGTGCAAAATGCAGCGCAGTGGCTCCGGTATAGGCGCCCAAGTCAAGGATGCGGTCTGGAGTCGAATTGACGCGGTAGGCCGAGCACATCACCTGGTGCACAATAAACGCGTCTATCCGATTCCAGCGAACCAGCATGTAGCCGCCGTTGATAGCGAGTATGCTCTGATGGTTTGGCCATCGGCCAGCGGCAATGGAAGCTACGAACCTGATGGAATCGCTGTAGCCCAGCCGTAAGTCTTTAGCGATTGCGTAACTGTTTCTAGTTTGAGCCAGTTTTCGTAGAGGGTAAATCATCAAACATTCCGTTTCGGCGATTCGAGAATGGCAGCATTCTAGTCCTGTTCCCTCCTCGTTTGAAAGAACTATATTTAAAGTCGACCAATCGGATGTTGTGCTGACCTCCGCTTCGGCACGTACAACGTTCCGCCTGTGAAAAACAATAATTCAGGCCACAATGGATTACGTAACATCGCCATTGCACTCATTGATAACGGGTTTCGATTTGTGAACTGGGTTTTGTTTTCATGCCAGTTTCAGTGGTGGAACCGAACAAGCACTGGAGACCGTGTCATAAACGTGTCCCTGCGGTCGTCATCGAATGCGTCGAGACCGCCATTCTCGCAGCATTCCTCAGGCATCTCCGTGCGGGCTTTGTTTTTTCGGCAAGTGGTTGATGGCATAATGATTTGAAACGAAATCTCGGCCTTCGGCCAACTAATCAAAAATCAGCACCGCCGAGGCAATGACCGTGGTCCACAACCCACGCTTGTCTCCTACAGCCGACTGCGTCACATTCGCGGTGCGGACGATTTTGTTCGATAGCCGGTAAATCTGTTTCTTCTCATCCCACGAGCGATCGGGGTCGAACTCTACGTTCAGTGTTGTGGCCAGCATTTCGGCGGCGAGCTCTTCCGCGTACTCTCCTGCGGCGTCTTCGGTCTCACCGAAGGAGTGGTGCTCGCTGAGATACCCGTAGGTGTTCTTGTCGGCGGGAATGGCCACGCCGATCGAGGAGGCGAGCAGGCGGTGGGCTTCATGCGTGGAGTTTTCGGCTACCACCGCGAACACCACTTCGCCGGGGCTCAGATATTTCACGCCCTCCTTGCGCGCGAGCATTTTGCAGTTAGGAGGAAAGATCGAAGAGACGCGAACCAGGTTCTGAGCGGCGATGCCAGCGTCGCGCAGGGCCAATTCGAAAGATGTCAAACGCTCCCGATGCTTTCCAACGCCCTTGGTGAAGAACATCCGCTTGGGAACCATATCTTTGCCCAACTCTGTAGCCTCCCCGGCGACAATATTTATGAGAGTGAGAATGCACAATCTAACACAAGGGTTTGTAAAGAAAGTGTGAATTTCACAGAAGAACCAGAAAGAAGAGCAAGAAAGGTCAAGACCTCGGAAAAGGCCGTCAAGAGGCCATCGATGAACGCGGGTGCGTGCGCTACCGAACTAATCATTTCACTTCGCGAGGACCGCACTCACTTCAATGGTATCGCCGTTCAAATTGCCAGTAACGGTGGCAGTCTTGCCTGCCAGTTTGTCCAGAGTCGCCAATGCAGTTTTGTCGGAAGTGTCGAGAGTGTAGATCTTGTCGCCGATGACGAGTGCGAACTTGGATCCATGCGCCACGCAAGCGCGAGTACATTCCGCCGCCGATTGGCCTTCCATGTGTTTTCGTCCGCACATCGCATCGCCGACTTCACCGGTAAAGGTATGCTTGCCGGCCGCATAGACATTTAGAAATGCGGAGCTGCAAAAGATGAGTGCTGCCATTGCCGAGAACCATCTGGAACTGCGATTCATGCGGTGCTCTCCTGTCAGGGCTCGTTGTCGCTTATTCCGCTAGTCTATTCCAGGCCGGCGATCTGCGGTCGTACAAAGAGACATCGGCTTCGCGTGAGTTGCTAGCAGGCTCATTGCGGAGCCTTCGCCGTGTATTGCAGGTCGACGTCAACCACTTTGTCACGAGCGATGGCGGTGACGTGCGGAGCCACGTCCCAGTCGATGCTGGAGGGCAGAAGTTTCCGGGCGAGTGGGAGGAATTCCTTCAGATAGGTTACGTCGTAGACATCGCCGGTATGAATCTTCCAGGCGGCGCGAAGCCTCGCGGTCAGATTATTGTCAATGCCGCGAAACTCGAGCTCTCCCATGTGATAAACCGGACCTTCGGAAACGACCAACTGGTACGAGACCGTACTGGCCGCCTCATCGAACTGCGCATTCGCCTTGATCGTCGCAGTGACATAACCCCGCGAACCATACAATGTCTGCACCGCGCGGAGATCATCCTCCAGCTGGACTGTATTGGCAGGTTGGCCGGCCTTGGCGTGGAGCAGCGACTGGAGGGTGTCAGTAGAGATATTTTTGTTATCCGACCATGTCCACCCGCCAAGTTTGTATTGAGCACCGGGCCTTATAGGGACGGTAACGTCGACGAGAGTCACCGCCTGCTTATCATTGACGGCGTCTGCACTGGCGTCCTTGACGACTTTGGGCTCTGCTGCATCGCAGGAAGCCTTCAGGTAACCAAGCTCGTGATAGACCGGAAGCACGGAGTGCTCGACGAAAGCCTTAAGAAGCGCGCGGTAATAATCGCGTCCAGCAAGTTTTTCGGCGGCAGTTTCAAGTAGTGGCAACTCGGCCGGTCCAGCGCCGGCGAACTCGATGCGACGAATTCGGATGGTAACGTTGTCGATTGCGTAATCGATCGCCTCGACGTGACCTGCGCCTGTCCGCGAGTATTCGACGTGCCCGGGAACGCCATTTTCGACCAACATGGCTTGAAGAACATCGGAGACCTGGTCGGGCAAACGGCCCGTGGTAGGCAATTCTCCATTGAAGAGGGGAATGCGTTCATGCACTTTCTGCAAGAGTTCCTGGTCGGAGAACCAGACAAAATCGGCAAAGTGCGCGGGAACAAACTTATCGGCGTCGGTCACTTGAAAAGCTAACTTGGTGCCTGCGGAAGAGAAGGTGTAGGTATAGGAAATGTCATTGAAAGCGCCGGTTTCGCCCAGTTGCCGTGCGGCTTTGCGGAAAAGTTCATTGTCCACGATTGCGCCCAATGGAAGCCCGCACGCAGCTGCAACCTCAGCCTGGGTGAAGCGCTTGCTTCCGGTAACTTTGATCTCGATCAGCTTGGAATCCCCAGCAGGGATAGACTGAGCCGGGGCCGAGGCGGTTTGTGCAGCGGCGGGCAAGGCAAGACATACGGCAGAAAAGCAAAGCGATGTAAGTAGAAGCCGCCTGAGAGCGATCTGAAGACGCATCTGCATGTGCCACGTTGGTTGCATTGCTGCCTTATGTTACGGCAGAAAATGGCGCCGGGCCAACGGTGAGAAGGGGGAAGCTGCGGACAAAATGCTTGCGATCTAAGGTGAATCGGAGAGATACAAGCGAGACATTGTAAAAGTTATGTTTCGCGGCGAAGCGCACGAGTAGATTGGCGATCCGAGCGCCTCGTAGGAAGCGCCTTCTACATAGAGGTGAACGCTGCGGGTTTGCTCGATGGCTTGACGACCCGCTCAACCAGCTTGAACCCCCTGGTGGACTCGCAAGGCCGGAAGGCATCCCGATTGGTGGCGTCCGTAAGTCCTTCTTCGATGGCGTCGAGCGCTTGACATGACCGGCCGAGCACAAGGAGGAGATACTTGTGAGCGATCGGACGGTCAGCTGGGTGAATCAGCTCCCACCAGCGACGGATCGACTCTTGTACGTCGACCTCCGACTTTTCTCCGACAACAAGAGTGTCGATAAGCCGGTAAACTTTGCTTTTGACAGCCTGATAGGAAACGGATACTTCTTGTGGCATGTGGCTCCAGGGGGCTTCTAGTATTTACATACTAGCAATCCGTTATCCAAACCGTAGATGCTTGAGATTGCAAGCCTTCCAGTCGCCGCTACCAAAAACCGATTCTATGAATGGAATAAATTGATAAGTGAATATGAATTCTGGAAGCATGGGCCATCGGTCTTCTACTATGTCTGGCAAGCTCTAATCTCGATCAAGACGAAACCCCAAGCGGCGTTGTGGCAACAGGTTACAATGTTTCGCTCCCTGACTGCTGACTCAATCCTCTGCAAATCAAGCAAGAGGTGTTTTGTTCCGGGGCGGAACGACCTTTCATGAAAATAACGACTTCCTTGGAGGCGGGATGAAAACGTTGGCGTGGATCCTTGCATTACCGATGTTGATTTGTACGCTGGGCAGTGCGCAGAGTTCGTCGCCCGAACCGGCTTCACAGAGCTCTGGCGGTGAAGAGAGGATGTTCTTTCCGCGCGATACATTTTGGGGATGGGCACAATTTGATCTGGCGCCTCCGCACAATGAGATCGACCCGAACATTTGCGCCGGAAATGCGGGGCAGTACGGCGGCGTGAACGCGCCATGCAGCATGTTCGCGCGCTACATGCTTTCCGGGATGCTGGAGGTGCGACCCTTTGGCCGGGGTGAATTGCGGCGCTTCATGGTATTTGGCGCGCCAGCGTTCCTATTCGGCAAGACCATCCCTCAGACACTTTACACCTGGTCGCCGGATGCGATCGGCATTGAGCACTCGTGGGGGGTGGGAATCTTTATCGCCAAGGGGTTTGAGTTCCGCGTAACGCAGCACTTTCTATTCGACCGGTTGGGTGCCCGCGACACCTATCTCGGCATCGCCGATCTGGGCAATAACGGGCCGTGGGGTCGCTACATGACAGTCGGGGTCCGTAAGTCGTTTGGGACGAGACGGTGGTGATGCCCATCACACAAGGCAGTGACGCGCGCTAGAGTGCGGTCGCGCGGCTATTCACTATAATTAAACATTTTCCAGCGTGTCGTGACAAAATTCTTTAGGAGGCATGAATGGCAAGCTCTTATAACGGTGTGAAAGTTCCATCGGATGGAAGAAAAATTGGATATGCCAGCGGGAAATACGATGTGCCGGACAATCCGGTCGTTCCATTTATTGAAGGCGACGGAACGGGACGCGATATCTGGAAGGCATCGCTGCGAGTGTTCGACGCCGCTGTCGAAAAAGCATACCAGGGCAAGCGCCAGGTCGCGTGGTTTGAAGTGTTCGCCGGCGAAAAAGCCAAGGCGAAATTCGATACCTGGTTGCCCGATGAGACCGTGGATGCAATTCGCGAATTTCGCGTCGCGATCAAAGGTCCGCTGACTACACCCGTAGGCGGCGGAATTCGCTCTCTCAATGTGGCGTTGCGGCAAATTTTGGATCTCTATTGCTGTGTTCGGCCGGTGAAGTATTACAAGGGCGTGCCATCTCCGGTAAAGCATCCCGAACGCATGGACGTGGTCATCTTCCGGGAGAACACCGAGGATGTCTATGCCGGCATCGAGTGGGAGGAGGGAACTGCGGAGTGCGCGAAGCTCATTGAATTTCTGAATAAAGACATGCTGAAGGGCGGCAAGAAACAGATCCGGCTGGATTCTGGCGTGGGCATCAAACCCATCTCCGTGACCGGAACCAAGCGTCTCGTACGCATGGCGATCCGGCATGCGCTGGAAAGCGGCCGCAGGAGCGTAACGCTGGTGCATAAGGGAAATATTCAGAAATTTACCGAAGGCGCTTTTCGCAAGTGGGGATACGAACTCGCGACGGAAGAATTTCGCGACCAGATTGTGACCGAACGCGAAAGCTGGATCGTCGATAACAAGGACAAGAATCCGAACTTGACCGTGGCACAGAATGCCGAACTGGTTGAACCAGGAATGGAATTTGCTCCCCCTGCATTTCGCCAGGCGGTAGAGCAGGAAGTGAAAGAAGTGCTCGACCGCATTTACGCGACGCACGGCAAAGGACAATGGAAAAAGAAAATCATGGTCAACGATCGCATCGCTGATTCCATCTTCCAGCAGGTGGTGACTCGGGCGGACGAGTACTCTGTGCTGGCCACTCCGAATCTGAATGGCGACTACATCTCCGACGCTTGCGCGGCGCAGGTGGGCGGGCTGGGCATTGCGCCGGGAGCGAACATCGGCGATGGCTATGCAATCTTCGAGGCGACCCACGGTACGGCGCCGAAGTACGCCGACAAAGATGTGATCAATCCCGGTTCCGTCATGCTCTCGGGTGTGATGATGTTCCGATTCCTCGGATGGAATGAGGCTGCGGAGCTGATCGAACGCGGATTGGAACGCACGATTCTTCAGAAGAAAGTTACGTATGACTTTGAGCGCCTGATGGAGGGTGCGACGAAGTTGAAGACCAGCCAGTTCGCAGACGCGATCGTCGAGAACATGGGCGCCGCGGTGCTGGTGTAGGAGAGCAATTAGCAGTACCAGTTAGCAGCCTTGGCAGTGAGTGATTAGCACTCAGCATTTACCCATTATGATTTTGTCATTCCGGGCGAAGCGAGGAATCGCTCTCGCTCGCAGCGGCAAGCTGCCGCTGAGCTAATTGTCAATTGCCAGCGGCTAATTGCTTTATCTCGAAAGGACTCATTTATGCGCAAGAAAATAACCATCGTAGGTTCAGGAAACGTGGGTGCGACTGCGGCTCATTGGATTGCTTCGAAAGAGCTTGCGGATGTTGTGCTGATCGACATCATTGAAGGCGTTCCGCAGGGCAAGGGCCTGGATCTGCTCGAAGCCATGCCCATCGAAAAGCGCGACTCCTACATCACAGGCACGAACGACTACAAAGATACAGCGAACTCCGACATCGTCGTCATTACCGCCGGCATTCCGCGCAAGCCCGGGATGAGCCGCGACGATTTGCTGAACACCAACTACGGCATCATGAAGGCTGTAGTGGGCGAGGCGGTGAAATATTCGCCAAACTGCATCCTCATTATTATCTCGAACCCGCTTGATGCCATGGCCCAGGCCGCTTACAAGCTCAGCGGATTTCCCCGCGAGCGCGTCGTCGGTATGGCCGGCGTCCTGGATTCAGCGCGCTTCCGCGCATTCATCGCCGATGAATTGAAGGTCAGCGTCGAGAACGTGACCGCGTTTGTGCTCGGCGGCCACGGCGATACCATGGTTCCCCTGCCGCGCTATTCCACCGTGGCCGGCATTCCGATCACGGAGTTGATTGAGAAATCCAGACTCGAAGCGTTAGTGCAGCGCACTCGTGACGGCGGGGCGGAGATCGTGAAATATCTGAAGACCGGTTCGGCTTACTATGCTCCTTCGGCTGCGGCGACGGAAATGGTCGAGGCGATCCTCAAGGACAAGAAAAAGATTCTGCCATGTGCGGCGTATTTGCAGGGCGAATACGGGATCAACGGCCTTTACGTCGGCGTGCCAGTGAAGCTGGGAGCGAAGGGAATCGAGCAGATCATCGAGATCAAGCTGACTGCGGAAGAGAAGGCTGGCTTGGATAAGAGCGCGGCGGCTGTAAAGGAGTTGGTGGGAGTGATTGGGGTGTAAGTGGGAAGGGCGATATTCCGGTTAACGGTCCAGTTGAACCATGGTCATTGACCATGGTATAAAGAGGTGTGAAGGAAATCGCCATCTCCGAGTTCAAAGCCAAGTGCCTCGGCATCTTGGAAGAGGTTCGCAAGACGCGCAAGCCGATTCGAGTAACCCGATTCGGCAAGCCGGTCGCGGAAGTCGTGCCGCCATCTCCACAGAAGTCTGCGGTGCGCCGAGTTGGCTGCATGGTCGGCACTGGAGAAATTCTAGGAGACATCGTTGGTCCTACCGGTAGCCTCGAGGACTGGGAAGCCTGGCGCGATTGAAATTCCTTCTTGATACGCACATCTGGCTCTGGAACTCACTGCAGCCCGATCGTCTTTCCCCACGAGTGGCGCGAGAACTAGACAACATGGAGAACGAGATTTGGCTATCCCCGGTCAGCATTTGGGAACTGCGGCTGCTTCACAACAAGGGTCGCCTGAGGCTTATCCCAGACGCGGTTAGCTGGATCAATGACAATCTTACTCGGCTGAATGTTCGCGAGGCGCCGCTCACGTTTGAAGTGGCGCTCGCAATATCTTCGTTAAAACTGCCCCACAACGACCCAGCAGACGGTTTTATCGCCGCGACCGCAAAAGTATTCGGTCTAACGCTGGTCACCGCCGACGAACAACTTGGCAAGGTGACGGATATCACGGTGCTGCTAAATCGCTGAGCAGCCACAGCCCGCCGCCTCGCGCTTTTTCTACTTGTCCCTCTCCGCCATAAAATCATCCCGGCACCTCTTTGCCTCCGAGACCAGCTCCGCAAACTCCGGAGATCCGCGCAGCTTGGTCCATATCGAATCATTCTGCAATCCCGTGTAGGCGCAGAAGTGGTGATCGATAGCGCTCTTAATCATTTCCATGGCGACGTCTTTCCGGCCACAGTAGGCGAAGTCTCCGGCGATCACATAGCGCGGTTCAGGATCGGGGTCGGCAATGATCGCCGCGGCCGCCTGCCGGTCCAGTTCGTTCGGCTTCAACTCTCCATTCAGGCAGTCGACCATCTGCTGATTTTTCACCTTGATTGCCAGCTCTTTCGCTTGCGCCACATTACCATCCCGAAAGTAATGCGCCATCAGGTTGCTGTCGGAGTAAACCGAGCCCGCATCCAGCTGAATGAACTCCACCGCACGGGCATAATTACCCAGCTGATCGAAGGTAAACAGACACGAACGCAGAGTGTAGTTGCCCGGGTCGAGCGCCAGTGCCGTATCGCATTCGTGCGCCGATTCCTCAATATCCCCGCCATAACGCAGCACATAAGCCAGGCCAAAGTGCGCGCTCGCGCTCTCCGGATGCCTCGCCACCAGACCTTTCGCTTGCCGGTAGGCGCTGATGATGTCGCCCCTTTCAACGTGATTCGTGATCAACTGCGCGGCCGCGCTCACCAGGTTGGGATCTAGCGCAATCGCCTTCTCAAAGGCGCGATTCGATCGCTGAAACGCTGCATCCCCGCCGTCAGAGTAAGCCGCGTCGTAATGGTAGCGAAGCGCCAGCGCCCCCCATGCAGGCGCATAGCTGGGATCTAATCCCACCGCTCGCTCTAACATGGCGATGGCGTCTTTGTTGGGAAAAGGATCGTGCGGCACGGCGATGCTGCGCAGGTATAAATCGTAGGCTTCTTCGTTCTTAGGACGCGTCGCCCCATCTGCGGAATTTGTTCCAGCACCGAGCGCCGGAACCAGCCCCTGGCGAACCTTGGCCGTAATCTGTCCGCGCATGGCGATCAGATCAGGAGCCGCAACCGTCATCGTGTCGCGCCACAGCGTGCGATTGTTCTCCACGTCAATCGCTTCCAGCGTGATCTGCAACTGCGAGCCTTCCTTCAGAAAGTGCCCGGTGACCACGTCCGTGACGTGCATGGCTTTCCCGGCCTCCTGAATATCGAGCGTGGGCGAATCATACTTCCGTGTAGTAGCGAACGGACGAATTGTCAGCGCCCGCACATAACTGAGCGATGTGGCAATTTCATCAGCCAATGCGAGCCGAAGAAAATCGAGATCTTTATCCGAACCCAAGTTTTGCAGTGGCAATACAGCCAGCGTTCTTGGACCGGCGGATCCCGCCGACGACGAAGCCTGACGCCGCGTCTGCC
>JBAVZU010000062.1:0-2047 GCA_049588915.1 Candidatus Sulfotelmatobacter sp.
CTTTTGCCCTGCCGTTGTCGGTATCAATCTTGCGCGCTGCCAGCGCGCCGGCGAATGTGCCTAACAGTCAACCGGCTGCAGCGGCGACAACGTAGTCCAGCGTGGTTGCGTGGGACTCCTTCAGTTGCTCAGGCGGCAGGCCGTAGTGTGACGCAACCGCTCCGTGAACGCTGAAATACACTGGCTTCGCCTCGCCGGGCAGATGGGCAATGCGCAGTGGACCGGAGACCCGCTCAAGGTCTATCTCTGAAATGTAAGCTGCTGGTGGCATGGGTCTGGCTCTTCCACAGCCTCGAGCTCAAGGATACCCGACACAGGGTTGTCGCGGCTGGCCATCTGTGCTCTGAGGAGCAAGCTAGGACATCCTCCCGATGCTGGCAGAGTCGCACACGTGCTTTGCTCCCCGCTCGTCCTTCGTCAAGCCGCGATACTCGTCATCGCAACTGTTCCACCGAGCCTTGCTCCAGATTCTGCTGGCATTCGATGCAATATTGTGTCCATGGCACCGCTTCCAGACGCCTAAGGTCGATTGTTTCGCCACAACCCAGACACTGCCCATACTCGCCCGTACCGACGCGGCGAAGTGCTTGCTGGACCTTCCGCAAACGCTCCTGGTGTTGAACCGAAGTAAGAAAGGAGAGTTCCTTTTCGGACGAACGTGAGGCGCGATCTGTAATGTCTGCCTCGATGCCCTCGTCGTCACGCCTCCCTTGCACTGCATTCTGGAGCCTTCGTTGTATCTCCTCCTGCCAAGATGAGAGTTGTCTCTGAAAGTGCTTCAACCGCTCCCGATTCATTTCCGTTCACTCCAACCGGAGACCGAAGAACTGGATTGCCGATCCCCACAACTGTTGATGCTCGTACCACAGCTCGGGGAAAGTCAAGCATGCCGGAAGTCGATCGTGAGAGCCCAATGACGGCCAGCGGTCGACATCGAGCAACCGGATGCGGGTGTCTCGAAGGCCGACGCTAGGGACGGCCGGTTTCCGTAACACTCCCTGTACTCCCTGCAGTTCTCGAAATCCGGCCCACCACTGCCACAGCTGGATTCGTACAGATGAGGCTCGGGTGGGAAGGACGCAAACTCAGTCTTCGGCCAGGTTTCCAGAGCTCACGTTCGCCGCACTAAAACGTCTGTAAGCAACAAGGCACCCACGAATAATTGAACCTGCAGCGTGGGTTTCACGTATCTAATGGGGGAAGGTTGCTCGAACCGGTCAGCGGAACTTGACGATGTTGAACGTGACTATCCAACATTCGGAAGATATGGCAGTCCTGCGTTGCGTGGGGCGCATCGTGGCCGGTGATGAGGCCAACATTCTGCGGAAAGCTGTGCTGTCTCAGGTGAACAGCCGAACTGTGGTACTTGATCTCACGAGAGTTGATGCCATCGATGGTGGCGGGATGGGGGTGTTGGTGTTCTTGCAGGGGTGGGCTCGCGCTACCGAAGTTGACTTGAAACTCATGAATCCGACGTCGCGCGTACGCGAGTTGTTTGAACTCACGAATTTGGATTCGGTGTTTGAAATCTTCTCGCCGGAAGAAGCAGTGTCGAGTCGCCCGGTCGCCAGCGCGGCCACCCAGGGCACTGCCGCTTTTCAATGTGAGCACCAGCCAGATTGAGAGTTGACACTCCATTTGGTGATCACAGCTCCGGGCACTGAACGCAAAAAGCCCGTCGAGAGCATGCTGTGGGCATACTTTCCGCTTTACCTCAGTCACGAAGGCAGCACTACTTTGTGGCCTTCTTGCCAGCGGATGAGCAACACACGATGTCCCGTCTGTATTCCGGTTCGAGAGTCGATGCGAAATCGTCCGTAAAACGTATTGCAATCCAGGTCAGACGCTGTGTTTCGTAGCTGCTCGTCATCCAAGGAAGCGGCCCGGCGAATGCATTCCGTCAAAACCAATCCGGTCGCAAAACTTCCGGCCGCGATGTAGTCGGGTGGCTGGACGAACTGCTCTTGAAAACCACCCAGAAACCAATCCGACGCCGGTCCTGCGATGTTTGGGAAGGTCATTCCCGGTTCCCACTGGCTCGGCCCGA
>JBAVZU010000063.1:0-8784 GCA_049588915.1 Candidatus Sulfotelmatobacter sp.
GTAGATATTCTGCGTAGCGGTGGGATTCGCGGGGATGCCGGGAGCCGATCCAGTTTCGCCGGCCGAACCGGCTGCGCCCGGGAAGAAGTCCTCCCAAAACGCGATGGGTTTCACACCGCTCTCCGGGGTATTCGCGTTCGCCAGTTTTGCCAGCGCAGTAGCAGCCTGGAAATAAGTCATCCCGGATTTCGGGTCTTTCATGTTGACTGGCTCCTCCAAGTCCACTTCCTGAAGCAGCCGCCGGCTAAAGCGGCCCACATAGGAAAGCTCGACTACAAACTGGCGAGGCAGTTCGCGGGTGACCGAGAAATCCACCACATGCGAGTATGGCGTCTTCATCGAGTTGTCGACCCCCCATCCTATGGCGAAACTGCCATTAGCTCCCATCCCGGGGGGAGTGGATGGAAAGCCTGCGGCAGGCTGCTGCGGTAGCTCAGGGGTTCCTCCGCAGGCATCGCTTGCCGGCATGGTCGTCAGGTTCACGAAGCGCGCAACACAATTTGTGGTTTCAACGCCGGAAGGATTTTCCAGGTTGGTGGTCAGCCCGAACGATCCTTCGCGATCGAAGCTATTCACGACGCCTTCACCGAAGTGATCGAAGTAAATGCCGTAACCTCCGCGGATCGACGTTTTGCCGCTCGGCCCAAGCAACTTTCCCCAGAAGGGAGCGCTCGAGGTTGGCGAATACGCGAAAGCAAAACGCGGAGCAATATCTTTGTAATCCGGATTCCAATAAGGGGCCTGTCCATTGGCCTGTCCGCTGAGAGCAAAGGAAATTGTTGGCCGGTAAACCTCGCCCGCGTTCATGGCCGCGGTTCTGCCGTTGAAAAATGACGCTAAACCGGGAGTTGGGGCGACCTGATTGCCGGTGGTCTCGTACGGCACTTGTAACAACGTGTAGCGCAGGCCGAAGGTCAGCTGAAGATTTTTCGTCGCGTGCCAAGCGTCCTGCGCGTAGAACTCGGCCTCGTTCGACTTGAAATGGCGCGGTACGAGCGCGCCCACCGGAGTAAACTGACCCAGCTTGTTCTGGTTATAAACCGCCGAGATTGAGGCAATGATTCCGGTAACGTCAGTTACGGCGGAGTCGTACGAATAGCCGAAACTGGGATCCATGGCAGGCAAGGCGGGATTGTTGGCCGGATCGAGATCCTGGCCGGTAAATGCAATGCCACCTTCATAGAGCCAAGTAGGATGCGGCGATCCATAGAAGAAATTCTGCTCATTGGAGAAGCGATTATCGTTCACAATGCGCCAGTTCCCGCCGAACTGCAGCGTGTGTTGGCCGCGTGTCCAGGTGAGATCATCCACGAACTGATTCACCGGGACATTCACGTTGACTGTGCGAGCAAACGACACTTGGTCGGACAAGTTCCAAAAACTAACATTGGAAAACGGATTCGACCCAGTATCGCCGAGGCCCTGGCGCACGAAACCGTAGCGGAAATTATTGATTACAGTATTGCTGAGGATCGCTGCATATCCCACGGCCACGCCTTTGCTATTGTTCCGCACGATCTGACTCGGGGGCTCCCCCGGAAACTGTGCGGCGTCGAGGGTTCGGTCGTTCTGCAGATTGCCTCGAAAAAACAGCCGGTGGTTTCCGTTTTGCGTAAGGTTGTAGTCCAATTTTGCCAGATAAGTATTCAAGCTAGCGGGTTGGGGCGCCGCAAACGTATATCCGAGGATGTTCAACCCGTCCGATCCGAATGAAGTATTCGTATTGGGCAGAGGATACGCCGGAACCGGCGTGCCGTTCGGCAACGTATCTCTTCCATTCCACAAATTCAAAACCGCCTGGCTCACGCCGTTGCCGTTCGGGCACGTGCCGCTAGCCAGACAACCCTGGTCCAGGTTTGCAATGTCGGAAGGCTGCAGGGCCACCGTGCTGGCATTCGCCGCGATATAACTCACAATTCCATGACGTAGATTCGCGCTGGGCACAGCTTGAGTTGTCTGTACGGCCTCGCGCGAACGCTGCCCCTCATAGTTTGCGAAGAAAAAGAGCCGGTTCTTAACTATGGGGCCTCCTACCGCAATTCCAAAAGTGTTGCGAATCAATTCGCCAGGCTTATTCGGCGAGCCGCTTGCAAGTTGCGCCTCCTTGTTGAACCAGTCGTTCGCGGCTCCGAATAAAGTACGGTTGTATTCATAAAAGGAACCATGGAATTGATTGGTTCCGCTCTTTGTTACGAGAGAAACTTGCGCGCCGGATGAGCGTCCGGAGTCTGCGTCTGCGTTGGTCGTAGTAACGCGAAATTCCTCCAACGAATCCATGGGAACCCGCAACGCACCGGTGAACGCGTAGCCTTCCAGTTGATCGTTATCGTCCAGCCCGTCTACCGTGACGTTGGTCTGGTCGCTGCGGGCCCCATTGACCGCGCCGCCGCGAGAGTCAGCGCCGGTATTCACTTGGTTGCCAACATAAGTGACTCCCGCCTGTAAGCTCAGCAACTCGACCGCATTCCTGCCTTCGGAAGGAAGCGAGGCAATTTGGCGCGAATCGAAGGCATTACCCAATGTCGCGTCCACGGTGTTTACCGCCGAGGCTTCCCCGCGAACGTCGACCGTCGTTTCGGTCGCCCCGACTTGCAGGACGAAATCCAGCGTCGCAGGGGTATTCACCAATAGAACCACATCGTCTTTGCGGCCGGTCGTGAAACCTCCCGCGGCCGCCGTAAGGCTGTAAGTGCCAGGGGGCACTTGCAGAAATTGGTATTCGCCTCGCTCGTTGGTGGCCGCAGTTCGGCTGAAACCTTCTGCCGAATTGGCCAGAGTTATCCGTGCACTCGCAATTACCGCTTTGGCTGGATCGGCAACGATTCCTCGCAAGGAAGTGGTTGAAACCTGCGCAACTGAGTTCGGGACTAGTAGGAGAAAAAACAGGATCCATTTGAGATGCGCTGACCTCTGTAGGATGCGGTTCAGGGAATAGGATCTTCTTGTCATCGAACTGGCACCCGCCGGACAGCGGACTGATATAGATAGGAAACGAGAATATTCAATTCAGGTTAACGAGAGATGAATGCCAGATGAAAAACTGCAACGGCTTGACGGCGAGTGTCCTTGTCCTGATTTTGTCGGTTGCCGAGACTACGACCGCAAATATATTCAGAACCGATGGTACGCGCGAAATGCCGCCACACCTTCGCGACCCATGTATCGCTCGAGTAGATCGCCCTTGGTTTGACGGAGATCGACCACCAACAGGCCGTCGAGCACATCGGAGAACTTGCGATCGACATTGAAGCCGAGTATTTTGCCGCCGATTTTCGCGTATTGCCGGATCAGAATTGGTAGCCCTTTACCATCGCATTCCACATCGGAGACGGGCTGCGAGAGTTCGTCCAAGTCGTGCAGAGCATAGCGCAGCGCGCTACAATCCCAGCGACGCAAGCGGGTCGGACGGAAGGCCCGGCGCGGTTCGATCAACCCCGCCAGTTCCTCATGGCTTTTACGGGCTTCGAAGAAACGGTAAATCATCTCGCGTGAAGCTTGACTGTAATTGTTGCTGATGCTGACCGCGCCGAAAAGGACTGGAGTTCCGGGACGGCTCGCTATGAGACGAGCAATGGCCTTCCACAACAAAAGAAGCGGGGCGTGTTGACGCTGGTACTCCGGTCTCACAAACGAGCGCCCCAGTTCCAGGGCAGGGCCGAGCTTTTGGAAGAGCTCTGGCTTGTAGCGAAACAGCGTGCTGGTGTAGAGGCCGTCAACCCCCTTCTGGGGGAGTATCTCGGTAGTGCTTCCGGCTCGATAGGCTCCGACCAACTCCTGCTTCTTTTTGTTCCACAACAGCAGGTGCCAGTAATAGCGGTCAAAACGGTCGAGGTCGAGAGGTCTGCCCGTGCCCTCACCAGTTTCGCGAAAAGTCAATTCGCGTAGCCGTCCTAATTCTCGCTGCAAATGCGGCGTTTCGTCAGCTCGGAGCAGATAGACTGCTAGATCTCCGCTTTCTATCAGGCAACGATTCGGCGCAAGACCCGAAAGCTCTTGAGCGAGTAACTCCGGGCGCACAGCCGGCGCAAGCGGCTGCTGAGCGTTAAGTGCGAGCCTGGAACGCACGGCAGAAGTCCAGGAATTCTTTCGTTCGCTTCGGTGGCCAAGCAGATAGGTGCGCCAGCGTATGTACGCAGTGGCCTTCCCATCGTCTTCGATGCCGGTAATGCAATGGTTGGGAATTTCGCTGCCCAGGCGGACTTCAATCGTCTTTCCTTCCTGCTGAAGAAATTCCTGCACCAACAACGCCGTGCGTAGCGAGGGATGGAACATTCCAAGAAGTTGAAAGCCCACGCTGTTGTGTCCGCAGAAAAACACTGGCAAGACGGAAGCGCCCGTTCTTCGCGCTAACCGCACAGCCGTGTTATTCCATACCGGATCTGCGATTTCAGCTTCAGGAACTTGCAGGTGAGATACTTCGCCGGCAGGGAAAATAGCCAGCATTCCTCCCTGCTGAAGCCACATTACACATTCTCTCAAGGCGCGGCGATTCAACTCGACGGAGTGGTCAGATTCACAGGGATCGACGAAAATACAGTGCCGCTGGAGTTCTGGCACATCGCTCAGCACGAAATTGGTAACGACTTTCACATCCTGCCGGACGCGCGTAAGGAGGACGGTCAGAATCGCTCCGTCAATGAGCCCGAAAGGGCGGTTTGCTACAACCACAACGGGTCCGGTCGCGGGAATTCTGGCGGACTCGGCCATACTGACCCGCAGTTCGATTCGCATCTCGGACAGCAATGTCTCCAACCGAAAGCCGTCCGGCGACTGCTGGACGCGGCGATAAACATCGCGCAACTTTCTCAGGGGAACCAATTGCTGTGCCAACCCCGATACTGCGGGCATTTGCGCAACGCGGGACAACACGTCCGGCGGCGAAGTGGCCGAGGCAAGACGCTCGGATGACATATACCTCAAAAATACAGTGGTAGGTTTTCACGGAGATGAAATTAGGATTAAGAGTTGATGAAATCTTTGGGGGCGAAACTCGAAAGTAATCAAGCTGGTATCGATGTTTTGCCGCGAATATTTCAGAAAAACGGCGAGGATACTCGCGATACGCATAACAGCTCATGGAGGTTCGTCGGGGGTAATCTCGCGGTAACCAGCCTCCAGGAGATGCTTTAGCTCAGCACGAACAACTGGAATCAACGCATCGGTGATCTACCAGCGAGTGGGATAAACGCCGCCGGGCTAAATTCGTCCGGCTCGTTGGCAACGGCGCTTGATAAGGCAGTTTTTTGCTCAGTGTCGGAGGAGAAATAGCTGCAACGTTTGTTGCATTTTCGCGCAATTAAGATGTGCACAAAATGGCATAAACAGGACCGTAAATTAGATTTGGTACCAGCGCGAGCCGTGCCTTTCTTCTCTTTCTGCAGCTCGCAGGAGCGCAAGAGTTCGAGCACGCCGGTGGTTGGCACAGGCTACCAATAAGGCATTAAGCACGGCCATCGGCGCGATGTAGGACGCACCGAAAGGAGGCGCCTCAATTGACGCGAGGAATACGCGGTCGCAAGACTGAGCAACTGGAGATACATAGGTGTCTGTGACGCCCACGCAATATGCTCCCTTGGCGTGTGCCTGCTGCAACCCCTCTACGGTCTGCCGTAGTCCTTTACGAAAGCTTATGGCAATGACCAAATCTTTCTTGCTTGCACTTCTGGAGATATGCATGATTCTTCCCCACGACGTAGCACTCAGAACCGGCAGGCCAAGAATGGTAAGGTGGTGCTCGAGGTAGGAAGCGAGCGTGGCTGCCAGGTCTCCGGCGAGGATGAGGATGCGGGAGTATCGGTAGCACCTGGCCGCGACCGCAGCTAGCGCATTCAAGTCAGTATTGTGGCGAACGCTATTCAGGTTCGCTAAGTCCTGATCCAAAGAATCTTGAATCAGCGGGATGATGCCGCCGCTGCGGGAAACGCTGGCTCTCATGGCGTCCAGCGAGGTTGCCCGTGCGATTGAAAGACCATGGAGATAACGTTGAAAATCGCGGTAGGCTACGAATCCTATAGCTTGGACAATACGGACGACGGTAGCCGCATCAATTCCCAACCGCCCCCCTAGAGCCCGTGCGCTGAGCAGGACGAAGTTCTCCGGGTTTTCCAGGACCGGCCGGATGGTCTCTCGCCTCTTTCGGCTGAGGAGCTGCAGATCGACTTGCAAGCCGATCGTCCCTTGCTTGATCTTCTGCTTAGATGTTTTCATGGTTACCGCAGAGCATCGCCGGGAGAAACCGTCTCGTCAAGTTGTATTTGGACTTCTGATCGTGTAAACCGCAATAAACGTTGCGATCCGTATGAATGCAAGCATTTTGTCTTGACAGTGCTGTCTGGCGATTAATAGAGTGTACTGTCATTTCTCAGGCAAATATGAAAGTGGCCGCGGAATGATTCGCGGAGCGGAACAATGCATAACCAGCCTAACTTTGACGCAATTCCGCCCTGCAAGCGCTTTCCCCAGGAGATCCAAAATGAGGTATCGGGTTGTTCTCAGGTTACTTTTTTTATTTTTTCTGGCTAGCATCGCTTTTCTGTCCGCACAGACCTACCAAGGCCGGATACTGGGTACGATCACCGATTCATCCGGGGCAGTTGTGGCCGATGCCAAAGTCACACTCACAGATACAGCAACTAATGTTTCCCGCAGCCTGGTGACCAACCACGCCGGTGAATATGTTGCGCCGGATCTCGAGCCTGGTACGTATTCGGTATCGGCAGAAGCCCCCGGCTTCAAGAAAACAGAAAGCCGTTCCGTGATTCTTGAAGTTTCGCGCGATGCACAGGTAAATTTGCAGCTTCAACCGGGGGCAGTGAGTGAAACGGTAGAGGTGTCCGATCAGGGAACGTTGGTTGACACTACGGACAGCACGCTCAACGGCGTGGTGGGGAACAAAGCGATCAACGAATTGCCATTGGAAGGCCGCGACTTCCAAAACTTGTTGCCACTTCATCCCGGAGTGCAACGCACGCCGGGCGGAGGTTTTCAATCCATTACATCCAATGGCAACCGCCCGGATGAGAACAACTTTTTTATCGATGGCGCGACTGACAATGACGTCTACTACGGCGAATCAGTTGTGAACGAGGCTGGAATTCAAGGCACACCTGCCAGCTTTCTCCCGCTCGACGCGATCCAGGAATTCAATACGCAAGAGAGTCCTTCAGCGGAATATGGCGACAAGCCTGGCGTGGTCATGAACCTGGGGCTGAAGTCCGGCACGAATGCAATCCACGGAAGCGCGTATTACTTCACCCGCAACAACGCGTTCGATGCGCGCAATTATTTCGACCCCGCCCCGCAGCCCGTTGCCGCACTGATCATGCACGAGTTTGGTGTCTCGATTGGTGGTCCGATCAAAAAGGACAAGTGGTTCTATTTCGTGAACTATGAAGGCATTCGCGACAAGGTGGGCAACCCCGGCGTCTATGACAGTCCAGTCACGGTTTCACTGGCGAGTCAACTCGGCGGGATCGCGGATTCCCAGGGCAACCCGCTTTCAGCGACCTATAGCCTTCCAGATGCGATTGCGTACTGCAATCAAGGTATTAACGGGCCGTGCACGCCCAATCCTTTGAGCATGACGTTATCGAAGTTGTTTCTTCCAAACCCTGGTTTCGCGCTGAAACAGTCGGACCCGGCGGCAATTGATTTCGATTTCAACAATACCAACCGGGGAGACAATCTAATCGCAAAAACCGATTACCACCTGAATGATCACCATGTGCTGAGCGGACGCTATTTTTACAGCAACAGCAATCTTGTGGAGATGGACACGATTCCTACTCGCCCGGAGTGGCGCTCCACGACCGCTCCTACTACTCAGGTTTTCGGCGTGAATTGGGTTTGGACTCCCAATTCCACGTGGGTCAACGAAGCGCGCTATAGCTTCGACAGCTTTAGTGAGGCAATCTTTCCGCTGGATCACAATATTAACCCCACATCCTATGGAATCGACACCGGCGTCACCGATCCCACGCTCTTTGGTTTTCCCCGAATCAACCCGGGAACGGATGAATTCAATTACATGGGAGGCAACTCTGGTTGGCCTTTGGAAACCACGCCCAGCAAGACTCAGAATTGGTCTGACACGGTTTCCTACACCGCGGGCAAACATACGCTGCGCTTCGGTGGACAATTCATGTATGGAGATGTGGATTATTTTCGCGCTACCGAAGGACGTGGACGCGTGGACTTCAGCGATCTGACTGATTTCGTTGCCGGCACGCCGCATCGCTGGGAGCGCCTTTACGGCAACCCGCAGCGCAACGTGAGCATGAAATCATTTGGTCTTTTCATTCAGGATGGTTATCGCGCGACCAGAAAATTGACGCTGAATTTCGGCCTGCGGTACGGCGTAACCTTTCCCATCGAAGATTCTCATAACCTGTTGGCCAACTATGTGCCCACATTGTCGAATGGTCAACCGGGAGGTGTTGTGCAGGTGGGCGACGGCATCGGTTCGCCCTACCCAACGCGCTACAACAATATTTCTCCTCGTCTCGGCTTTGCCTATGACGTGTTCGGCAGCGGCAAAACCGTGCTGCGCGGCGGAGGCGGCATCATCTTTGTGCAGCCATCGATCCGCACGTTCATGTTCAGCGGCGGTGGACTGAACTTGAATCCCACCACAGCCGCGCTAGGCGTCACTCCGGGAAATGGTTCGATCAACGCGTTCCTCGTCGATTCGACCGACGTGAGCCAAATCAATTGGGGTGCGGGGCCTGGACCGGTATTTCCTTCGTCTAGCACCGAAGGCTGCAGTTTCTCAAGTCAATGCAATGT
>JBAVZU010000064.1:0-38140 GCA_049588915.1 Candidatus Sulfotelmatobacter sp.
TCATTCAGCTGCGGAGCGGATTGCTGGATGAGCGTCAGTTTGAGCGCTCGCTTGCTTCGGGCATTGCCGAGCTTGAGCATCGCCCCGCGCACCTGACGCAGTCTGCAGAAGATTCAAGTCTCGATGCGTGGCTCGAAGGCTACTCCTACTATCGCGGTTCGCGGCGCAGCATTTCTTATTACAACAAAGGAGAACTTCTCGGCATTGTGTTGGATTTGGAAGTCCGCGAGGCAAGCCACGGACAAGCCTCCTTGCGGGAAGTCTTTCAATGGATGAATCAGCACTACGCGAAGCAAGGCCGCTTTTTTCCGGATTCCGACGGAGTTCGCGAGGCCGCCGAGGCCGTGAGCCACACAAATCTCGATTGGTTCTTCGCAAAATACGTCTCCGGGACCCAGGAAATTCCCTGGGACGATTTCTTCCGCGGCGTGGGCCTTCGTCTGGTTGAGGAAAAATCCAGTGTACCGGACGCGGGCTTTGCGGCGTCGCGTGACTTCGATGGGCCAATGACGGTCGAAACCGTTACTGTGGGCAGCGATGCCGAGCGAGCCGGTCTGCAAATCGGCGATACCATCCTTGAAATCGACGGCAGAACTGTCGGACAGGAAACCTCGGAGGTGATCGCAGGACTCGCCGCAGGCGGCACGGTCGCCGTAAAAGTGCGTGGCCGGCAAGGCGCAGTGAGCGAACTGAAATGGAAAGTGGGCAACCGTGAAGAACTCACGTACGAACTCAAAGACATGGACAATGTCACTGCCGAACAGCACGCACGCAGGACCGCATGGCTAAAGGGTGAGGCGCAAATTCCGCAACAGCAACATCCGCGCTAGAGCACCCGCGCCTTGCGATGCAATCCATGCGTTGATTGATATCGCCAAATATGTCTCGCACATTATGATTCGCACTATCGTGATGCTCAGTTTCTGGGTGCTGGCGGCGCCGGTGGCAGCCCTCATCGGATTCCCCTGGACCTTCATCACGGGCGATATTCGACTCCTGTATCGCATGTTCATGGTCGGCGCATGGGGCGGGGTTTGGCTCGCCGGGGTCCGCGTAAAAACGATCGGGCTCGACAAACTCGATCCGGCGCGCACCTACATCTTCATGTCGAATCACGTTTCCAACCTGGATCCTCCCATCACGATTCCTCTCATCCCGAGGCGCACTTCGGTGATGGTGAAAAAAGAATTGTTCAGCTATCCGATTCTCGGAAGAGCAATGCGGATGGGTTCGCTGGTCCCGGTCGATCGCGGCAATCGCGATGCCGGCATTGAGGCCGTGCGCGCCGCCAAGCAGGTTGTGCAGCAAGGGCTCAACATGTCAATTTACGTCGAGGGCAAGCGCTCCTTCGACGGCAAACTCCTGCCCTTCAAGAAAGGCCCGTTTTATCTCGCGATGGAATGTGGAGTGCCCGTCGTTCCTGTAACGATTACCCGCACCCACGAGGTTATGCCGAAGGGTAGATTTGCAATCAAGCCGGGATGGGTCACGGTGAATTTTCATCCGCCGATCGAGCCCGCGGATTTCGGAAGCCGCGAATGCCTGATGGAAAAAGTACGTGCTGTCATTGACAGCGGGCTAACAGAGCAATGTCGGAGCATTCCAGCAACCACGAGTGAATCCGGGCTGAAGGATCCGAATCCTGCTGTTTGATTAGCACGAAGCGGGAGCTACTCCCTCCGCGCCTTCGCCCTCAATGCCCGCGCCATTTCCGGCAGTTTCGAGAGTAGCGCGGAATATTTCAGCCACAACTTGTGATCCACCGCCGGCGCTCCGCTCACCAGCGCCCCAGCCGGCACGTCGTGCGCCACGCCACTTTGCGGCGTGACAATGGCGTCATCCCCAACCTTGCAGTGACCCACCACCCCGACCTGTCCTGTAAGAATCACACGGCTGCCAATTTCCGTCGACCCCGCAAGTCCGACTTGCGAGCATAGCAGCGCGTCTTCGCCCACCTGCGATCCATGGCCCACCTGCACGAGATTGTCGATCTTCACCCCGCGCCGGATTCTGGTCTCGCCAACACTTGCGCGATCGATGCAGGAATTCGCCTGGACTTCCACATCGTCTTCTATAACCACGGAAGCAGGCTGCGGAATCTTGTGCCAATGCCGGTCTGCAGTCTTGGCGAAGCCAAAACCGTCGGAGCCAATCACAACTCCGTTGTGCAGCAAAACATTGCTGCCGATGCGGCAGTTTTCGCGAACCACCGCATGGGCATGCGCGAAAAAGTTGCTTCCAATTTTCACTCCGCGATAAATCACCACATGGGCCAGAAGCACTGCATGGTCCCCAATCTCAACATTCTCATCAATCACGACATAGGGACCGAGGTGCGCATTGCGTCCGATTTTCGCCGAGGGATGGACCACCGCTGTGGCGTGCGTTCCCGGTTCATATTGCAACGGTTGATGAAAGAGCTCAAGCGCATGCGCGAAAGCCAGATAAGGATCTTTGGCGCGCAACATCGCGGTTGCTACGACAGGGAAGTCCTCGGCCACGATCACGGCGGAAGCCTTTGTGGAGCGCGCCGCCTTCGCATACTTAGGATTGGACACAAAAGTCAATTCTCCCGGCCCAGCCTGCTCGATCCCGTTGATGCCGGTGATTTCGGTATCGGGCGAGCCATTTTCCAGGCGCGCGTTCAGCGCTGCTGCGATCTGGGATAGTTTCATAGGATAGTCTTGAAACAACCGAACAGCGAGATTGTAACGGACACACCAGCGCAGGACGAACCCGCGGGTGCCTCGAAGGCGCTCGAGCGTCTGAACGAACGTTGCGTTACTGCACGGTTAGCGCAAAGCTGGCTTGCTCGGAAAGCGATCCCGCCGTCGCGGTTAGTGTCACGTTGTAGGTGCCTGCCGGTGTTCCGGGATCTTGTTGGTGAGTTTGAGCTCCGCCTCCGCTGCTTCCGCCCCCGCAGGCCGGAATCGTGACCAGCAGCGCCAGCACCATGAGCCCAAGCAGCGAGCTCCAGCGGCGCCGTTTAGGAGCCGCAAACAGGAACATACCTGCCAGCGGCAGTCCACCACCAAAGATCACGGCGAAATAATAAGTCCTCTGATTAGGCACGACCATGGTGGTGTGTGGCGCAGTCGTAGTCACCGTGATGGTGGCATTGACCGTTGTGTTCGGTCCGCTCCCTTTAACTGGCGTGGAGCTGCAGCTGGCCTCCGCCGGCAAGCCCGTACAGGTCAGAGTGACAGCGGTGGTGAAACCGCTAGAGGTGATAATGCCTACCGTCGTAGACCCTGACGCCCCTGGGCTCGCGACTGTAACATTCGTCGGACCGGAGACTCCTGCGAAGCCTGGTTGAATCGTGAAGGTAATTGGCGCTGCAGACTTGCTTGAATTGAAGCTGGCGTCACCAGCGTAGCTCGCCGAGATACTATGAGTGCCCGCGTCAAAGTTTATGACACCTGCTCCGATCGAAGTGTTGCCTTGGCTATTTAGGCTGACCGGATTAGCCACGGGATTGAAGATCGGTCCGGGGAGGCTGCACGGTGTTCCGTTGCAACTGTCGGAGAACGTGACCATCCCCGTCGGTACGCCCTGGCCCGACACTCCAGCCACGTCGGCGCGTATGAATACCAAGCTGCCAAAGGGCAGTGTGCTGGCCGCTGGAATCGGATTGTCGTTTTGATCGAATGCAGACTCCGTCGTGTCGCTGTTTTCCGCTGTAACTGTCATCGTGATTCCGGGGCTGGAATCACTCGGGGCGAATGTACCATCCCCGGCATAGTGTGCGGTCACCGAATAGGTTGTGCCGCCGGGCAGCTTTGAGGTCGACGCAGTCGAGGAAGTCGCACCGCTCGCCAGAGTGTACTCAGCCACGCCACTGGCGCCACCTTGTGCGCCTCCCGCGCTCGCAAGCAGCGAGACATCGCCTGTAGGATTGGGTGGAACCGTGCCACTGCTCGGCGCCACCGCGATGCTGACGTTTACAGTAGTGCCGTGAGGCACAGTTATCGGAGTTATTGCCGAGTTCAATTTCAGCGTCGTAGTGCTTGGCCGAAAGGTGGCAGCTGCCCAGCTACTGACCAAATTGCTGATATTGACTGAACCCAGACCGGACGCCAGGTCGTAGCCCACGCCCGAGGGGTATAAGCCGGAAGGATAACCAGACTCGCCGGGCACTGAGTTATTGCCAACCGTGACGTCATTAAAAACGCAAGCGCTATTTGGCAAGGTGGAAGTGCTCGACGCGTTACATAGCCCAGACAGCGTTGTATTCGCCTGCTGGGCTGCGGCTAACGAATAAAGCACATAATTCGCGAGACCTTGCCGCGCGCCGCTCGGCGTCTGCACCTGTCCCATCTTCTCGTCGACCAGAGCCATGATGCTGGCGAACGATGGTGCCGCAGCGGAAGTGCCCTCCACTCCCTCGAACGATATTTGATTCTGTGCGTCGGCCTCGCAGGACCCCTCGACGCAGAGCAAATAGGGATCGTGTCCGGCTGAGCTTAGGGAGACATCGGGAATGTCTCTCACGTTATCATTCGGGATGCCGCTCACTGCGGTCGGCGATTGCCACGAAGGCTTGGGAAATGAAAAAGTTGCTGAGGTCCCACTCGCACCACCACCGCCTGCGGCTAGAGGCGGCTGTCCGTCTTGGCACTGTGTGGTGCAGGTCTCATTCCATACGTCCTCGGGAATGTATGAAAGGGCCGACCCCTGGTTAGTGTCGTTCGTTGCGCTCCAATAAGTTGCGTCGTGCCCGTTTTCGTTGAATATGGTGCCGCCCATGGCCACCGTGAACGGCGTAGAGGCCAGCACATTCACGGATATGGGTCCGGTTGCGGTCGTCTCTCCCAGATTGTCACAGCCTGCGGCGCCGGTGTCTCCAGCCGAAACCATATATGTAATGCCCTGTGCAGCAGCCTGCTCCGCCAACTGAGAAATTCCTTGCGCATCGCTGCTGGTAACCTCGGCCTCGCAGCTTCCAAAACTCTCCGTCATCACATTGCTCAGGTTGTTTTCGACAATGTACAACTCGGACAAATCGGTGCCGTCGGTTGTATTCGTGCTGGCTGAGAGCACAAAGTCTATCGTAGCCCCGGGCGACACAGCCCCCGCCCAAGAGGAATCGAGGGTTGCCTCCAGTTCGTCGTCTCCACCCAGGTCGCCCGGGTCCGGCCCGTCGAGAATAATGTTCAGCGAAGTCGCTGATAATCCAAAAACATTTCGAAAGTCGGAGATATCCTGGCCTCCGTTAAAGAGGTTGCTGCGCGCAACGACGGCGATCGTGATGCCCGTTCCATCGATTCCGGTGTTGCGTATCGGCCCGGAGTTGTAGATTGTCGCGTAATCCGTGGGAGTAAGCGCGTGCAACCCATTCGATGCATCGGTGAACTGAGGTTGAGACCCAGGCGTGAATTTCGCCGGAATGCGCTTCTCGGCTAAATGAATGCTGGGCATCTTCAAGAAATTGTGCAGCGTCAGCACTCCCGCCACCGCCGGCGTCAGCGCTGTCGGAATCAGCGGATCCGTCGCGTTCGCCCAGTGCTGCTCTCCGTTGACCACATACTTGTGAATGGCCGTGTGGAACGCCTCCCGCACCTGGCTGGCGGAGCCGGAAAACTCCAGCACCGTGCGCCCCTTGGTCGCTCCTACCTGGAATCCGTGCGACTGCAGCCATAGCTTAATGATTTGGATATCACCGTCGCTCGGACCGAACTGCCTCCCGAACTGCTCGGGCGTAAGCCACTTGTGATAGAGCGGAGATCCTTTGTCCTGCTGGTCGTCCAGAAGTTTCCGCAGTGCGGCCTCCTGCGCCGGACTACGCTTCAAAACAAGCAGCATGCGCTGCATGGGAAGCGTCGCTGGTGCGGTCCCCAGGTCGTACTCAGGTCGCGCGAGTGGATGAGTGTTGCCCTTCAGTACGCTCAAGCGCGCTTCATCCACAGGCTGAGTAATCAGCGCCGGCGGCCCTGAGCCTACCGTTTGGGCCTCGTTCGTTCCTTGGGCGATCAAACTGGCTGGGAAAATCGTTGCGACGACGAGTAAAGTTGTGGCACACAAGATGCGCCAGGAGAGACGGCAGACAACTCTCATAACATCGGCACCTTCACTGAGACACTAAAACAATCAAGACACCAAAACAGAAGATAAGCCCGCGGAGAATAGACAGGGGCAGGGGGGAAATGGATAGCCCAGTCCATCTCGCCGAACGGCAACCAAGGTCGCGCACGGGACGAGCCTTTTTATCCTATGTTTCTCAGGATTGCAACTTCTTTTGTGCACATGCGGCGTAACCGCCGTAACCCATGAAGCAGCGACCCCCGGGCCAAAGGGCGGGCAACTCACTGACGATCATGAATTTATTTTTCAAACATTTACTTCTCAAACATCGGCACTTGCCTCTGATCTTCCACAGGCCCGCGGCGTGTGCGCCGGGTAGCGCCAATCACCGCGAGAACAGTCAGGGACTCCAGCGCCGTCCGCGGTACGAAAATACGCTGCGTGTTCGAGCGTTGGTCGGGAGGATTGACCAAAAAACCCTCCGCCGTCGTCTGCACGAGGTCCGCAGGCATTAGGCCTTCGAGAATCTCATTATCCTTGAACCGCAACCGTACCCAGAGCCCCTCAGAGCGAGGACGGGAGGTGAAAGTCTTACGGGTCAGCGACTCCGAGTCTCCGAACTCGCGCACAAAGTAAACGCCCTTGATCTCGTGCAAGTCCATCGCGACCACGTTGCCGGCCGTGTTGAGCAATTCCAGTTTGCCCTCGCGAACGAACTGCGTCGGCGAGACATAGCCCGAGACCGAATCCCGGTCCATCTTGCGGACGATTACCTTTTTGTGAGTCGAGGGCATGAGTCGCGGGCGTCGGGCCTTGGCTGTCGGCCTTCGGCAAATCAAAACCTGCTGATGTCCGTTAGATGTCCGTCATTTGTGTATAAAAATAGCTCCAGTTAGGACCGAAGCCCGATCGCCGAAGCCCAAAGCCCGCGAGACATTCTCGCACTATTTCCGGGTAAATCGTGGGAATCGACGTTGGCAGTAGCCAAATCGTAAACGTTGTGTTATTCCTTTAAGTTGCCGTGGCGTCGCCGATGCCAACATAAGTCGCTTGTATTGAAGGGGTTGTGGTGAGTGTAAGGGCGAACCGGCTGGGCCCATGCGCAATCGCTTGTGGAAATCCTGTGAATATTGCCCAGTCTGGCTTGGTATGCCTTTAGGGTCAGCTCTGTTGCCGTTTGATTTGGATCGCTTGAATACGAATGGCTGATTACATTTACACCATGGAAATCCGGTTGACGCCGGATCAGCTCAAAGGCGTCAACCTCGTGCAAGACATAGCCCGCGCGGCGGGCCTTACGCTTTATCTAACCGGTGGCGCAATCCGCGACATCATCAGCGGTTTTACCATCCGCGATCTGGATTTCACGGTCCAGGGCAATCCCCTGAAACTGCAAAAAGATTTAGAGCGTGCCGGCGCGCAGGTTGCCGGCCACGAAGATGACGTCCGGACCCTGTTCCTCGTGCTGCCCGGCAACGTTCGCGCCGAAATCGGCATGGCGCATAACGAGCACTACGAAAAAGTAGGCAAACCGCCTGTCATCACTCCAGCCAGCATTCAGGAGGACTTGCGCCGCCGCGACTTCACCGTCAATGCCATGGCGCTCTCCCTGAATGAAGGTTCACGCGGGCTTCTGCTCGATCCCTTCAACGGCGTGGCCGATATCGAAGCAAAGCTTCTGCGGATTCTGCATAACTATTCCTTCGTTGAAGATCCCTCGCGCCTGATCCGCGCAGCCCGCTTCTCTGCGCGTTTCCACTGGCCTCTGGAGGAGCGCACCCAGCAGCGTTATGACTCCGCCAAAGAAAATAAGTACATCGAGCATATTTCGAAAAGCGCTGTGGGACATGAGATCGCGCAACTGGCCCATGAAGACGATCCTCTGAATGTGGTGCGCGCCCTCGAGAAAGAGGATTTCCTGAAAATATTGCATCCTCACTGGACTACAGCCAAGGTCGATGCCAATGGCTTGAACCAGCTGGTGAAAACGCGGCAGCAGATTGTGGATCTCGGTTATACCGTCGATCCCTCGGCCGCAGTGATGCATTTCCTGACCGCACACCTGCCCGACAAAGATGTTGCCGATTTGCGGCGACAGATTCCGCGCAAGGATTTGGTCGAGGCTTGGCGCGACATCGAAGATCACGCGAAAGAGCTGGCGAAACGCCTGACCGGCAAGGAAGCGGCAACCCCTTCCCGCACTTGGAATCTGTTATCTTCGGCGCGCCCAGAGATGGTTTTGTTTCTCGCCGTGACCGCTCGCCACCAGGCCGTCGCCCAGAAAATCAAAAACTTCTTTACCAAGTGGCGGGACGTGCAGAAGCGCATACCGTTACCTGAGATGACGGAGCTTCTCATCACTCCGCAGTTGCCGGAGTATCCCAAAATTGCCCGCGATGTGTTCATGCTTCTGCTCGACGGGAAACTGCGTTCGCGGACGGAAACGCTTAAGTTCCTCAAGCCCTTCGCGCCCCCTCCGCCTCCGCCGCCACCACCACCCCGTCGTGGCCGAGGCTCCAAGGCCGCCGCCGCTGCGGCGCCGGTTGCGGAAGCTCCAGGCAAGCCAGGCAAAGGCAAAGGTAAGAAAGCTGCCGCAGCGGCCCCAACCGCGCCGGTAATTGCCGCCATTGCGAAAGCAAAACCCGAAGCGCCAGCGAAGGCCCTGAAGCAGGTGAAGCCGGCCAAACCCGCGAAACCCGCGAAACCCCCGAAACTCGCGAAACCCCCGAAACTCGCCAAATCCAAAAGCAAGCCCGCGGCGAAGCGCGCATCCACTCCTGCGAAAAAGAAAACGCCAAAAAAAAAGCCGAAGCCTAAAAAACGGTAAAAAGAAACAAATAAAACTCGACGACTGTGGGGATTCGCTCCGAGTCCATTCAAGCTAAGAGGCTGCTCTCATGAAACGAGTGAGAAAGGTTCTGTACATCAGCCTGGGTATATTCTGCCTGCTGCTTGCGGCGGGAATCACTTTCACCATTGGCTGGAGACCGTTCATTGGACCAAGGAAGCGTCCCGTGACCAACCGCCAATTTGAGAGAACCCCAGAGCGCGTGACACGCGGCCGCTATCTCACTCAAGGATTACTCGGCTGCGAAGGCTGTCATTCCCCCAAAGACTGGAAGACTCACGGAGCCCCCAGTCTGCCGGGAATGGAACTGGCGGGCCAAGTCCTCCCCCTCACCGGGTTTCCTGGTTCAGCATCGGTCCCCAACATTACTCCGGATCAAGAAACCGGAGGCGGCAACTGGAGCGACGACGAATTCGCGCGCACCATCCGCGAGGGTATCGGACATGACGGGCGCACCATCTTTCCCATGATGCCCTATTCCCAGTACAAAACTCTTTCCGATGAAGATGTGGCATCGGTCGTCGTCTATCTACGCTCCGTACCTGCCGTCCGCAATCTTGTGCCGCCCATGCAGGTGAACTTTCCCGTGAACTATCTGGTGCGCAGCGCGCCCGAACCGGTAACCCTGCCCGTCCAAGGTCCTAATCCGGCGGACCGCCTCGCCACAGGGAAGTACATGGCAAGTCTCGGGTGTGGCTGTCACAGTGCCGTGGAAAAGCTCGATTTCGGTGGGGGAGAGGATCTCAACGGCCCATGGGGAGAAGTGACCAGCCCCAATATCACTTCAGACCCATCCGGCATCGAGTACTACGACGAAGCCACCTTCATCAAAGTCCTGCGAACGGGCTACGTGGGAGCACGAAGGCTGAACTCGATTATGCCCTTTGGCGAATTCCGGAACCTGAACGACGACGACCTGAAAGCGATCTTCACCTATCTGCGAACCGTGCAGCCAGTGCGGCATCGCGTGGACAATAGTTTGCCTCCAACCTACTGCAAAATCTGCAAGAAAAAGCATGGGGCGGGGGACCAGAACTAAGATCAAAACTAAAACCAGAATCAGACCTAAATAAGACCAGAATCAGTTCCATAATTACACCAGAACCTCCGCGTCGCGCGGGAGTATAATTAGCAAATGCATCGCCTGATGGCCATTGCGGCGATTCTGTTCCTTGCGGCCTCTCTACCTCTGGCAGCCCAGCACGGGGGTGGCCATGCGTCGGCCGGAGGCCATGGCGGTGGATTCGCCGCTCACGGTAGTTTTAGTGGTCACTCGTCAGTCGGCCGCTCGTTCAGTGGCGCGCATTCCACTTCCAGCTTCGCCCCTCGTTCATACGCCCGCGGATCCTTTAACGCGTCGCGCGGTTTAGCCTCTCGAAATTTTGGAGGTTTTCGCGGCCGCGGCTTCCGGGACTTTGGCTTCAGAAACTGTTACGGATATCGTTGCGGCGGCGCTTATGGGTATCCCTGGCTTTATGGGGGGATCGATCCCTACTGGTGGTGGGATTCGGATTCGTCCTACGATCAGGATCAGCAATACCAAATCGGTTTGGCAAACGAGATGAATGCCGAGAGCCTCGACGAGCAAAGAATGCGGGAGCAAGCCGATCAGTATTCCTACGCACCCTACGCTTCCGCGTCTGCCGCGTCATCGCCGCGATCGAGAGACTCGCGCACCTCCGATCCGCGAGCAGCGGATAAGCCCGAAGCGGTTTCGCCTACGGTTCTCGTTTTCCGTGATCAGCACAAAGAGGAAGTACAGAACTACGCTATCGTCGGTCAGACTCTTTGGAACTTCGCGCCACAGCACACCCAGAAGATTCCGCTCTCCGATCTTGATCTTCCCGCCACCGAGAAAGCAAATGAAGATCGCGGTGTCAGTTTCCGCGTCCCCGGCGCGAACGAAGGTCAGTAGACCCAGATCAGTAAACGAAGACCAGTAAACTATATAGCGATTTGCACATTGGGCTGTCGCACTGTGGATAACTCGCCACGTTGCGAAGAGTGTTTCCCGTTAGAATGACGCGAACGGAAAATTGCTGATTCTCGATCCTATGTCTCAATTCGTCCATCTGCACCTGCATACCGATTACTCCCTCCTGGACGGCGCCTGCGACGTCGAGAAGCTCTGCCAGCGCGTTCACCAGCTTGGCATGCCCGCTGTCGCCATGACCGACCATGGGAATATTTTCGGCGCGGTGCATTTTGTAAATGCGGCTCACAAGTACGACGTAAAACCCATCATCGGCTGCGAGCTTTATATCTGCAAGAAAGACGATCACAATATCGAGCGCACCCCGCCCGAGGGAGATACCTATAACCACCTTCTGGTGCTTGCGCAGAATGACGAGGGCTATCGCAATCTCGTAAAGATCACATCCGAGGCTTCACTTCACGGCTTCTACTACAAACCGCGCGTGAGCAAGAATTTTCTCGCCGCACACTCCCGCGGTCTGATTGGCCTTTCCGGATGCCTGAAAGGCGAAGTCGCGGAGCGCTTAACCGAAGGGAAGTACGACGCTGCGCTCGCCGCCGCCGCAACCTATCGCGACATTTTCGGTAAGGAAAATTTCTATCTGGAAATTCAGGACCAGGGCCTCGCCATGGAGCACAAAATCCATCCCGGCCTGTTCCAGATGGAGAAAGATCTCGCCCTGCCCCTCGTCGCCACCAACGACAGCCATTATCTCTGCGAAGACGATGCCCACGCGCAGGACGTCATGCTCTGCATCCAGACCGGCAAATCGATTCACGATACGGCGCGCATGAAGTTTGACGGCACGCAATTCTTCGTCAAGAATCGCGACGAGATGTACCGCGTCTTCAAAGACTCGCCCGAAGTCCTGACGCGCACCCTCGATATCGCCGAGCGCTGCAGCCTGCGCCTGGAAAAAGTTGCCACACCGTTTCCCCAATTCGACGTTCCGCCCGGGTACACCATCGACAGCTATTTCGTGCACGTCTCCCGCGAAGGCTTCGCCCAACGCCTCGAAACCCTGCGCCCGCTGCACGAGCAAGGCAAACTCAAGCATCCGATCTCGGACTACGAGCAGCGTCTCGAGCTCGAGCTCTCGATCATCCAGCAAATGAAGTTTCCCGGATACTTCCTCATCGTCTGGGATTTCATCCGCTACGCCAAAGAGCACGACATTCCAGTCGGCCCTGGCCGCGGCTCAGCCGCTGGATCGCTGGTCTCCTATGCCCTCGGCATCACCGATATCGACCCCTTGCAGCACGAATTGCTGTTCGAGCGGTTCCTAAATCCCGAGCGTGTTTCCATGCCCGATATCGACATCGATTTCTGCATGAACCGCCGCGGCGAAGTTATCAACTATGTCACGCAGAAATACGGTCGCGACAATGTCGCTCAGATCATCACCTTCGGCACCATGGCCGCCAAAGCTGCAATCAAAGACGTTGGCCGCGCCATGGACATCCCCTATAGCGATGTCGATCGCATCGCCAAGATGGTGCCCACGCAACTCAATATAACGCTCGATCAAGCTATCGAAGACTCGCCTCAACTACGCGAGGCGATGGAGAAAGACGGCCAGATTCGCGAATTGATGCAGACCGCGAGAAAGCTGGAAGGAATGGTGCGCAACTCCGGCGTGCACGCCGCCGGAGTGGTAATCTCGCCGCGCCCTCTCACCGAGCTCGTCCCCCTGCATAAAACCAAGAACGACGAAATAGTCACCGCCTTCGACATGGTCGCCATCGAGAAAATGGGCCTGCTGAAGATGGACTTCCTAGGCCTCACCACGCTCACCATCCTTACCGATGCGCTCAAGCTGATCGTGCAGACCCGCGGCACTCCGATCACTCTCGCAACCGTTCCCCTCGATGACGCGGAAACTTACCAGAAGGTTTTTCACAAAGGATTAACCTCCGGCGTCTTCCAGTTTGAATCGCACGGCATGAGAGACGTCCTGCGGCGTTACCAGCCAAACTCGATCGAGCACCTAACAGCGCTAAATGCGCTCTATCGTCCCGGCCCGATGGGGATGATTGACGATTTCATCGAGCGCAAACAAGGGCGCCGCAAAATTGAATATGAATTGCCCGAATTGAAAGAGATCCTGCAGGAAACGCTCGGCGTCTTTGTCTATCAGGAACAGGTAATGCAAGCGGCCAACAAACTCGCGGGCTACTCACTGGGCGAGGCCGATTTGCTGCGCCGCGCCATGGGAAAGAAAAAGCCCGAGGAAATGGCCCAGCAGCGTGAGCGCTTCGTCGAAGGCGCAGCCCAGCGCAAATTTCCACCCAAGAAGATCGAAAAGATTTTCGACCTCATGGCGCAGTTCGCCGGATACGGCTTCAACAAATCGCACTCTGCCGCCTACGCTCTCCTCGCCTATCACACCGCCTATCTGAAGACGCACTATCCCGTAGAGTTCATGGCTGCCTTGCTGACCTCCGTCACCGGCAGCACCGACGACGTAGTGAAGTACATCAACGAGTGTCGCGAGATGGGCATTTCTGTGGAAGCTCCGGATATCAACGTTTCAGACGCTAACTTCACGCCCCATGGAGAGGCCATCCGCTTCGGCCTGGCCGCGGTAAAGAATGTTGGCGGGAATGCGATCGAATCGATTGTGGCTGCGCGGAAAAAGCTTGGTAGTTTCAAATCGATTTACCAATTCTGCGAGAACGTCGATCTCCGCCTGCTCAACAAGCGCGTCCTGGAATCTCTAATCAAAAGCGGGGCTATGGATTCGCTCGGCCGCCGCGCGCAGCTCATGGCAGTCCTTGACCGCGCCATGGAGCGTGCCCAGAAAGCCCAGCGCGACGTGGAATCCGGCCAGCATGGCCTGTTCGGCGTCTTTCAGCAAGATGACTCCGAGGCTCACAACGACCATCTTCCCAACATTCCTGACTGGGACGAACAAGCGCGGCTCGCCTCGGAAAAAGAAATCCTGGGATTCTTCATCAGCGGTCATCCTCTCCAGAAATACAAAGATAAGCTGGAGGATTTGCAGGCTCTCAGTGTCGCCGAAATCTGCGCGCTGACACGCTCCACCGGCAAGGACGAGACCATCGCAACCGCAGGCATCATCGCCAACCTTCGTGTGCTCAAATCCAAACGCGGAGATTTCTATGCGCAAGCCACGCTCGAAGACATGTCGGGCTCAATCGACATGATCGTTTTTCCCGAGGCCTACAAGCGCCTGCAGGATCGAGTGAAGGTCGAAGTCCCCGTCCTCGTGCGGGCGGGCGTGCGCATCGAAGAGGGCGCCAATCCCAAAATCACTGCTGCGGAAATTATGCCGCTGGAAGATGCCAAAATTCCTCTTCCGCGCGCCATCCGCATTCGCGTCCCATTGGAAAACGCTGTCGAGTCCACGGTCGATGATCTGCACACGCTTTTTCAAGAGCGCCGCGGCGAGGCTCGGGTGTTGTTTGACGTGGAACGCGCCGGGGATTTCATGGTGGTGATGGAAGCAGAAGGCTATAATGTTCTGCCGGACCGCAACTTTATCGCTCGCGTTGAACAATTGTGCGGACGCGGCAGTGTGCGGGTTATTAGTTGAGAAGTTTCTAGGCGGCTGTAGCTGCTCCGGCCGGCAATAAATTTCTGATGACCCGTTACGAACCACTGGGAACGACGACTGTTGAAATGGAAACCGACAACAAAGCGGAGGAATTGGATCAGATCGAGCGCCAGGTTGCGCTCATCAAGTCCAATGGCCAAAGCGACGAGACTCGCCGCCAATTGGTGGACCTTCAGGAGCGCGTTCGCACTTTGCGTGCAGAGATGAGTCTTGCGCAGACCGCCTGGCAGAAAACCGAACTCGCGCGCCACCCGCAGCGTCCGCAGACTCTCGACTATATCGAGCGCCTGTTCACCGACTTCAGCGAAATCCATGGCGATCGCACCTTTGGTGACGACTCTGCCGTCATTTGCGGCATGGCTCGCTTTCATGGAGAAGAGATTCTCGTGGTCGGCACCCAGAAGGGCCGCGACATGAAGCAGCGCGTGCATCGCAATTTTGGCACGCCGCATCCAGAGGGCTATCGCAAAGCATTACGCATCATGCGGGTCGCTGAAAAATTCTGTAGACCGATAATTACCCTGGTTGACACGGACGGCGCCTATCCCGGCATCCACGCTGAAGAGCGCGGCCAGGCGGAGGCGATTGCGCATAACTTGCGCGAAATGGCCAGCCTCGAAGTCCCCATCATCGCCACCGTCATCGGGGTTGGCGGCAGCGGCGGAGCTCTCGCCATCGCCGTCGCCGACCGCGTGCTCATGATGGAGAATTCTATTTACTCGGTGATTTCTCCCGAAGGTTGCGCCGCCATCATGTGGCGCGACGCCACCAAGAAGGAATTGGCGGCCGAAGCGATGCGCATCACCGCCACCGATCTCACCGAACTGGGTTGCATCGATGATATTGTTCCCGAGCCCGAAGGCGGCGCGCATCGCGATTACGATGCTGCTGCCCGGCTGCTCGACGCCAGCCTGCAAAAGCACCTTGCAGAATTGAAAAAACTCCCTGCAGCGGAGTTAATCGTGTCACGATATAATAAATTTCGTAACATGGCGCAGTTCTTCAAAACCGAGTCCTGAGTCCGGAGTGCTCCTCTCGTTTTATAAACAGGTTACTCCCGGCTTCGAGCGGGTGATTTGGCGTGCCCCGGGACCGCCAACGCCGTATAATTAAACGTTCCCCTTCAAACAGAATCCGGGCGGACTGCTCCGCCCTCTACATACGAAGGAAGGTGTCGGGATGGCCACTACGGATGTCGTGCCTCAGGGTGCGGGCGGGCAATTGGGGCGCAAGCGCATCGTCAATGATATGAGCATTCAGGTCGCGACCGTGAATGGCTCCGGTTCTCAAAGTTCAAACACAGTTTTATTGCGCGCCATCTTCCAGATGGGCGTGCCCATTTCCGGCAAGAATCTTTTTCCCTCGAACATTGCGGGACTGCCCACCTGGTACACCATTCGCGCTAACAAAGACGGTTACATCGGCCGCAAAAAAGAAATCGATTTCCTGGTCGCCATGAACGCCGAAACCGCGCAGGACGATGTCATGACGCTGGCCCCGGGCGCTGCGGTACTCTATGATCAACCTCTCGCTCTCGACAAGCTCCGAGGTGATCTGATCTTCTACTCCGTCCCTTACGACAAGATAGTGGCGACGGTGTGCCCCGAAGCGAAGTTGCGTAAGCTCGTCAAGAACATGGTTTATGTCGGCGTGGTCGCCCAACTTCTCGAAATTGAAATGGGCGAAGTCGAAAAAGCTGTCCGCAAGCAGTTCGCGAAAAAAGTGAAGGCTGCCAACCTGAATCTCGCGGCAGCTCAGGCCGGATTCGATTACGCGAAGGCAAACCTGCAGAAGCGCGGAGCGTTCTACATCGAGCGCATGAACAAGACCGCCGGAAAAATCATCATCGACGGTAATTCCGCCGCGGCTCTCGGCTGTATGTTCGCAGGATGCACGGTCGTGACGTGGTATCCCATCACGCCATCGTCGTCGCTTGTCGAAACGATGATCGAGTATATGAAGGACTACCGCATCGGTCCCGACGGCAAAGCCACCTTCGCCATCGTGCAGGCCGAGGACGAACTGGCAGCCATCGGCATGGTCATCGGCGCCGGCTGGGCAGGCGCGCGCAGCATGACCGCCACTGCCGGCCCCGGCATCTCGCTCATGTCCGAATTTACTGGCCTAGCTTATTACGCCGAAGTCCCGGGCGTCATCTGGGATATCCAACGCGTCGGTCCCTCCACCGGACTTCCCACGCGCACTTCGCAAGGAGACATTCTTTCGACTGCGTTTCTCTCCCACGGCGATACCAAACACATCATGCTGATTCCGTGTTCGGTGGCAGAATGCTTCAGCATGGCATCGGAAGCCTTCAACCTTGCTGAGCAATTCCAGACCTTAGTCTTCGTCATGTCGGACCTGGATCTTGGCATGAACAACTGGATGTCTGATCCCTTCGAGTATCCGACCACTCCCATCAAACGCGGCAAGGTGCTAGCCAAGGAAGATCTGGATAAACTCGGCGGCTTTTCCCGCTACAAAGATTTGGATGGCGATGGCGTTGGATACCGCACGCTGCCCGGAACCCAGCATCCCGCCGCCGCTTACTTCACGCGCGGCAGCGGACATAACGATAAGTCAAACTACAGCGAGCGCCCCGACGATTACGAAAATAATATGGAGCGGCTCAATCGCAAGTTTGAAACCGCTCGCTCGTTCGTCCCCCGCCCGGAGATTCTCAAAGGCACGAGCGCGAAGATCGGGATCATTGCCTACGGCACTTCACATTGGGGCGTCACCGAGAGCCGCGATCAGCTCCGCAACGAGTACGCCATCGAGACCGATTACCTGCGGCTGCGGGCTTATCCTTTTACCCGCGAAGTGCACGAATTCATCGAGCAACACGAGCGCATTTACGTGGTCGAGCAGAACCGTGACGCACAAATGCTCAGCCTGCTCAAACTCGACCTGAAACCTGAACTCACCACGCGATTGCGCAGCATCAGCCATCTCGACGGATTGCCGCTCGATGCCCGCTCTGTCACCGACGAACTCAGCACCATGGAAGGTAAGTAAATGGGGCAAGTAAATATGGAGGGCAAGTAAATGTCGACCACCCCGACCACGGAACCCAAGGCTCCCGAACCGAAAATCAATCGCATCGGCCTCACCGTGGTCGATTACAAAGGCAGTAAGACTACGCTCTGCGCCGGTTGCGGCCACAATGCAATTTCCGAGCGCATTGTCGAGGCCATGTACGAAATGGGCGTCCAACCCGAGCGCGTCGCCAAACTGAGCGGCATTGGTTGCTCCTCCAAAAGTCCCGCTTACTTCATGAACCGCTCCCACAGCTTCAACTCGGTACATGGACGCATGCCCTCTGTAGCCACCGGAGCTATGCTTGCCAATCGCGATCTGATTGCGCTTGGCGTCAGCGGCGATGGTGACACCGCTTCTATCGGCATCGGCCAGTTCGTTCACCTCATGCGCCGCAATCTTCCCATGATTTACATTATCGAGGACAACGGCGTCTACGGCCTCACCAAGGGCCAATTCTCCGCCACGGCCGATCTCGGATCAAAACTGAAGTCGGGCGTGATCAACGACCTTCCTCCCATCGACACCTGCGGCCTCGCGATCGAGCTCGGCGCAACTTTTGTCGGACGCTCCTTCTCCGGCGACAAACGGCAACTGAGCACCATGTTGAAAGCCGCCATCGCTCATCACGGCACAGTGATGCTCGACGTGGTCTCGCCCTGCGTCACCTTCAATGACCATGAGGGCTCGACCAAATCCTACAAATATGTGAAGGATCACGAAGAGACCTTGCAGGACATGAGCTTTGTTCCTCACTTCGAAGAGATCGACGTCGAATACGATCCCGGTGCAACAGTGTGCGTGACCATGCATGACGGTTCCACCCTTCGTTTACGCAAGTTGGAAGAGGATTACGATCCCACAAACAGAATTGCCGCGATGACACGCCTCAGCGAGGCCCACGACAGGGGCGAAGTTCTAACCGGAATCTTTTACGTGAACACTAAAGCTCCCAGCTTCCTCGACATGCTGAATATGGTCGATCAGCCGCTGGCGACGCTTCCAGAATCCATGACGCGTCCCGGCAGAGAAGCCCTGGAAGCCGCGATGGAAGAATTGCGGTAAGGGGGCAGTTGCCGACCCCTATAAGCTTTTGTGATTCCGAACCGTACCGAACGCCATCTACAACGTTTTGTCATTCCGAACTGGGCCGAAGGCCCCGTGAGGAAGCTGCTTTTTGCATGCCGCCGTGCTTTATTTATAACCTCCCGGCTGCAGCCCAAGTCCTGAGCCATAGAATTCCGCCAGCGCATGTCTTTCATCATCCGTTAGCAGCCTTGAGATTGTGCGCATCGGCATGTTGATATCGTTGGCTCGACTCCCGCTTGCGAAAGCTTCCAGCTGGTTCAAAATGTATTCCGAATTTTGCGTCATCAACGACGGCACTCCAATGCGATAAGCCACCGGGCCGTGGCACGCCTGGCAGGGCGGAATGCCACGCTCGCCATCTCCAAACGAAACCAGATGCAATGCCGCTGCACCATGGCTGGGATCAGGACGAGTCTGCGGAAAGCTCCGATTATCCTGCAAGTCCGCAAACACCGGCAGCTTGGCATAGTACGCCACCAGGTCCCCCTCGTCCCGCGCTGAAAGCGCCTCCGCAATCGGCTCCATCGCTCGCGATGCGCGTTTGTGACTGCGAAAATCTTCCAACTGCTTCCAGGTTGCCAGCTTATTGAAGCCGGCCAGGTTTGGAGTCGAACCGGTGGCGCTGAATCCCTCCGCCCCATGGCAATGTTCGCAACGTTTGCCAAGGAGCATTCCGCGAAACGCGTCTCCCTCGGAAGCCGCTGCAATCGTCTCGGCTGTCCACGACACATTCGAAGGAATTCCCTCCGGAGCGCTGTCACCCGCCACCAGGAAAAGAGAGCTAGCCGCCATGCCGATGGCAACAACTCTTAAAACTCTTCGCGTAGATCTCTGTCTATTCCGGGGCACAGTTCCCCCGTTCTCCCGTTCGTAGAACGGGAAACTGATCTCGCGGCACCACCTTCAGCTCAGATCGCATTGCGTAATGCCCTGCACCACAAAACTCGCGGCACATCGTCTTGTATTCTCCCGGCTGCGAAAACTCCAGCCGCGAGGCGCTGATCGTCCCCGGCAGAACTTTCACGTTATACTCCGTCCCCCGGAAAGCCAGCGAGTGGACGGCGTCAGCGCTGGTGATGCGTAAATGAACTGGAACTCCGGCCGGAACCAGAATGCAGTGCGGAACAAATAGATATTGCTGCGCAATCATGCGCACCGTCACCGATCCATCGGCGTTTTGCTCGGTGCCCAAATTGTTTTCGACGAACTCTCCAGAGAGGTGCAGGGACAGCGGATCGACCTGACGCGTTCCCTTCAAATACCGCAATAGCGGCTGATCGATCTGGTAGTAGCGCGTGGCTGGTATCAGGCAAAGGGCCAACACGGTCAAGACGAATACTCGTACCTTACGCCAGTTCACAATTTGTTTGATCCTCTAGTGAACGGGATGGCAGCTGCGGGCGCCCCATCCTAATGCCGCGTTCTTTGCGGCGTTAGGGTGGGGGATCTTGAAGTTCTCCAGCACTCAACCCGCAAGGAATAATAAGTTATCAACGAACGTCTTCAATTTCTCTCAGCACCGCGCTACATCGTTCGCACACTGTGGGATACTCTTTGTCCTCGCCCACATGCGTCGAATAATTCCAGCAGCGCTCGCACTTCAGCCCATCTGCCTTTTTCACCTCGACGTGCACCCCGCCGGTACCATTGCCGGAGCCTTGACTCAACGTCACCGCCGACACAATAAACAAATAGCGAAGCTGATCCTTATAACGCGCCAGCAGCGAATACGCGGGATCGGATGCCGCGATGACGAGCTGCGCCTCCAAGGGCTTCCCGATCATCTTCTCATTGCGTGCCGTGTCCAAAGCCTTCATTACTTCGTCGCGAATTCTCAGCAACGTGGCCCAATCCTCCCGTTGCTCGGGATCATCCGGCGGAACGCCTTCTCCCAGTAGATCCGCAGCAGAAGGGAAGAGCGCCAAATGAACGCTATCCGGTCGATTCGGAACCTTTGGCAAATATCCCCAAACTTCCTCGGATGTAAAACTCGTGATCGGCGCAAGCAAACGAGTCATTGCCTCTCCAATGCACCAGACCGCTGTTTGCGCCGCGCGCCGCGCCTTCGACTTCGGCGCAGAAATGTAAAGGCGATCCTTCAGCACATCAAAATAGAACGCGCTAAGTTCCGTCACACAGTAATAATTCACGCGATGATAAATTCGGTGAAACGCAAATTCGTCATACCATCGTCTTATATCCACGGCCAGCGCAGCGGTCAGACGCAGCATGTACTGGTCGATACCTTCCAGTTCCTCAAAGGGCAAAGCATCGGCTTGTGGATCGAAGTCGTAAAGATTGCTCAGAACGAAGCGGAACAAATTGTTTCGAATCGTGCGGTAAGTTTCCCCCGTACGCTGCATCAACCGCTCCGACCCAACCACGTCCTCCCTGAAGTCGACCGAAGCCACCCACAGCCGCACCACTTCCGCGCCAAGCCGGTTCGAAATATCCACGGGATCCACGTCGTTTCCTTTCGACTTCGACATGGCCTGCCCTTTTTCATCCAACGTCCATCCCGGCGTAACTACCCCTTTATACGGAGGCGTTCCATGCGTGCCCATGGCGCACAACAGTGACGACTGAAACCATCCGCGGTATTGATCGCCCCCTTCCAGATAGATATCCGAAGGCCAGGGATATGTCGGCTCATCTGCAATCAACGCCAGATAGCTCGCACCGGATTCCAGCCACACATCAAAGATGTCGGTTTCTTTTTCAAACTCTTCGTTGCCGCAATGCGGACACTTCACGCCCGTCGGCAGGATCGTATCCGACTCCGTGGTGAACCACGCGTCCGCCCCGGACCGCGCAAACAATTCAACCACCTTACGATTCGCTGCGGGGTCATTCAGCGGCTTGCCGCAACTCCGGCAAAGAAACACGGCGATGGGAACGCCCCAGACGCGCTGACGCGAGATGCACCAATCCGGACGAGTCGCGATCATGTTCGAAAGCCGCTCTTCGCCCCATGCCGGATCCCACTTTACGTGCTTGATCTCTTCCAGGGTGCTCGACCGCAGCGTGTCGTTTTCCGAACTTCGACCACCCCTCAACCCAGCCGGCATCGGCGTTTCCATCGAGATGAACCACTGCTCTGTTGCCCGAAAAATCACCGGATTATGGCAGCGCCAGCAATGCGGATAGGAATGCTCCGTCTTTTCCGTATGCAGCAATGCCCCGCGGCTCCTGAGCAGATCGATGATCGGCTGATTCGCATCCCACACGCGCTTTCCCGTGTATTCTGCCAGCCCGTTGCGCAGAATTCCTTTTTCATCGACGTTGCTGGTGGCATCGAGCCCGTACTTCACGCCCGTGATGAAGTCTTCCGCTCCGTGCGAGGGCGCCGTGTGCACCACGCCGGTTCCTGTATCCATAGTCACGTAATCAGCCAGCACGGCCAGAATTTTCCGATCCAGAAAAGGATGCTGAAAATTCAGTCTCTCCATCCTGCTTCCCGGGAAATGTGCAATCTCATGCGGATCGGCCAGCCCGCATTTCTCCGCCACATCCTTAGCCAGCTTCGCGGCCACGATATACACATTCCCGCCGGATTCCATCGCCACATACTCTTCATCCGGATGAAAGGCCACCGCCATCGACGCCGGCAGCGTCCAGGGTGTCGTCGTCCAGATAATCGTCGAAACGGCCTTGCCCACCAGCGCCGGATCAATATTTGCCGGGTCGTCAATCAGCCGATACTTCACATACACCGTCGAGCTGGTGTGGTTCTCGTACTCGACCTCTGCCTCCGCCAGCGCAGTCTCATCGTGCATGCACCAGTAAACGGCGCGCAGCCCTTTGTAGACGAATCCATTTTCGTAGAACGAGAAGAAAGTCGACAGCACCACCGACTCATACTGCGGATTCATCGTCGCATAAGGCCGGTCAAATCTCCCGAATACTCCAATGCGCTTGAACTGTTGCCGCTGCAAATCCAGAAATTTCTGCGCATACTTCCGGCACTCGGCCCTCACGTCCGTGGGACGCATCTGCAGCTTCTTGCCGCCCAGTTCCTTATCAACCTTGATCTCAATCGGAAGCCCGTGACAATCCCACCCCGGAACATAGGGAGCATCAAATCCGGCCATCGTCTTCGACTTGACGATAAAATCCTTGAGGCACTTGTTCAGCGCCGTTCCCATGTGGATCGGACCGCTCGTATAAGGCGGCCCGTCATGCAGAATGTAGGTGGGCGCTCCCTTGCGGGCCTCGCGGATGCGCTCATAGATTCGCTCCTGCTCCCAGCGGGCCAGCATTTTAGGCTCGTTCCGCGGCAGGTCGGCCTTCATCGGGAAGGCTGTTTTCGGTAGATTGATGGTGGTTTTCAGCTCCAGCGACACCGGTTGACTTCTCCCAATTTGATTGAATTCTTCATTATAGGGAGAGGTCTTCGGAACGTCCATGCGACCGCGGAACTAGGAGCCGATAGACAATCCGCTAGAGTGCGGGCACTGCAGCGCCAGTAAAGGTCAGCAAGAGTAGTTTTCATTTGGCGCAGCCGTTTGCCGCCGCGACTTAGGCGCTGAGAGCATCCCTCAAGGCACTGCGAAATACCTGCGTCAACCTGCGCTGGAAGAGGTACAATTTTACCAGGAAGCATCAGGCACGCGTGGTCCCTCGCCCGCAGCGGGGATCGGCGCAGTATCTCGAAATTAGGCAGGCTGCAAAGGCAACTTGTTGGAAATACCATTCATCTGTGTTAAACAAGGCGTCGGGCTGGGCGTCAGGCCGGGTGTCCGGCGAGGGCTGGTCCATTCGCTATCGGGCCCACAAAAGGCGAATCGGGGAACATGTCATCCGTAGAAGGCAATCCGACTCCCGGCCAAGAGCCGGAGCTTCATCTTCTTCTGGCTCCAGATACTTTTGAGCCGCTGTGGAAATCCCTGTTTCGCGGCTTGGATGATTTTTTCTTTCCCAAAAAGCTCCCACCCCTGAAGCTGGAATCGAAGCCTATCCCTGTCAAAGATATCTGGGGCTTCTACAACTACAAGAAAGATGGAGCTCTCGGGTCCACCGTTGCTCACGTCATCGTGATCGCGCTAATCATCGGGGGAACCATAATGGGGCGGCGCATCGTAACCAAGGCCATTGCCAAACCAGCGACCACCACTCAGTTGATCGATCCCGGCGATTACTCGCTGAAACCCGCGAAGACGCAAGCCGGGGGCGGTGGAGGAGGTGGCGACCACGATGTGCTAAAAGCTTCGCAGGGACGTTTGCCGAAGTTTTCGATGGAGGCTCAAATCACGCCTCCCGCCGCAGTGATTCGAAACCCCAATCCCAAGCTGGCCGTTGAGCCAACAATCATGGTCCCACCCGAGATCAAAGTGGCCATGAACAACAACATGCCGAACTTCGGCGATCCTAAGTCCTCCGCCGTGATTCCATCGAACGGCACCGGTTCGCTCAGTGGCATCGGTGAGGGATCCGGAGGCGGCATTGGTCCAGGCAATGGCCGCGGCTTAGGTCCAGGCGAAAACATGGGTACCGGCGGCGGCGTTTTCCGCCCTGGTCGTGGTGTCACTCCTCCGCGTCCCATCTATTCTCCCGAGCCTGAGTTTTCTGAAGAAGCCCGAAAAGCGAAGTATCAGGGAACATGCACGCTGATGATTGTCGTCGACACCGATGGCAAACCCATTAATCTCCGCGTGGTGAACTCCCTTGGCATGGGCCTGGATGAAAAAGCTCTCGAAACCGTCCGCACCTGGCGCTTTGAGCCCGGATTGAAGGATGGCCATCCCGTCAAAGTCGAAATGGCCGTCGAAGTCGATTTCCACCTGTACTGAGATGTTGCTGAGATTTGAATGGGCTCGCCTTCAAGACGCGCCTTCGCCCAGCTATTCCTTCAAATCCACATGCATTACATCCTCAATCGGATACCCTAGGAAACGCTCGCCCAATCGCCGAAACTTTTCCACCGAATCTGTGGCAAAGAACTTCAACCGCGGCTGCAGGCGCCGCTCTTCACGCGTTTCGGACATCGGCAAAAGTTTTCGCAATCGCCCAGCGACCACCCCAGCGGTAGATTCCGCCGAATCCACAATACTCACGTGTCCCGGCGCCACCCGATGCAGTAGCGGCTTGAGCAGCGGATAGTGTGTGCAGCCCAGCACCAGCGTGTCCGCCTCCTGAAAACCGTCCGCAAATGCCTCATCCAGATAAATCCTGGCCACCCGTTCCGTGACTGGATGCTCCACCCATCCCTCTTCGACCAGCGGCACGAGCAGCGGACAAGCCTTCTCCCGAGCCTCCAAGCACCGGGCCTCAAGAGCCTTCCGATAAGCATGGCTGCTCACCGTCGCTTCCGTCCCGATGACGACCACTCTCTTATTGCGGCTGACCGATGCGGCGGCCTCAGCGCCAGGCTCAATCACGCCTACAACGGGCACATGGGCCGCTCTCGCAATCTGCTCCAGCGCCAGTGCCGTCGCCGTATTGCAGGCAATCACCAGCAACTCCGCTCCATGCGCCTCGAGATAATGGGCAGCCTCCACCGCGTAGCGCGCGACCGTCTCCACCGACTTGGACCCATAAGGCAGGCGTGCCGTATCCCCAAAATAGATGTATTCGGCGTCAGGGATCAGCTCAAGTAACGCTTTAAGAACAGTCAGTCCCCCAAAGCCGGAATCGAACACGCCGATGGTAGGTCTGCGCTTGATCATTTAGATGGAATCGTTACTCGATCATAGCAGCGCGGACAATTCCGCAGCCATGACCAGATTTGTTCCCCAGATCAGGATCGACCGTGAATTTTATGTGAGTTGTCCAAGGCAGCGCGCAGGTGCTTTGAAAGGGCACGGCTTCAGCCGTGCCGCTCCAATGCCATCAGAAGGCGGGCTTTAGCCCCCGAGGATCCCACTAGCTAGGAACGCTTCCCCGCACTGAAACTGGAGTCGCCGATCCGGCAAATTCCGAGCTTCTCCCGCAACACGCCCCCGGCGGAATTGGCGCCCCATGGGGGCAAGTCCGCGGATGCCCAAGGAACGTACAGATCTTATCCGTTGCTTCCGGCGAGAGAATGTGCTCGAACTTGCAAGCCTGCTGTTCGATCTCCGACTCGCTGTCCATGGCCAGGCTGTCGGTGAAAAGTCGCTCGGCTAAGCGGTGTCTTCGGATAATGCTTCCCGCCCGCTCGCGGCCGCGCGGCGTCAGTTCCACAATCAACGTTCCATCCCCCAGCGAAGCAGAAACAGGCTTCAGTGCATCGTGGCAAGGATTCACAAAAGGTTTATGCCCATGCGCCAGCGGCGGATGCGGTGCCGAAACTACCAGTCCCATCTGCATCATCTTTTCAATCGCCAAGCTCACCGGCAGTGCGCCGTGAACTTCCATCCGCTCAACCTCGGCAATCTCGCCATGCTCGGCCAGCACCCACAGTTCTTCGAGAACTTCATCGAACTGCTCCTCATCCGCCATCGCAAAAACCTCCTGCGACGCGATCTTGCCATGATGGAATTCAATGCGCCGGTCCGCCAGACGCGCTACTACCGGATCGTGCGTGACCATCACAATGGTCCGCCCCTGCTGGTGAAACTCGCGCAGCAATCGCAGCACAAGCTCTTCATTCACTGCGTCAAGATTTCCCGTCGGCTCATCCGCCAGAATAATCTTCGGATCGTTGATTAAAGCTCTCGCAATGCACACCCGTTGCTGCTCTCCGCCAGAAAGTTGCGACGGCAAATGATGCGCGCGTTCGCCCAGCCCCACTCGCGTTAACGCTTCGATCGCCTCTTTCTCATCCGTCATGCTATGGAAATACTGCGCCAGCATGACGTTCTCCACCGCTGTCAGAAATGGAATCAAATGAAACTGTTGGAAGATAAATCCAATTTTCTCGGCGCGCACTCGATTTAGTTCACTGGAAGAAATGCCAGCCACATTCTGCCCGCCGAGCCAGATCTCGCCCGACGTCGGCCGGTCCAGGCATCCAATCAGATTTACCAGTGTGGATTTTCCCGATCCCGATGGCCCCATGATCGAGAGCCACTCGCCCTTCGCGACGTGCAGCGAAATCCCATCCAGCGCGCGAATTGCGTCACTGGGGGCGCCCCACTTCTCGGCTCTTTTGCGAGAAGTGGGATCACCGCTCCCAGCCTTCGCCGGGTAGAGCTTCGTGACATCTTTGATCTCGATCATTTCACTCCCCCCTCAGGATCACCGCCGGCTGTACCCGCCGCAACAGCGAAATTGGGAGGATCGCCGCTAACATCGTAACCACTATGCTACCAGCGAGAACAAACGGCAGAATACTAAAACGTGGCACCACGGCAGCGTGGAAGTTCACCCGCCCGATCCACTCAGCAATGCCGACCCCAAGCACAAACCCAATCACGGCTCCGGTCGCGCCCAAAGCCGCCGCCTCCGCGGCAAAGAATCCATTCAGCAGACGGTCGGACGCTCCTAGCGCTTTCATGATCGCAAAGTCGCGCCGCCGGTCGAACACCCATCCCATCAGCGTGGAAAGCACGCACAAAGCCGCTGTCAAAATGATCAGCGCCGCAGCCGCCAGCAGCGTAGCCCGCGTCTTGCCCAGCACCCGCGCTTCCCCTTCCATGATCTGCCGCACCGGACGCACATCCGCCCCCGGAAGGGCCGTATCTAGCTGATGCATGATCGCAGCAATCTCCTCCGGCGATCCCGTCGCCGCCACTTCAATCGTAGAAGGTTGCACCCCCGTCCAGGCCACAAAATCCGCCAAAGATAAATAAACCCGGCTGTCCTCGGCAGCTCCCGTCTGCACAGTTCCCGCCGGGGTTACGTGAATCGTATGTCCCTGGAACTCCAGATCGAATGGCTGATTTCTCGGCGACACCACCGAGAGCGCGCGTACCCCAACCAGCGCCTGCTGCGGAGCCGAAGGCCAGTGGCTCACCGACCACCATCGATCCAGTTGCTTCACTCGCTCGAAGTCAGCCCCCACAACAACAATCGCCTGACCGTCGCTGGTGCGCGCCACCACCAGCGCAAACGGAGCCACTATGCCGCGTCCCGCGAGCGCAGATTCCGCCTGCGCGAGCGCGTTCGCGGGAAGGGAAGCCCCATCTTTTCCCACCACAATGATGTTCGCGCCGTAATTGCGGAACTCGCGCCGCAACTTGGCCTGCACATCGACAAACAGGTTCAGCATTGCGGTCGCCACCGCGGCCGCAACGACCATGGCAAACAGCGCCGATGCTGCGCGCCCCCGCCGCAGTACTGCTGCCCGCACCAGCATCCGCATAAACATGGACGTATGAGGAGAATGCGCCCGATCCGCTGCCACATCCCGCTCCGGAGTGGAACGACCCGCACTCACAGCTCACCTCGCAGCGCCAGCACCGGATCGAGCCCCACCGCCTTGCGAATGGCCGCAGCGCTTCCCGCAAAAGTTACGATCACCGCGATCGTTAGAATCACTGGCAAAAGCACCGGAGGAATAGAAATCTCTGAACGAAAAATAGACCTTCCAATCTGGTGCGCCAGCATTCCGCCCGCCAGAAAGCCGACAATCCCTCCAAGCAAGGCGAGCAGTGTAGCCTCCGCAAAAAAGATGGATGCCACAGCCATCCGTCCCGCGCCCAAAGCCTTCATCAGCCCCACTTCCGCGCGCCGCTCGAAAATCGCCGTAGCCATCGCGGCCGAGACTGCCAGCGCCGAAGCAAATAATGCCGCCAGCGTAACTAAAAAGATCAGCCCCTCGATTCGCGTCAGCACCGCGCCTTCATTCTGCGCCACCTGTCGTATCTGTTCAGCATGTGAGTGCGGAATCGCCTCCTGCAACTGGTATGCAATCGACTGCGGATACGGCGAGCAATACCATCGGTCATAAACGGCGCCCGACATACTTTTCGGATCGCGCCGCCCCAGAGCGTCTTCCGGCTTGGTCAGCGCGCTTACGAACACGCGCCGCACCGCCCCCGGTTTCCCCAAAATTTCCTGCGCCAGTGCGATCGGTGCGATAACCTCATCGTCTTCGCTGCCACTCGTGGAAAGAATTCCCGTCACATGCAACGGCCTGCCTGACAACGTGATCTCGTCTCCACTCTTCGCCCCAAGCCGCGCCGCTAGCCGCTCTCCCAGCAAAACGTCGCGCGAAGTGTCGACCGGCCACGCTCCGGAAACTTTCCACCAGGGATGCGTCGTCCGTACACCCGTATTGAATTCTTCTTTGCCGAAAGAAATTTTTTTGGCGAAATAAGTACCAAGCAATATGAAGCTTTCAGTTTTTCCGTTTCGTTGCAGCGTCACATTCACCGGCAACATCGGCGCAAAGCCGGTGATGTTGTTGTGCCAGAAAGTTCCTTTGATCTTGGGCAGATCGGCTTCATCCAGGAAAGCGCCATCGCTCGGCGGCTTCAGGTTGACGCCGCCAATTTCTACATCCAGCGTATCTTCTTGCGGGGTGACCAGCAGGTTGGCGCCAATAGTGCGCAGTTCACGGTTGATCTTATCGCCAACGTCGGTGGCAACCGCAATCATCGCCGTCGCGACCGTTACACCCAGTGTGATCGCTGCCCCGGCCAGCAATTTGCGCCGCTTCTGCCGGCGGAAGGATTCGTAAACGAGACGGAGGAACATTCCTTACGGTTTTTCGAACACGCGGCTACCGGCCGCGACGTCCGCCTCCTGAATGGTGATGGAGTCGGCGGTTTGTGTAGCCTTCAGCGGAATCGGATTGCACCCTCCCGCCGTCCCCACCGATTGCGGATTGATCGGCGCTGCGCAATTCTTGCAAATCACTCCATTGCCCGACTTGTAAAAGCCCACCGCTCCGCAAATCTCGCAGGCGTCAAAAACCGTGGAGATCTTTCCATCCGGCTTTTGGTACAACCAGAACCGCACTTCCACGCCGTTCTCCTTTGCCTCATACCGGTGCAACTCCCCATCGAAAATCTGCGCCAGCGGAATCGTCAGCTTGCCGTTTGTGAAGCTCACCTCCGTGGCCGGCGACAGCGCGCTCTGGCTCTTGGCATACACAAACTCCGCCGTCAGCATGGCGATGAACATGAAAGAGAAAACGTAGACCGAAGCCATCCAAAGCCGCTCCCGCCGCGCCGACCACGCCGCCTTGCGCCGTTCGGCTGGAGAACTGGCTTGCGCCCCCGGCTCACGCCGTTTCGCGTCAAATAAAACCATCAGCGCCGCCAGCGCAAAGATTGTCACAAAAAAGAAAAGATCGTTGCGCACAATCGGCCCTATAATCGCCATCTCCGTCTTCGACGAAGGCAGAACCCCGCTCTCCGAAAGCTCGTGTAACCCCGCGACCACCAATTGCGCCGCCACCAGAAAGAGAATTGCCGTCGTAACCCGGAAAAACTTTTGCAGATTAATCCGCACGCTGCCCTTCACAAACATCACTCCGAACGCGATCGCGCACAGCACCCCCAGCAGCGTTCCCACAAAACTCATCAGCTCGGTCGAGTTCAGCGTTACGGCCGAAAGGATCAGCACCGTCTCCGCCCCCTCGCGCAGCACCATCAGAAACACAAAAAAGAACAGCCCGATCCATGCATCATTGCCCGCCAGCAGCCCAACTTTCCCCTCAATTTCTCCCTTAAGTTTGCGGCCGGTCTTCATCATGAAAATAATCATGGTGACTACAAAGAACGCGGCCGCCAGCATCACCCAGCCCTCGAACACGTCTTCGTTCAGGTTCAGCCGCGACATCAATATCGCCACGCCGATGCTCCCCACGAAAGCGGCGCCCAGCGCGGCATACACCGTCTTCCGCAGGTCATTCCGCCCGATCTTGGCCAGATAGGCGAGCGTGATCCCGACAATCAGGGCCGCCTCCACCCCTTCGCGCAATGTAACGATAAAAGCCTGCAACATGTGTGCGTTACCTTCTATTTGAGCAGTTAGTCCACCCGGCGTCATCCTGAGCGCAGCCGCTTTTCAGGCGGAGCGAAGGACTCTCTACGGGTATAGAACTTCGATCTCGGAGCACGTCTCACGATCTTGAAAATGAATTTCAATTTCAACTTTAAGGATATGCTGCCATCCGCGCAGGCGTCAATGTGTGATCTCACAACCGGCTGTGATTCGCATCACGCGGAGAAATATGGGATTAAACGGCTCTCGCAACGTTGTTCAGTTTGTGTAATCGCGATGTGTCGCCAACTATCAAAACAACAACCTAATGCCTGATCTGCGTGAGATAATCGCGTCTCGGCGATCCGCGAGGCTTGTTTTGAGCAAACGACGCGAGCAATGGCAGCAGGATATTAGTGCGCGGCAGCAAAACATCGTTTTCCCAGATACGACCCCAAACGAGGGGAGACTTTGGCGCAATCTCGCGAGCGGGAAACAAAACCTCACGATTTTGCAGGCCATCGGAATTGCCTTGATTTTCCTCACCTTGGTCGGCTCCGCATGGCGCGAGGCCGTGCGCAGATTCACCTTTGAGACAAGTGGATCCTTGTTCGATCGGCTCACAGCAACCTTGGCAGGTTTGGGTTCTTCCGTGGCTGTCCCTTTGGGACTGTTGGGGATCCTATTTCTTCTCTTGCGCTGGAGGGTTCGCCGAACATTGCTGTCTAAAAAACCTTCAAATCGTCCTCACTGAGGCCTGGATCAGTCCCTGTCGCCAACGGCCGATCACCATCACAGCCTCTTCAAAAACGCCTCCGCCCGCTCCAACTCCGGAAACAATTTCTCTTCCGCATGGAACTCCGCCGAGTGCACGCAGCGCCGGGTCCCGCGCAGCCTCACCGGATGCTTCAAATGCAGCATCTCGTGGTACACGATATATTCCACCGCATAGCGCGGCACCGCGGGATGATCGAAGATGCGGCTGATCACGATCGCGTTATGCGCCGGATCGTAATGCCCCAAAATGCGCCGCGTCTTCGTCGGGCTCCAACCCATTCGCGGACGCCCCATCAGCCCATAAAAAAAACGCCGGTTCAAATCCTCGAAAATCTCATCCAGATCGTAGACATGCCCCTGCGGAGCATGCAGCCGCTTTCGCCCGCGCATCTGCCGCACCAGGTGCGCCTTGCTCACCACGTCATGACTCGACACATACTTTCGATAGCGCGCCGCACAGCCACGATCGATCGGCTTGCGATACATCTTCGCCAGGAGAATATGTGCGATGGCGCGCACCACTGCATCCGGCGCACCTTCCAGCAAATCTGAAAGCCTCACCAGCAGCCGTCCCTCACGCAGACGAATCGTATTATTCACATTCGCAAAGGCAAAAAATTCGATGTTCAGCTCAGGCAGAGCCGCGGCAGGCCGCAACTGCCGGTGCTCTTCGTGGAAAATATCAAGCAGTCGCTCGCGCACAGTGAGCCCAGATTACCACGCCGAACGAAAAGATCTAGCCAGATGAATCACTTCAGCAACCCTTTACTCCGACCGGCTGGCCGACTTCTCCACATCCCCTTTTTTCCGATGCTTCGCGGCCTCCTGCTGATCGGCCATCAGCTCGCGATGATCTTTCGCTGAACTGTCCAGGGTCTCCAGCGCGCTGCTCAGAACAAACTCGTATTGCTTTGCCTCTTCCGCAGGCACACCCGCCGCATCTCGCAATGCCAGCAGTTTTGCCTGGAATTCCGTGTCGGCATCCATGATCACCTTCAGTGGCTTGCGAATATCATTCTTGCGATCGACATACGTATCGATGTTGTCGTTCAACTCGTCATAGATCAGCAAAAAGTCGTCCAGCAAGTCGTGGGTGCGCTGCGCCCGGTCCTTCGTTTTGGGGTCATTACGCATCTGCTCCAGGCTCACAAGCCGCGCCCTCGCAAATTTCACGTAAAGGCCAAGCCGCAATTGCGGCTCCCAACTGGTATCGCGAATCTGATCAATCTCCGGCTGGGTGAATGGGTCCCGGTGGTGCTGCGCACATGCCGGTGCTGCGGAGATCAGCAATAACCATCCAATCCAAACTCCCGTTTGCTTCCAGAAAGTTCTCATTTCTTAACTCCGTTGGGAAACATCGCCGCCAGCAAATCGTCGCGCACTCGCTCGAGCCGGTCGACGGTATCTTGAATTTGCTTCTGGTCCTCTCGTGCCACCGTATGCTTAAAGTTCTCCAGCTTCCGCGCCATTTTTCTCACCGAAATCTCACTTTGCTTTTCATGCTTGTGCGACTGAATCGCATAGTCGCGGGCTTGTTCGGAGAACGCAGCAACATCCGCCAGCGCCGCATTAGTTTCATTTATGTCGCCAGCCGCATAAAGCCGTTCCGCGGCAGCCACTTGTTTTTCCGCGATCTCAACGCACAACGGCGGACGGTCCGGAATGCCTGCGTTGGCGACGCGCACCTTCAGTTCTTCTACCGTAGATTCCTTTGCGAAGCTCAGAGCAGCCAATCCAACCACCAGAAGCAGCGCTGCTGCCGTACCCCGCAGAGAACGTAAATCTCCCATCCCAACTCCGTTCGCTTTCGCCAATATTATTTCTTCGTTACTTCTTCGGTTCGATAGCGATCAGCCGATGTTTCGCCTGCCACTCCTGATCAGGATACTTCCCCCCAGCCGTCTTTAGAAAGAGGTGGTAATTCACCGCCGCCGTTTTGAAGTCATGCAGGTGATCTGAGGCCGAAGCTCGCAAGAAATACGTGATGGAAGTTTCCGGCAGCAGTTTTGCCCGCGCGTCCAGCGCGCGAATCGCAAGTTCATATTCCTTATTCTCGCTCGCCGTAAATGCCAGATCGCCGTATGCTTGGCCAAAGTCAGGCTTCAGTTTTACCGCTATCAAAAATTCCTGCTTCGCTTCGGGAAACTTTCTCTGCCGCAGCAATGCCTGACCGACTTCGCGATGCAGCTCCGCATCATTCGGATGAGCCGCCACCAGTGCCCGATAACTCGACTCCGCAAGATCGTTCTTTCCTGCCGTCGTATACAAGTTCGCCAAGTCGTGCTGCGCAGTTTCGTCTTTAGGAGCCAGCTTAATTCCCGTCACCATGGCGGCAATCGCTTCGTCATTCTTCCCTTCGGCGGCCAGCACGCGGCCCAACTGAATCTCTACTGCGCCTGAGGTCGGATTTTCCGCAATCAACTTACGCAGATACTCCTCAGCTTCTGGAAATCGCCGTCCATGCATGTACAGGTTTGCCAGCCCAATGGCCGCGTCGGTGGATTTCGGATCGAGCGCCAGCGCCTGCTTATACTCCTGCTCGGCGTCGGCGGCTTTATTTTCCTGTTCGAAGAGCATCGCAGCCGCGAAATGCGGTTCAACCTCTTTCGGCTGTAGCGCAGCAGCACGCTGGAAGGCCGCAAGCGCTTCTTCCGGATTCGATTTTTCCAGCGCATGCCCCAGTGCGAGCCACGCCCGGTATTGGCCCTCCGCAACATGATTTGTCGGCTTCAGGCGCGTCGCCGCCCGTAGAAATTCCTCAGCTCCTGGATCTCCATTCTTGGCCAGTTGCAATCCCAGGTTCAGGTTCGACTCGAAAACGTCAGGCTTCGCCGCCACCGACTTTCGATAAGCCGCCACCGACGCATCCAGGTTGCCCAAGGCATTTTCTACGAAACCGAGATCGAACCACCCCACATAAGCTGACGGATCGCGATCAACCAACTTCCGCAGCAGCGGCTCGGCCGCTGCGTAATTCTGTTTCTCTATCGCTGCTTCCGCCTGAGTTAGTTCCACCGGCTGCGCCGGAGAATCCTCATCCGGAACCTGTATGTGATGCCCAGCGTGATGTGTCGATGAAGATTCCCCAGACGGACTTGAAGATGTTGTGGAAGAACTTTGCCCAGAATTCGTCGCCGCTTGACCCGCATCCTGCGCCGCGGCGCCCACGCTTACGATCACCGCCAGCACCGCGCCCGCGAGAATTTTACTTACTGCCATCGGGCTTCGACGCTCCATTGCCGCTGCCATGCCCATTCAACACGCGCGCCAGATATTTGCCCGTGTATGACCCAGCCAAATCAGCAATCATCTCTGGCGTCCCCGCTCCTACGATCTTGCCGCCGCGCGCTCCGCCCTCCGGTCCCAGATCGATCACCCAGTCCGCGGTTTTGATCACTTCCAGATTATGTTCAATCACAAGAATCGATCCACCTGCATCAATCAGGCGGCGGAAAGCCGCCAGAAGTTTGCTCACGTCGTCAAAGTGCAATCCAGTGGTCGGCTCATCGAAAATATAGAGCAACCTCCTCCGTCGCCGAGGTTCATCCTGCTCCCCCGCGCTAGGTCTTCCGATCTCCCTTCTCGCCGGCTGTAAATGCGCGGCCAGTTTCATGCGCTGCGCTTCTCCGCCCGACAACGTAGTCGCCGACTGCCCCAGCCGCAAATATCCCAGCCCAACTTCCTCCAGCACGCGCAACTTCTCGGTAATCTTAGCCGCCTCGGCAAAAAACTTCAGCGCCTCTTTCACCGTCAGGTTCAACACTTCGTGAATATTCTTGCCGCGGTAGCGAACCTCGAGCACCTGCGCCTTATATCGCGTCCCTTTGCACTCTTCGCAGATCAGTTCTACGTCCGCCAGGAACTGCATCTCCACCGTCACCGTTCCATCGCCCTGACAAGTCTCGCACCGTCCGCCCGGAATGTTGAACGAAAAATGTCCCGCGCCAAAACCGCGCCTCTTGGCCTCGGGCAGGGAAGCAAACAGCTCGCGGATCGCATCGAACGCCTTGATGTAAGTCACCGGATTCGAGCGCGGCGTCCGCCCGATCGGCGATTGATCCACCAGCACTACCTCGTCGATAAACTCATCTCCCTCCAGACTCCCCCAAGTCGCCGCTCCCCGCGCCGCTCCTGAAATCGGCTGCTGCTTCGCCTCAGCCAAAGCCTGATATAGCACCTGATGCAGCAGCGTCGACTTACCCGAGCCGGAAACTCCCGTGATCGCCACCAGCATCCCCAGCGGAATGCTGATATCAATTCCTTTCAGATTATTGGCCCGCACATCCTCGATCCTGATCTCCTGTTTCCCGGGCTGCCGCCGCACCGTCGGCACCTGAATTCGCAAATCTTCCGCCAGATACCTTCCGGTGAGCGATGCCGGATTTCGCAGGATCTCATCGTACGTTCCCTCTGCCACCAGCATCCCACCGTTTTCCCCAGCTCCAGGACCGAGATCGAGAATCCGGTCCGCCGTACGCATAATATCCGGGTCGTGCTCCACCACCAGAATCGTATTTCCTAAATCGCGCAGATCATGCAGGATCTTTATCAGCCGGTGCGTATCGCGGCTATGCAGCCCGATCGAGGGTTCGTCCAGCACATACAAAGTTCCCACCAGCCTCGATCCGAGCGAAGTCGCCAGTTGAATGCGTTGCGCCTCTCCTCCCGAAAGCGTCGATGCCAGCCGGTCGAGCGTTAGGTATTCCAGCCCCACATCGTTCAGAAAGCGCAATCGCTCCTGGATCTCCTGCAAAAGCCTCTCCGCAATCTGGGCTTCTTCCGGACTCAACGTTACGCCGCCAAAAAAGACTGCCGCATCTTCCACCGTCATCCCGCAAACGTCGCAAATATTGCGGCCGTTGATCTTGACCTGTCGTGCCTCCAGCCTCAACCGGCTTCCATGGCACTCTGGACACGTGGAATACCCGCGATAACGGCTCAGAAAAACTCGCACGTGCAGCTTGTATTTCTTCCGCTCCAGATACTGGAAGAATCCCCGCACTCCCAGAAACTCTCCCTCTCCGTCCAGAATAAGCTCCTGCTGTTCGGCTTCGAGTTCGCCCCAAGGTACATCCAGGGGAATTCCAGACTGCTTGGCAAAACGTTTCATCTCCGTAAACAATGGCCGGTATTTCGGCTTATTCCACGGATCGATTGCGCCTTCGCCGAGCGTTTTTGTCTTATCCGGAATCACCAGGTCGAGGTCAAAATCGATCGTGTTTCCAAAGCCCTGGCAGCGCCCGCAAGCTCCATAGGGATTATTGAAAGAAAACAACCGCGGCTCCGGCTCTTCGTAACGCAGATAGCAGTTTTTGCACTCGAAGCGCTGAGAGAATCTCAAGTTGGGACGGACGCTCCTGGCCGTCGCTTTAGCTTGAGCGTCATTCTCCAAGACGCCAGCCTGCGGAATCTCGAAAATCACTTCTCCGGACTCGCGATACGCAGTCTCCACCGCATCCACAATGCGCGAACGCACCTCGGGTGAAACTGCAAGCCGGTCCACCAGAACGAATACCGGCTGGCTAAAGTCGACATCGAGTAGCGATTCCGGCGTGGAAAACTCAAACACCTGCCCCGACTGATACAGCCGGTTGAAGCCAGCCTTGCGTAAATCGAACAACCTGGTCTTCAGTTGCTCGGTTAATCCTGAAAGCGGCCCGGCTCCTTTCTTGCCAGCCTTGCGCGGACGCCCACTTTTTTTCGCCGGCTCAGGCGCCGCCGTCGCGGCTGCCTGCAGCGGAAACACCACTTGCAGCCGCGTCTCCGGATCCAGCGCCAGGATGGCATCTGCAATCTCATCCACCGTATCCTTTTTCACTTCGCAGCCGCACTTTATGCAATAAGTCCGACCCACGCGCGCAAACAACAGCCGCAGGTAATCGTAAATTTCGGTCGCGGTTCCTACCGTCGATCTTTGATTCCGGGTTGTGTTCTTCTGCCGGATCGCCACCGCAGGCGCAATCCCGTCAATCGAGTCCGCGTCCGGCTTCTCAATACGCTCCAGAAACTGCCGAGCATAGGCCGAAAGTGACTCCACATAACGCCGCTGGCCCTCCGCGTAGATGGTGTCAAAGGCCAGGGAAGACTTGCCCGAGCCAGACACACCGGTCACCACGGTCAGCGTGTTATGCGGCACCTCAAAATCGATGTTCTTGAGGTTGTGCACGCGAGCCCCGCGTACGACAATATTGTCCGTAGATGAAGTAGAAGACATCGGGTGAGCAGGCCGTATCGCCCGCACTGTCTTGCTGGAGATCTCCCAGCGACTTTCGGGGTTACCGCCGAACCTTTTATTATAAACAGGATTTTTGCTGCACCGCGCGCGGCAGCGGGCTCCAAAGCGAATAAGCAGCTCCGTCCTACAGGTGAGGACCCTACTGAGACAAAACCTCAATGCTCTCCACCCGGATCGTATTGCTGTCCTTGTCGAGTTTGCCGGTAACCTTCACCTTTTTACCTATGAACTGCTTCGCCCTGGCGACATCGTCCAGTTTATGTATCACCTTGGTGACCGGATCCTGCAATACCACTTCGCCATTTTCCTGCACAACCAAGCCGCTAAAGAAGTTAGTCTCTTCGGTCGTCGCCTCGCCGGAAGCTGGCATCTGCGCTTCGTTTGCGCGCTGCGCCCGAGCCGTAGCCGGATCCGATTTTTGACCGGCCGGCGCGGAAGGGGCCTGGTCCGTTTGTCGCGCATCAGCCGAGCTAACACCGGCAACCAAAATCATGAGCGCCGCGCCTAAGCAAAGAAGCACAATAAAAGCCTTCACCGCGCACCTCCAATGCCAAATTTCCCTTAGATCGAAGACTACAAACGCATCGCCATCCTCGCTGCTTGCAGACAACTAATCCTATTCGTTCCAACAATGCGCGCCACAAATTTACATTGCATTTACACTCTTTGAAGCTCTAGCAGGCTGCTGAAAAACTACTCCCCATCCACAGCCTGGTATGGTACGAGAAGGTATGCGCGGAGAGGATCAGCAGCAGAATCACATGTTCAGCTATTTGTCGCCGGAGG
>JBAVZU010000065.1:0-1921 GCA_049588915.1 Candidatus Sulfotelmatobacter sp.
AGCAATGCCGATCACATCGCGGCGGCGGTGAATTTCGCGCGGGAAAATGATTTGCGGCTGGTGGTGAAGGGCGGCGGGCACAGTTATCAGGGAACCTCGAATTCGGCGGATTCGCTGCTCGTGTGGACGCGGCGCATGCACGACATCACCATGCATGAAACATTTGTTCCACAAGGATGCAAGGGCAGCCATGCTCCACAACGGGCGGTGACGCTTGGCTCCGGTGCGATTTGGATGCAGGCGTACGACGCGGTGACGACAAAGGGCGGTGCTTATGTGCAGGGCGGCGGCTGCACTACGGTCGGCGTGGCGGGCTTGGTTCAGAGTGGCGGCTTCGGAAGTTTTTCGAAGCATTATGGAACCGCGGCGGCGGGGTTGTTGGAGGCGGAAGTCGTCACCGCAGATGGGAAAGTGCGCGTCGCGAATGGATGTACGAACCCGGATTTGTTTTGGGCGCTGAAGGGCGGAGGAGGAGGAACATTCGGCGCGGTGAGCAAAGTGACGCTGCGCGTACAAGAACTGCCGGAATTTTGGGGCGCAGCGATTCTTACGGTTAAAGCCGCGTCGGATGAGGGGTTTCGGCGCTTGCTCGGGTACTTCATCGACTTCTATGGAGAGCATCTTTTCAACGATCGCTGGGGCGAGCACGCGCGCATTGCTAGCGTCAATGTGCTCGACTTGTTGATGGTGTGTCACGATTTGAGTACGGAAGAAGTAAAAAAGATTTGGCAACCCTTTCTGGATTGGGTGGCGCGCTCGCCGGGGGCTTACACCATCGAGGGACAACCGATTCTGGGCAGTATGCCGGCTCGGCATTGGTGGGACGTGGAGTGGAGGAAGCAGAACCATCAAGCAGTTTTTAATCTGGACCAGCGGCCAGGAGCGAGTTCAAGCAACGCGTGGTGGACGGGAGACGCGGGGCAGGTGGGGTGGTTCCTTTACGGATACGAATCGTTGTGGATGCCGGCATCTCTGCTCGAAGACGATTCAAAGGAGCGGCTCGCGCAGGCGCTCTTTGCCGGTTCGCGCCACAAAGACATCGAGTTGCATTTCAACAAAGGGCTGGCGGGAGGGCCGCGCGAGGCAATCGAAGCGACACGCGATACAGCGACGAACCCCGCAGTGCTGAATGCATTTGCGCTGGCCATTGTGGGCGACGCGGGCGGCGGATATCCCGGGGTGCGCGGCCATGAGCCGGATGTTGAGGCCGGACGAAAATCCCGGCAAGAGATCCACAAGTGCGTAAACGAGTTGCGCGCGATCGTGCCCGATGACGGAGCGTACGTTTCGGAGAGCAATTTTTTTCAGCAAAACTGGCAGCAGGCGTATTGGGGAACCAATTACGCACGACTGTCGTCGGTGAAAAAGAAATACGATCCGACAGGATTGTTTTTTGTGCATAACGGCGTGGGCTCCGAAGAGTGGAGTGAGGATGGGTTTGTGAGGAAAGGGACGACACGAGCAGCAAGTTCCGGCAAATCGTGAATTTTCCAGTTCTCGATCTCGAGAGTTGTTCCTTTCGCTTATTGTTCTACTTCTATTGTTCTACTTCAGCGATGAATTTTCGGAGCGACTGCTCATTTTGTATGCTCAGGTTCGTGAACTGTATACCTTGTCGATTCTCTTTCACCCAGACCACTGTCCCCGATGCCTCGATCGACACACGAGTAACGGGTATCAAGAATGACAGTCGCACCGAATTCTTGGGCTGCAAGCCGCCAACTTCTACCTGCATCCCGCCGTGGCTGAGGTTCCAGGTCATCCCCCGTATAATTCGAGAACCCACAGTGCAAAGTACCTCTGTTTGCAGTGGAACGCGGGTATATTTGCGTCGAGTCTCCAACATCCCGCCGGTGACAGTCCGGAACAAGATGCTTAACTTTTGCCTGTCCACAGGCTTTTGAAGAAAAAACGTTGCTCC
>JBAVZU010000066.1:0-73477 GCA_049588915.1 Candidatus Sulfotelmatobacter sp.
CTCTTAACCTCAACCAATGGTGGCCAAACCACGAACTGTAATAGTGGAACCGCTACGGTGACCGGAACGATGAGTGGCCAGTCTGTGAATCTCACTGCCACCATCGGTTCATTGGATCAGAACGGTAACCCCAGCTCACAAACGATTGCACTCAGCGGAGGCGCTCTTAGCGCCAATAACTCATCGATCCAGAACGGAATGTATACGGTTACTCCTGGCTACGCCTACGTCGACGTCAACGGTCAAAGCACACTCCTCCCTTGTGGGACCGCCCAAGATGCCGGTACCTGGAGCGCTACCTTAGTGCCGCCACTTACAGGAGGGTTTCAAGGCTTTTTCCATAGCACCATAGGTGCAGGTTTCGCCAATCAGAATTTTCCGGTTTCCGGTACCTTCACCCAAGGTCCGAATATCGGAGCAGCGAGCGCCTCGGTTACAGGTACGCTTCTGTTCCAAGATCCGGTCACTCTTCTGAATAATTATCCCTGCTTGAGTACGGCCTCTGTAAACGGCACGATCAGCGGCAACAGCGTTCTCTTGCAGATTTTTTCTACAAACGGAACGCCCGTCGGGCAAATCGGTCAAACCCCAGGATCGGCGAATCCTCCAACGGCAGTAACGCTCAACAGCACGCAGAGTGGGTATGTCGTTCAAAATCTGACCGGTGCTACGGCAGGAAACAACGGCGGCGGTTACGCCGTCACCACAAAATCTTGCTCGACCGGTGACGCCGGAAATCTCTGCCTCGCGCTGGGGGGGTCGAAAGCATGCAATCAGCCCATCACCCTTACCCCATTTTCTTTGAGCTTCACGCCTCAGTTACTTGGGTCGGCTCCGACCACGCAGACCATCACGCTCACTAACAATTCGAGTTCAGCGTTAAGCGGTCTCAAACTTCTTTTCACTGAGCAAGATAGCTTGCTCTTCTATTCGTCCGGCGGTGGCGACTTTAACGGTGTGCATAATTTTACAGAGCAGGACAACTGTACGCAGCAGGGATCGATCACCTTGAATTCCGGAGCCAGTTGCCCAATCACGGTTTTCTTCTCCCCTCAGGAGAGTTGCCCGTGGCTCCCGCAGCCACAAGGAGGCGCCAGCATTGATGGACTTCCGCCCGCAAAGTGTCCGCTGCCGCTGACTGCCTCACTCACGGTTACCGTTCCCAGCGGTAGTGTAGACGCCGATTCAGAATTTTCGGTGCCGGTTACTGGCACCGGCTTGAGCTTAGTTGTCCCGTCTGGTCCCGAGATTGATTTTGGGTGGGAAGCGTTCGGCGAGGCGAGTCCTCCCCAGACGCTCACCTTCACGAATCAGGGCCCGAGTCCGGTCACAATCCTGCCCGCGGGGGCGCCCTGCGTTTATGGCCAACTGCTGGCCTTGCCTCGCCCGCCGGTCTCAAACGGGCAGCCTATGGTACCCGGTATACAGCTCGCAGAAACTGCGGGAGTTGTTAGTAGCCCTATTGTGCCTCAGAGTAATACCTCACCTCCATTGGTTAACGCCCCGACCGCGGACTTTTTTTGTGAATCGGATCCACCCCGGTCCAACGGCGGTAGTGGGCTACCCAACCTCCAAATCTCAAAAAATGAATGTTCGGGCCAAACGCTCGCACGCTTCGGACAGCAGGGCAATAGTTGCAGTCTGCAAGTGAGCTTTGTACCCCAGCCAGCGACCTCGGCGGCGGCATTGACTTCTGGCCTGGGCTTGGACGACTTTCTGGAACTGAACAGCATGTGGTGTGGTGACCCGAACAATCCTCCAGAACCCAGCTGCGAGATTGACAGCGGTCGTTTTCCTGTCGAGATCAAGACGAATCCGCCGAGTCCCCTCAGGATGTCTCCCAGTGCCGGAATGGATTTCGGTACCGTGCCCAAGGGTACAGGGACCAATCCTCTTACGATCACAATCTTTAATGATCCAGTGGATCCTAAGGCTGGCCCTGTAAGTTTCACCTCCAAGCTCGTGACCAATACCGATTACTTAGAGTCTGACAACTGTCCTCCCATACTGGATTCGGATCAAAGTTGCACTGTGACGGTAACATTCGCACCGACCGTTGTGGGCCCTGATCAAGGCCAAATCACTTTGACTTATAGCTTGACGACGGGCAGTGGATCATCTCAAACGACCCAATTTGGGTTAGTGCAGACAATTTATTTGCGTGGAATTGGACAGTAGTGTCTTTTGTGGCCGAATCTTGATCGATTATTGCAGCAGCGGACGCTCTTATCTGTCAAGCATCATCAGAGGCTTTAAAGTGACGGAGGTTGCCGTGGATGGTAGGAAGTGGGCTCTTATACTATTAGTCATTTCGACGTCTCTCTCGCTGGGCTGCGGAGGCAGTAGCGGCAGTCCATCCAGTCAGAGTCAAGCAAGCATTTCGATTGCTCTCAAACCAGTCCCCTCCACTACAAGTATTGTGGCTGGCAGCACGACCGGAATCCAGTTGACTCCTGTCGTCAGCAATGATCCGAGCAATTCCGGCGTGGATTGGGCTGTCACGTGCTCGCTCTCGAGCAACTCTTCCACTGGTTCTTGCGGTACTCTCAGCATTACGACGTTCCATTCGGCCAGTGCGACTCCGGTGACTTACTATCCTCCAGCGGTTCTTCAAACTGGAACCTTGACGGTTAATGTAACTGTCTTTGCGACCGCGGATCACACCAAGAATGTGACGACTCCGATTACCATCACTTCTTACGCCAGCGTTCTGAGCGGCACCTATGTCCTTCAGGTCCAAGGGGCCGATAGCAGCGAGTTCCCTTATCAAACTACTGGCCTGTTCAATTTCGATGGCAATGGGAATATAACTGCTGGCCAACAAACAATTAACAGTTTTAGTTTGGGAACATTTTCTAGCGTATACACCGTCCAGGGTTCCAGCGGAACACCAAGCACCTATTTTATAGGTGCAGATGGCCGTGGCTCAATAACTCTGAATCTTCAATCGAGCGCCGGTTTGGTCACCGAGACTCTATCGATGGTAATTATTTCTAGTTCCGAGGCCTTAGTCGCTGAACTCGATTCCAATTCTGCGTCTGGAACGCTGGAACTGCAAAACAGCGCCGCGGCCACGACGATGCCAACTGGCGCTTATGCGTTTGTTACTAACGGCTCCGACGCCGGTAGCCCAACTGGCCCAGGCTTTGGTGTTCCCGTGCCCACAGCAATGGGCGGCGTCTTCAACATTGACAACATTCCGGCCTCAGGTTCGATCTCAGGTAGTGGCAGTCTGGCTGACCAGGATTATTACAACGCCACGGCAACCACGAGAATGCTTCAAAGCTGTGTGCCGCCCGCAGGAGTCACAGGGAGCGTCTCGCAGCCCACTTCAATTGGCATCGTTACGATAACGTTGACCGGAGCAACATGCTTCGGACTCCAGCATCCCGCTTCGATTCAATTTACCGGTTATATCGTCGACGCGACTCACATCAGGCTTATCGAGAGCGATGACCTCACCGGTTCAGGAGGATTCCTGACAGCTGGAATCGCTGTCAACCAGGGCAGCGCCGCCGGTACGTTTACCGCGGCCTCTCTAGCTGGGCCTTACGTGTACGGCGTTCTCGGGTATGACATCAACTTAAACGTTCCGTCATCTTTCACATCGGCGGGTGTGATCAACGCCGATGGCACTAGCATGATTACCGGGATCGACGATACTTTTTATCCAGGCGACGGTACCGCTTACACGGCCAACGCTTTTACGGGGCGATACTCTGTGGATGCGAACCAAATCGGGCGGGCAGACTTGGGGCCGAGGTTCTCGGGACCCTCTCCGCAGCCCCAGTTTAGCCTCCTGGCGTACCTCACCGGCGATGGAACGCCGCCTTTGCTCCTCTGGTCTGAGGGAGAAGACCCAAGTTTTCCGGCGATTGGAACAGGAATCGCTTACCCGCAGGCGGCGAACGCATCATCTCTATCCTTCGGCAATCCGGAGACGTACGGTCTAAGCTTCACACAGAACAGCGGCAGCGAAGTTGACGGCACCGGCGACTTTACCTCAACCGTAATCATTAGTGGAGCGACGGGTAGACTAACGGGAACGGTGGACGATTTCAACAACAACATCTTTTCCGGAGGTGCTCCCGTTCCTATTCTTGATAGCTTCGCGTTGCCGGCGGATAGCTTCGGCCGCATTGCTGGCACTTTCTTGAATGTGGCTGGTAGCCCGGGCCCCTATGTTGAATATTATTTGGTGGACGACAACCAGGGTTTCTTCGTCGAAACCGACCTTCTAAATTCATCGCAAGTTACCTTGGGCTCCTTCTACCAGGCCTGCGATGTCACGAGCGCGACTGCCTGCCAGACTGCGGCAGCGATTTCATACCGAAAACATACGTTGAAAGGGCACAAATTCCGCAGTCTGCGAAAAAACTCGGTAACGCCGAAGCACTGAAGGGCGGCCTTTAGCCGTGATCAAATCAGACGTTCATTAGACGAGTAGGGCACTACTACGTTGGTTTGCGTGCTTACCACGCGATTAGGCCAAGGCCTCTGGCGGCAATGTGTCGGGATTAATTTTTGTTTAAAGGAGAGAGTAGATATGAAACGAGTTCTAGCTTTGGCGCTGTGGATGGCGCTCGTGGGCAGCCTGTACCCGGCGGAAGGCCAGCAGGGCGCCTCAAGTGGTGTGCCCGCGGGAACAAAGAGAAAGGCCACTCCAAAGGCTGTTGTACCGTCCGTCTCCGCGCAACTCACGGTACTGAGGGAGGCCATCGAAGCTCAACAAGAGCAGATAAACGCAATGGGACAGCAACTTCAGAGCCGCGATCAACGAATTCAGCAGCTCGAGCAGAGGCTTGATCAAGGCCAAGCGGCGGCTACTCAAGCTCAGGCCAAAGCCGATTCCGTGGCTTCTCAAACTGCCGCGCAGGGGGAGACGGTGGCAGCGCTGAAGAGCGATGTAACCGACTTGAAGACCAGTTCCACGAATGTGTCGCTGAGCCTTCAGGAAACGCAGAAGACGATGCAACAGGAGAAAGAAGAGATTGAGAGCCCGCTCGCGGTTCACTTCAAAGGTATCACTCTTACTCCTGGCGGTTTCCTGGCTGCAGAATCTGTCTATCGGAATCGTGCTCTCGGGGCCGACATCAATACGCCCTTCAACAGCGTCAACATGCCGGGGGCCGGCCAGAATGCGGTGTCCGAGTTCTATGGTTCCGGTCGCCAGTCCCGCATTTCCATGCTTGCGGAAGGCAAGGTGGACAACGTCAAGATGAATGGTTACTACGAAGCTGACTTTCTCTCCGCGGGCATTACCTCTAACAACAACGAGAGCAACAGCTACACTCTTCGGCAGCGCCAGGTCTGGGGACAAGTGGCCTCGGGCGGTTCGAGCCTGACCGGCGGCCAGATGTGGAGCCTGCTAACCGAAACTAAGCACGGTTTGGACAATCGGTCGGAAGCCCTTCCCATGACTATCGACCCGCAATATACCGTCGGCTTTAGCTGGGCTCGGCAATACGGCGTCCGCTTCGTCCAGAATTTCGGCAATCGTTTCTGGATAGGCGCCTCCCTGGAAAATCCACAAACCACTTTTGCAGCGCGCGGAAACGCGGCGAACTTTGCTTTGGGCAGTCCTGGTAGCGGTGGCGGACTGTACAACTCGGGTATTACGAACTGCACTACCAGCACGGTAAGTGGAACCGCCGGAACGATCACCAGTGTCTTGACCAGTTGCACTCCGGCTGCCACTTATTCCTTTAACGCCATGCCGGATTTCATTGTCAAAGCCGCCGCAGAACCTGGTTTTGGCCACTATGAAGTGTTCGCCGTTCTCAGCCGCTTCCGCGATCGCGTTTATCCCTGCGCCGAGCCCTCATCGGCTTCGAACTGCAACGGCGCAATTTCAGCATTGGGCGCCTACAACAACTCTTTTAACGTGGGTGGATTCGGGGCTAATGCGCGCATCACCTTGTTCAAACAACTGGATATCGGGGCTCATTTTCTTACCGGCGAGGGTGTTGGCCGCTATGGCACCGGCGGTCTACCGGATTCAACCGTTCATGCCGACGGCACTTTGGCTCCCCTGCGGAGCTATCAAGGCTTGGCTACCGTCGAGTGGCACACGAAGAGGTTGGACTTTTATGCCAACGCTGGCGACGAATACGTCGAGAGACGCTGGCAGTTTGATCCAAACAACTCTGTCAGTCCATACACGCCGGTGGGTTACGGCTCTCAGTTCTTTAGCGTGACCGGTTGTTATAGCGAAACGCCGCCGCCGACAACAGGGACGAACGGTTTCACTTTCGGTTCTCTTTCAAAATGCAATGCGGACACGAAGAGCCTTGTCGAGGGCACTGTGGGATTCTGGATTAAGGCCCATAGCGGTCCTCATGGCAGGCTTCAGTTCGGTCCACAGTACTCTTATGTTACGCGCTATGCGTGGACCGGTACCAGCGGGATAGGATTCGCTTCGCCTCACGGAATCGACAACATGTTCTTCACGTCGTTCCGCTACTATTTGCCTTAATTGTGTGGCTCTCGCTCCGGTTCTCGTATCGGGGCGAGGGCTTTGAGCCTAATACCGTCCGCGCAATTTAAGATCGCATGTCAATCGTGCCGCCGATGATCGTTTTGTTGCCTGCATGATTGCAATCAGCACCCTCACTCTTTGCAATTGCGGGAGTGGTTAACGGAACCTTCGACCGAGCACCACAAGCTTCGATTGTCATCTCAAGGATTGTCATCTCAAGTAAGAGGTCTGGGGAGTTGACCGCAGCCGCCAAGGATCATTCGCCGCAAGTTAAGGCACCTAAAGAAAAGCGGCTGTCCCATCCGATCAAAGGTAACCAGCACCGCAAGAAGCGGTTGCTAAATCGGCCGGGCGGATTTTTCGACCGACGGCCCCTGCGAGTTATCGCTCTTGCATTGCTGCTGACCATCATAGCTGCTCCGTCCTTACTGCCCAAGTTCAGCGTCGTCGATAACGATATTTGGTGGCATCTAAAGGTCGGAGATTGGATCATTCAGCACTCGGCCTTTCCCCACACTGGAATTCTGTCGCGTACCGCTGCTGATCGCCCGTGGATGGCCTATAGCTGGATTTACGAGGTACTGCTTTCATTCTTTCATTACAGATTCCATCTGATGGGCGTTGCCGTCTACGGCCTCTTGCTCACATTCGCAGTCACCTATAGCGTCTTTTGGATGACACGCTGTCTAGCAAACCGTTTCTGGGGGCCGTCTTTGCTGGCCACTCTCTGTTGCGCCGCATTTCTCTTCAGGATCTACCCGCGGCCTGCATTCTTCTCCATGATGTTCTTCGCGATTTTGCTCACGCTACTTCTGGAGGCCCGGCGAACCGGACGCCTGCAAATGCTTTATTGGTTGCCACCGCTGTTTCTCGTTTGGGCGAACGCGCACATTCAATTCATATATGGACTATTCGTTGTTGCGCTGTTCGTAAGTGTAAATCTCGCACTGAAATGGGCGTCGCATCGGGGGCTAGCGACAGATTTTCTCTATTCACCATTGCTGCCCTCGCGAACGCTGCTTGTCTTGCTGGGAGCCTGCGTGCTGGCTACCTGCGTCGGCCCGTACTCCTATCATCTTTATTCGGTGATTTTTAAATACGCAACATCGAAATATCCCTACACCTACATTGAAGAATTTCAGGCTCTTCACTTCCGCAGTTACATCGACTTCGTGCAGCTGTTGTTGGCCCTATCTGCATTCTTCGTATTGGTGCGCAGGAGACCACTGGACCCCTTTCTGCTTAGCCTATTGTTAGTGGCCACCTTGGTGGGATTCCGCACTGCGCGGGATGCTTGGTTCATCTGCATTCCAGCAACGGCATGCTTGGCCGAAGCCTTCCGGAGCCCCAGTCCGAAGCCTAGAAAGACCATCATCGAGAAAACTGCTCTTGCGGTCGTACTGGCTGTGCTCATTTTGCTGTACGCCCGGCTTTTGAATGTGAACACTCGAGACATGCGCCTGGCCATTGCTTCCCACTATCCAGTCCGCGCAATCAACTTTCTTCGCGACCATCCGCAACCTGGGCCACTCTACAACACCTTCAATTGGGGCGGATTTATCGCCTGGTACATGCCGGATTATCCAGTGGCCATCGACGGACGCACCGATCTCTACGGCGACGAGATCGACATGCGCTTCTATAAAACCGAGAACGGAGACCCATCCTACGCTGACGATCGTTACCTCAATGAATCCAGACTAGTTGTGCTTCCAAGGGAAACGCCATTAGCACGTCTGCTCAATTCAGATACTCGGTTTACTGTCATCTATAGCGATCCGCTGTCAATGGTCTTTGTGAAGCAGTGATGTGAGTGAAGGTATCTGTCTAGAAAGCTTTTGCCGCTGTAGCACACACTCAAGCAAGGCGTCGTGCTGAATCGGCAATCTGTGACGCTATGGTGGATTCATTATGACAATGGCAATGAGCCGCATCGCAGTACTCGCATCGTGTTTCAACCGGAAGGCAACGACACTCGCGGGCCTGGAATCCCTGTTCAGACAGAAAAAGGTCGAGGAGCTGAAAATCACTGTGTTTTTGGTTGATGATGCCAGCACCGACGGAACACCGGCAGCTGTCGCAGAGCGATTTCCAGACGTGCGTCTCCTTCACGGTAACGGATCGCTTTGGTGGGTCGGCGCCATGCGCAAGGCATTCGCCGCGGCAATGGCCGAAGGTTACGACGGATACGTCTGGTGGAACGACGATACAGAACTGGTGGAAGACGCGCTGCACCGGTTGGTGAGCTGTGCTCTGCAGGTCGAACCTCAGCTGGGGCCAGCCATCATTGTGGGAAGCACATGCGATCCAGAAACTGGAAAACTAACATACGGAGGCTGGCGCAGGCGTCCCTCCTGGCGCCGAGTCGACTTTGTGCGAGTGGAACCTGGCAAAGACGAGCCGGTGCTGGTCGACATCATGAACGGAAACTGTGTTCTTATTCCCCATGCTGTCGCCAGGATAGTCGGCAACATGGAGTCAAAATTTCGCCATCGGCTCGCCGACCATGACTACAGTATGCGTGCTGCCAAAGCCGGATTCGCTATCGTCCTGGCTCCTGGATACGTCGGTCGTTGCAAAGGAAATTCAAGCGCGGGAACATGGAGAGACGGTACCATTCCGTTCGCTGCGCGGTGGAAGGACCTCATGTCGCCACGAGGAATGGATCCGCGCGAATGGATGCTTTATACGCGAAGACATTACGGAGCGCTTTGGCCGATTTACGCCGTTTCGCCCTACCTGAAGACGATTATGGGCCTCGGCCTGCGTACAGACTTCGGCAAAGAAGAAAGCCCGAAAATGTAGCAGGAGCTTTTGGGCCACGAGCCATCATCCGAGTTTTGTTTTAGCCGGAAAAACTTGTTGGCCGATGTTGTCGACACCAAGCGTCTGCCGGTGGTACACATAACCTGCGAATAAAGCGGGCACTGTGGAGTTATTCAATTTTGTTGACCCCACCACTGAACACAATCGGTTGCACAGCCGCTGGGGCGGCAAGTGAAAGAATTGGCGATTGCGAGGTGTCGATCATGCCATCGATGTTCAAAGACAAACTTCCTTTAGACTTGATACTGATCGTGGCTCCGCTGCCATGGCCGCCCGTCGTGCTGAGGTCGTTGGCAATTGTATAGCCGGTGCCCGGATTCAGCAGTACCGCTCTGGTAATCGCTCCTGATCCGTTGACAGCGAGAACCTGCAAAGATCCTCCGCTGGCGCCAGATTGCTTAACGGTAAGAACATCGTCTACCCGGTACTTCTGTCCATCTGCAGCGGAAGAAAGTGTCCACTTGCCAGCGCATGAATCCGTAGCGTCTTGGTCCCGGGAGTTGATGAAGGATAGACCAAATAAGTCCTCGATGCACTTCAATTCGGAGGCGAACTCGAACTGCGTGTGCGTGATCGTATTCTTGCAATAAGGTCCAATACAAATCAGCGGGACCCTAAAACCAAGAGTTGGAAGGTTGTCGTTCGTCGGCGGAGGAACGTGATCGTAAAAACCGCCCCAGTCGTCCCACGTGAGCAGCACGATAGAGTGCGCATAGATATAGGGATTGGTGAAGTAATTGTTCAAACGGCTTTGTGTCCAAGCTACCCCGCTCGCTAACGTTCCGTAACTAGGATGCTCGCTGAGGGTTTGATCAGTTGGACTAAGATAAACGACTTTCGGCAAAGTACAGGCCCTGGAATCTGCTGGCGTTCCATCTGAGTCGATACAAGTATCGCCTGAACCGCATTGCGAATCCAGCGTACAGGCGTTTGCATGGTTGTTGCTGCACATCCCTGTGCACGCGGCCACGACGGTATCGAAGGCCGTGTCTTGATAGACATGATTCGCCCAGCGCGTGGGATTGAAATAGATGTTCTGGAAGTAGGCCGGAGCGAGCCAGCTGGGTTTATTGGTGGGCCCGTTGTTATTCGAGAAGTATCCCCAGGATGTCGGTCCGGAGCCTAGTACGGCCTCTATCCGATCGGCTATCGTAGTCAATGTCAAGCAGGGCGCACCGGAATTTCCGCCAATGCTTTTGTTCGTCGAACAGGTATCACTCAGAGCTGTACAGCCGGGATCGGTGGAGCAGGATGCAGGCCTTGAGCACTTGGTTCCTGTGAGACATTTGCAAGTGCACGCTACGGTTTTGTTGCTAGTACAGACTCCACCGTAATACTGCGTACCGTCCGATGCCTGCGTTGAGATCATGTCCCCGGTATAGGTATAGGGAGGCGTTGATCCGCTGTGAGCGGCCCCGCAGGTCCAGGAATTGTAAAACCCCCCATGATTGCCCGGATTGCTAGCCGACCCCGCCACAGTCGTGGTCGGGTTATCACTAATCTCATTTGAGGCAGCCGCAAACAAGTAGGCATGATTCGGTAGTGAGGGTCCGCCCATCGTGGAAAAATGATTGTCGGCTAGGCCGTAAGTCGAGATCAGTTGGTACAAATATGGAATCTGCGTCTGATCGTAGTAAGATAAGCCCACCGTCGATGGCCAATTCATTGAGCCGTCGGAAAGTTGCTCGATAAACGACGCCTGCGAATGGCTGATATCGCTGTAGGTTGTCGCGGAATTTTGTAAGTTCAAATTGGTCGGAGTATTAGACTGCTTGCCTATGGTGATCTGCGGGCAGATATCGCCAGTCGTACACTCTGGACCGTTTGGTGTGGTGCATTGCAGAGGTTCGCACCAGCCGCCGTTCGCGCAAACATCATGTGTTCCCACCGTCGTGCACGATGTGCTTTGGTTCGTCGTGCAACGCAGCGGAGAGTGCCCGCCTGAACAGTAGCTCTGCACGCCGGGAAAGGTGCCAAATAGTTCATCAGTCGAACGGTTCTCCTTGATGACGAGGATAAAATGGTCGATCGACTGCGCCGAGCACAGAAGCGAGAGGAGAAGTGTTGCGACGAGACAACTAATCTTTATCAGCCACCGCATATTTCCTCCAGAATTTCCACCAATGCTTATGCGGTTTGTCCGTCGCTGCCCCTTCATCTCCATCCGTGTCGAAAGGATCAACTCCAGGAGACACGACAGGAACGGTAAGCACCGGCTGCTTAGTAACCGGATCAACCACTACGCAGACCTGTACCATCTGGCCCTGGTATGGAACATCCCACATCTCTGTGCCCTTGACGCAAGTGCGCTGGGCAAATTGCGACTGAATGGGGCGACGATAACAACCAACTGTAACCAGTAACAGTCCGACCATCACGCACTTCATTGGGAATCTTGTCTTAGTTCAAGAACGCTCGGGATTTTACCCCATTTAGCCTGTTCTCGATGGTGAAACATTTCAATTGTCATAGAATTTTCACAAAGTGCACTCCAGCAAGCCGAGAAGCGTAAAACTCGGCACAGGCTGTAAAACCTCAAGGCCAAGACGTCTTCATGACCGTAAGATTACAAAGCGATGACTTATGATTGTTGTGATTGACGAGCCCAACAACTATCTGGATTGCCGCAGGCACCCGATGGCCTCCCAGCACCGAGAGCCGCGATAACAGATGCTATGTTGCGGTGCAGCGTGACAAGGGTTACACCCTCACTTCTGCACCTCGCGTTGGCAATCATAGCTTTCTTCAGAGGTTCGCTAATTGTCGTGACCAACCAGGTTCGCTGAGAGATACGGGGATGATGACAGGAAACCGCCAATTTGCAGCTCCATTGGGCGGCCTGCCGTTCCCTGGAGATTGAGCCCGCAGACCTGAAATTGTCCTCCGCCAACCGTATAGTCAGGCTGAGGCAACTCTATGTCCAGCAAGACGGTGCTGGGCGACGTCGTGGAAGATCCATCATAAAGCTTCACGGCGACCGGCCCCAAAGCGGTGGACCCGGGCGAATTGAGGGCTCCGGCGATGATACAGTCGGCGACATGTTGTACGCCTGCGACCGCTGGCCTGGTCGCGGAATCGTCGGCACTGCTGTGAACGTTGCTAAATATGGACCACTCTGCGGTTGTGGTCGCGGCGCGTACAGCTGGTGCGGATCCGAACTTGTAGCTAAAGAAGCAAGCGGCTAGGGTAATGAGCACGAAGACTGGGACTATTGTTGTTCACAGTTTTACTCTCCTAAGTTTATTTGAGTTTGGGGAAACGCCGACTCTACTGGTCGCACCAACTATGGAGGAAGCCCGTTACGCAGGCATGATGCGATCATTAAATTTCGAATATTTTTCAGCCTATTTCCTTTTCGACTTCAAACGCTCCGTGCGCGCAACCTATAGCGATCAAGGAAGATACACGTCTGCTCGGATCTTAGCCCTCCACCCGTTTCACTATGGCGCGGACAAAGAACATTGTTCATCGTCTTCGCTTTTTTTCCTGATTTGACTCTAATGAATTGGATCTCAGTCTCGATCGCCAGATCGTGCGGGAGATCGTGTCAGAAAGCCTGAAGGACATGAAGTTTTCATGACCATAAGATTAAAAAGCGATGAATTAAGATCGGTTTGATTGACAAGCCCAACCGGCATGATATTGTGCCGTCAAGTGGCCATTACCCTCTGTTGTTAGAGCAATAAGTGTCGACACTGCCCGCAAGTATTTGAAGAATTGAGTCCTGTCGTTGAAACAAGACTTACTGCCTTGCCCACCATTGAGGCCAGTAACGATATGAAATATTTCGAAATCCTGATTGTTTTAGTGCTGGCGATTGTTCCCCGCCTGAGCGCGACGTTAACCCCGACAACCAGTGTGCTTTCGTCATGGCTCAATCCATCCGCCTACGGGCAGGTGGTGAACTTTAGCGCAGTTGTCACCTCAGATCTGGGGACACCCCCGGATGGGGAAATGGTCACCCTCGAGCAAGGATCGAAAATACTGGGGAAGGCGCCCTTGAGTGCCGGCACGGCGATTTTCATGATCGCCACGCTAACGAGGGGCGCGGACGATATCAAAGCGATCTATCCCGGCGATTCGAATTTTGCGAAGAGCACTTCGAACGTTGTGGAAGAAATCGTAGACAAGGCCCCGACATCGACCACCTTGGCATCGTCCGAGAATCCGTCAAATGTTGGGCAGGCGGTGACTCTTACTGCTATCGTGACGCCACAATACAGTGGCACGGCCACCGGAACCGTGACCTTTAACAGCGGAAATAAGAAGCTCGGGACTGTGACGCTTTCCCGCGGCGTCGCCACGATTAAGACGAGTGGGTTAGCGGTCGGTTCCGATTCAATCACAGCCGTCTATAACGGAAGCAATACGTGCTTCGACAGCAACACTGGACTTACCCAAACCGTGGGCGCAGGGGCGTTCACATATCCCACCATGACCTGGAACGGCATCACGCGTTATTACGAAGTTTTTGTGCCGACGGTTCTGGCTGCGAATCCTGCCATGCTTTTGATGCTGCATGGCACGAGGATTACCCCTTCCACCGGTTCTGACCCAACGCCTGTCATCACATTGAACTGGGGCTGGCAAAGCTACGCCAACCGGTACGAATTTATCCTGGTGCAGCCCGCCTCGACGTTTGACCCGTCATCGAATCAGTGGAACTGGAATTCGTTTTGCATGGACGGAACAACATTGTGCAATCCGTACGGAGCCAATGGAGGAGCATTTTCCTACGCGGAGGATTGTGGCTCAGCGGACGGGGAATGCCCCGACGATATCGGCTTCCTGGGAAACTTGATCACAACTCTAACTGCTCAGTACGGCGTGAATCCGAATACCATTTACGTTACGGGCTTCTCCGCGGGCGCGCAGATGACCGAACGTGTCGGTGTGGAACTCTCCGGCCTGGTGGCGGCAATTGCTCCGGTTTCGGGTCCGCTGGTCAATGCGCAAGGGACCGTTCCTCCGCCATTGCCTCTGCCAACCTCCGTCCCGTCTCCGTTTCCGCCCATTTCCGTCATGGAGTGGCAAGGTACCAAGGATGAAAATTTGTGGCCCTGCGACTATGGCACAACCAACTACTCAAATGTAGTTTTCACTGTGGGCACGGTGGATGACACTTTCAACTACTGGGTGCAACAGGATCAATGCAGTACGGTCGAAACCACGCAGACCCTGTGTTTGAATGGTTCGCCCAACAACGCGAGCGATTATCCATCTCCGGGTATTCCGGGCGATACTGGTAACCTTGCTACCGGCTGCGCGGTCCCTCCCGGAGGCCAAAACATTGAAGTGCAATTTGTTTGGGAACCGGGCATCGCCCACACCTGGAATGAGAACAACATTCCCTACATCTGGAGTTTCTTGTCCGCTCAACAGAAGTGAGAAATGCGATCGCAGCGAGAAGACGTCGAATTCAATGGGCAGCAATGACAGATTGGAAAATGAATCGAAATTAAACCGAACCCTGAGGAAGATCAAACGTGGAAGTTGAGCGGGTGGCAGACAGCAGCGAAGTAATAATAAGGATGAAGGAATTGACCAGCTATATCGCCGAAAAGGTGATCAAGGGTAAGAGTGAGATCACTGAGGACACCCCGCTGGTCTCTTCCGGTTTAGTCGATTCTTTCGCGTTGATCGGGATTTTCCTGGAACTGCAAAGGATCGCTAGTCGCAAGGTACCCGCCAGCAAGGTTCAGGTAAAAGACATGGATACGGTGCGGCTCATGTTTGCTACCGCCGAGCGGTTCGGAAAGCCAGTCAAGAATTAGAGGGCAGATAGAAAGCACGCGCATGCCCAAACTCCTCTGGATGCGCCAAGTCACTGCGCCTGCTTCGCCAGCATCTCCGTAATTTTCCCCCGATCAATTTTGCCGTTCACATTCAGAGGAATCTGCGGAAAGTGGCAAAGGCGACTGGGAACCATGTACCGCGGCAGTCTGGTTTCACAAGCGGAAATGACTTCCTTGTCGCGCCCCGGGTCTGATCCCGACAACACGCCGACAATGCCGGAAGCCGAACCGTCCGATAGCGGCCACGGAATCGCAACCGCCAATTCGGTGCGTGCGGCTTCACGCAGTACCAGGTCAATCTCCGGCAACTCAACACGGTACCCATTCACCTTCACCTGAAAGTCGCGGCGGCCGAGGTAATACAGGCAACCCCGTTCATCCTGCTGCACGAGATCGCCTGTGCGATACCAAAGCTGATCGCCTGTGTGCTTCAGGCGAACAAAGTTTCTTGCTGTCTTTTCAGCATCGTTCAGGTACCCGTGCGTGACCTGCGATCCGCCGAGGCACAACTCGCCGCTTTCGCCGGTCGGCACTGGCGCGAGATTCTCATCCACCGCGCACACCTGTTGTCCATCAAACGGCCAGCCGATGGGCACCAATCCGCGCACGCACTCCGAGGGCGAAGCTGCCGAATTCCACCGATACCAAGTGATCGCAATCGTCGTTTCAGTCGGCCCATAGAGATTTTCGAGAATCGAGTTGTTTGCCGCCTGCTGCCAAGCCTCTGCCAAGCTCGACGAAAGCGCTTCACCGCAAAACAGGCTCCACCGCAACGTCGGGAATGCTCTGGGTTCTAGTAGGCCTAGCTTCGACGCGAACATGGCCACCGACGGCACCGAGAACCAGCACGTCAGTTGCTTTTCATCTATCAAAGTTGCCGGAGTGAGTGTCTTTTCGGGATAGGGGCAAAGCGTCGCGCCCGCATCCCAACAGGTAAAGAGGTCATGCACGCCGAGATCAAAGGTGAGATCGAAGTTCTGCGAACAACGATCTTCAACATTCATGCCAAAGCGCTTCGCTGCATACTCCATGTACGCCACGACGTTCGATTGGCTGACCGCCACTCCCTTAGGCACGCCCGTGCTGCCCGAAGTGAAGAGCAGATAAGCCGTATCGCTTCCGTCGACAATCGGATCACAGGGATCAGCGATCTTCGACTCTGGGGCAGAGATGACGCGGTGCGCACACGAAAACGCGCGATCCGGTTCCCAGCCGGAATCCGGGATGATTAGGGTTAGCGGCTGGTCGAATCGCGGAAGCAATGACGCCAGCATCGCGGCACACTCGCGGCTCACCACAACTGTCTTGCATTCCGAGGCGCGCAGCATGAGGAGAGTCCGCTCAAGAGGGAACTTGGGATTGAGAGGAACGTAGCCTCGTCCGCTGGCCAGCACCGCTAAGACTCCGCCATAGGCTGCTACACTGCGATCGGCAAGCACGGCAACTAGCTTTTCGGAGTGATCCAAACTCTCCGTGAGGCAAGTGGTGATTCTTCCCGCATAGTTCCACAGTTCCTCGTAACTCAGCAATTGCTCGCCAAGTTCGAGGGCCGACCTCCCGGGATTGGCGAGCAGGGACCGGAGGAAACCGCTGATCAAGCTTCTCGGTTTTTCTGATGGCGGATTCATCAGTTCCCAGGGTTCCGTTGGACCGGTTTGCTCGAATCGAACCGCTGTTCAGCATGAAGAGCGGCAACGGAATCCGAGGGCTTGTCCGTCGCGTGCGCTCTATGTTCCAGAATATCGTAGAGCCGATCGGCGACAATACGATCACCCTCGATGTTCAGGTGTGAGAGGCCGACATAGAGCGAACTCTTCTGGTCATCGAGGAGGTCCCCAAGATAATAGAAATCCGGGCGCTTGAGCTCGCGACCCTTCTGATAGACCGCCTGATACATCAGGTCCAGATTCGGGACCGTGCGAGAATCCGTCTGCAACACCTGTTGCTCGGAGGGTGTCAGTTGCTTGTGCCCGACCAACAGATTGGGATACCACACGAAGATCGCGCGAAATCCATACTGCTTCGCCAGCAGGTTCACGATGCCCATGTTTTGCAGGTAGTTTTTCATCACCGCGGCGGGAAGCGTCTCCGTGTCGAGCACACGTTGCCTGTAGGGCTCAACATGAAACGGTTTTTTGACAGCAATCCTCTCCAGAAGGCGATAGGTATTGGTCTGGCTGAAGTAGGAGAAGCTTGCCTTCTCCGAAGCGCCCCAGTTGTCGAGAAAATCTCTAAAGGAGTTGTAGTTGCTGTGCACATCGGCGCGGCCGCTCTGATAGGCGGTAAACGCTTCGGTTCCACCATCGTAAAAAAGCACGACATCGGGTTTGCGGGCAGCGTGTTTGAGGTTCTCGATCAGTCCAACCATTTCCTGAGTGTTGGCCCAGCCTTTTTCCGCGTAATTCACAATGCAAACCGGCTTGCCTGCCTTTTCGTAGTCTAGCGCCACGAGTGAGGGGATACTATCTTCGTCTGGCGCGCCTGCGCTCCACATCACAGAATCTCCGAACATCCATATGGTGAAGGTCGTGTTGTCGCATCGGGTGTGAAGCGTCCGGCGAACTCCATCCTGATCGATGGCCAGCATCGCGCCCTGGTAAGGAGCATGGCGCCAAAGCACATACTGATGGTAGAGCACATGGTTCGCTTGCTCGAATTCTCTCCGGTACTCACGCTGCGTCGAGTTACCGTTTTCGGCAACATTGAAAGCAGGTTCCATGGCGTTCTGCGCCGCGGGAAGATATTGGCGGTACGAATAAAGCTCGACCGCGCCGAGCAGAATCACAGCCAGCGTCACAACAACGCAAAGGCGGATGGCGAAGTACTTGAAGAGTGATGTGTAGTGCGTCGCGGGTGTTGGGCGACTCTTTAGGGTCGAATCACTCTTTGCTGGAACAAGCGGCGTCAACGGCACAAGTTGCTGAACCTCGCGGTCGGTCGGAGTCTGATTGAATGCTAGCATAGTGCTTTGCCCTCTGAATCTTGCTCGCTCAGGATGACCGCGAGGATTTGTGCCCGACACTATCAAACCGCCTAGTTGTTAGGTCGCAGTCTAGAACAGCGCGTACATGACGGGTCCCGTTTCGGCTTGTCCGGGGTGGAAAATCACGCTCAGGTACAACGCCAGGACGACTACTACTGGCATAATCCATACCCAGCGTTCGCGCGCCAGAGTGCCGAGGAGGGTGGCAAGCAGTCTGCGCAGGGTTCCGTTTGCTGTTTCGGTCGAGGTACGCGTGGCTTCTGCCAATCTATCCAAGAGCGCTCCGGCGGCGATGACCGCGAAATAGCCAAAAAACGCAAGCAGCGTCATCACATAGAAGCTGTGGTCCAAAGTCAGGTGACGGTAGGTGCCGAGTGACGCCAGTGCCTTCAGCATCGCGAATGACTGCCGCGTGTTTTCTGCGCGAAAGAAAACGTAGCCCACGCAAACCGCGGAAAATGTCAGCCACCACGAGATTGCCATCGCAACCACCCCGGTCCACTCGAAGCCCAAGCGCTTGCGAAATTCCTGCCATTGCCGGTGCAAGACCAGCAAAATGCCGTGATAGATGCCCCACAGCATGAGTAAAAGAGTCCCTTTGTGCCATAGTCCGAAGACAAACATCGCGATCACCAGCGACAGGTTGCGCCACCAGACCTCGCGGCGCGCGGTCGCGAGTGGCAGAAAAAGGAAGTCACGAATCCAGAAGGACAGTGACATGTGCCAGCGCGTCCAGAAGACGGATATGGTGGTGGATAGATATGGCCGGTTGAAGTTCTCGTGTAACTGGATCCCAAACAGGCGGGCGCCGCCAATCATGATGTGAGTCCAACCGCAAAAGCTGAAATAGAGCTGGAATCCATAAGCGATAATCAGGAACCACACATCGATTCCACTTAGGGGCGCGGCGTTCTGACTGGAAAACGCATTGTCGAAAATCGCATCCACGCCTGGGCCTGCATACAGGCCGCCAGCCATGACATTGGCGAGAACCGACATCAGCACTCCGATCGAAACGCGGCGCACTCCAGTTTTCAGATCGTCTTCGCTCACAGCCCAGTCCTGCTTAAACTGCGGCAGCATGCTGGACATGCGGCAGATCGGTCCCTGCAGCACAGTCGGCCAAAACGCCATGTAGAGGCAGAACTCGAGGAGCGTGGGGTTCAAATCCTCTTCGCGGTAGAGCTCTAAAAGATAACTCAGAGCCTGGAAAGTCCAGAAAGAAACCCCCAGAGGGAAGATCATTCGCTTGAGCAGCGCAAAGGGAGAATCGCCCGGCGCGGCGGCGCCGAGCAAGGGCAGGTACTTGAACACGCTCAGAAAGGCCAGATTGAAAAGTATTCCAACCCACAGTCGCGCGGCGGTGATATTTTTCTTCAGCCATTCGCCCAAGGCGTAGTTCATGAGGGAGCTGAAAATCAGGACAACGATCAGCCATCCGCCCCAACTGTAATAAAAGAGCCAGCTTGCAATGAGGTAGAGTACCTGCCGCGCGCTGGCGGAACGAAGGCGCACCGCGATCAACCACACCAACAGCACGCCAATTCCGTATCGGAGGAATTCTGATGTCATTGGTTAGTCACCACTGCGTGTTTCGCACGCGGCGTCAGAAGCAGCGTGCCCCAAAGCGCATACTGGGGCGGACTAGCAAGTTCGAAATTTTCGCATCAATGGATTCATTCGCTGCGCCTGTTGTGAGTGTCCCGTGACCCTCACCGCATTTCCCGCCGGCCCAGCACATTAGGGGTCCACGATATTGATGCTTCGTTACACGCAGGTTGCGGGGATGTAAACGCTCGATGAAAACAAAGTGCAAACTCCTTGGCACCGGTTTTCTCGCTCCAATATGTCCCCACATACTGCTTGAGGACAGTCACTGGCACACTCGAAGAGTTCTTTGCAAAGGGCGCCTTTTTCTGCTCGTGCAAATTTAGGTAGATGTCCGAGACGCGCTGAGCTGTCGTCATGGGGCGCATGCGAAGGGGCGGTAGTTCGTCAAAAGTCGATTTTCCAAAGTCCCTTGCTCTTTTTGCGTCCTTGGATTATAAAGTGTCTCATCTGGCGTTCGGGAATCGCGGTGAAAATCCGCTACTACCCCGTAACTGTAATCGCTGAGAACTGAACTTGGAGCCATGCTCCGGCCACTGAGGTTTTCTCGGGAAGGCTGTTCAGATTCGGTGAAGCGTGAGTCAGGAGACCGGCCAGATGCCAATCTAGGCTGATCCGGCTTCGATGGGAGAGCTGGATGGCGTTCCTTGCCAGGTGCAGCAAGCCCCGGCAACGAGAACCTGCCACATGAAATGATCCCGCTGTCCTGGGCAGAACGTGCCTCGGTCAGAGGTAATCCATGCAAGAGATAGAGCGCAGGGCGATCACGCTCGTGCTCGGTGGCGTCCGTAGCGGAAAGAGCCGCTTTGCGCAGAAGCTCGCGGAAAAAGCTTCTTCCGTGGCTTTTGTTGCGACCGCGAAAGCGCTGGATGCAGAGATGCGCGATAAGATCCGCCGCCATCAGCAGGAACGTCCCAAGCACTGGCGGACTCTGGAAGAGCCGCTCGAGTTGGCGCGAGTCTTGGCCGAGCGCCCCCCACAGTTCGACGTGGTGCTGGTGGATTGTCTTACTCTTTTCGTAGCCAATGTTCTCGAAGAGAAGCCGCCGACGCCGGATAAACGCATCGCCGGCTTAACGGACGCATTGCGAACCGCATGTGCGTCCGTGGTGCTCGTTTCGAATGAGGTCGGCAGTGGCGTAGTTCCCGCCTATCCTGCGGGACGTCAATTTCGCGATCTCCTGGGCGAAGTTAATCAGAAAGTGGCGGCAATCGCCGATAACGTTGTGTTCATGGTCGCGGGACTTCCAATGTTGCTGAAGGGACACATCGAGGTGCGGCCATGATGCGATTGCTTGCGTTGGCGACATTATGCTTGGCGCTGCCTGCCTTCGCGTCGCGAACGGTCACGGATGAACTGGGTCGCGCGGTAACGGTTCCAGACCATCCTCATCGCCTGGTGTGCCTGATGCCGAACTTGGTTGACGACGCGTACGCGTTGGGAGCGGGGCCGGACGTAATCGCCGTGCCGGATTACACCAAGTATCCGGCGGAAGCCAAGACCAAGCCGAGCATCGGGTTGCCACTGAATCCCTCGATCGAAACCATCGTGTCTCTTCATCCGGATCTCGTCCTCGCCAGCGGTGATCTGAACCCCATGGCAACCGTGAATCAGTTGGAGGAGTTAGGAATCACGGTATTCACGGTCAATCCGCACGGCATCGAGGGGATCTACAAATCAATTGCGAGCCTGGGACAGGCGTTAAACCGCGAGCAAGCGGCCGACAAACTGGTCGGCGTTTTGCGTGACCGCGAGGCTGCAGTGCGCCTGCGCGTTCACGGCAAGCCATCCGTCAAAGTTCTGATGCTGGTCTGGTATGACCCGATCATCACCGTCGGCAAAGACGCCTACATCACGCAGCTGATTGAAATCGCGGGTGGGCATTCGGTTACCGGTGACATCTCGCAGGAGTGGCCCCAGGTCAGCCTTGAAGTTGTTCTCGCTCGCGCGCCAGACGCCCTGCTATTGGTCCGAGGTTCCAAGATGTCGCTCGACGCCATCCGCAGCCGCCCGGGATGGACCAGTCTGCCCGCTGTAAGAGATAAGCGGGTTTATTACGTGGATGACCGCATTGAATATCCGAGCCCAGTCGCCTTCGATGCACTGGAGGATTTGGCGAAACAATTCTATCCGTGAAGTTCAAGCGTGAGATGGGCGCTCCATCTCCAAACTCATAACTGCGAACCAGCGGGATGATCGGGAAGCGCGGTGCAAGTCCGCCACTACCCCGTAACTGTAAGCGAAGAGGCTCGGCCACACGCCACTGGAGGAAGGTTTCCGGGAAGGCGGCCGCAGCCGATGACTCGCGAGTCAGGAGACCGGTCCCGCTAAACTTCCGAGGGGAAAACCATGTTCCGACTTTCGCGCACGTTCCAATTGGCTTTTTGTTTCGTTTTCGCTTTTGCTGGTATCGCGTTCACCTTGCCTAACACTTCCATCCACGGAACCGTATCCGACCCCTCTGGCGCGGTGCTTGCCAACGCCAAAGTGGAATTGATCGAAAACGATATTCCCGTGTTAACCGTAATGACGGACGCCAAGGGTGAATATGCGATCAATCTGAAACCCTCGCCTGGTTCCCGGCTCCGGGTATCTTTTTCTGGGTTCCGGACAGTCGAGAAGGTGCTGTCGCCAGCGGGCGACATCCGCGATTTGACCGTGGACATGAGCCTCCCGCTCGCGTCCTTCGCTGAGCAGATCACTGTGACGTCGACGGGAACGCCCACGCCCCAGGCGCAGTTGGGTGCGACCGTGACCGCACTGACCGAGCCCGACTATCAGGGAACGCGCGATATTCAAGAAGGATTACGGCTTGTTCCCGGCCTTCAGGCCGTGCAGACTGGCCAAGCCGGCGGAACAACCGCTTTATTTATTCGCGGCGGCGGCAGCGATGCGAACAAGATACTGATCGACGGAATCCCGGCGAATGATGTGGGAGGAGAATTCGAATTCGCAAACCTCGCAAGCGCTGCAATCGGGCGGGTGGAGGTTCTTCGCGGACCGAACAGCGTCCTATACGGGTCGGACGCATTGGCCGGCGTTGTCAGTTTCACAACTCCAAGGGGAGACACACCGCTGCCTTTGCTCACTTACTTGATCGATGGGGGCAACTTCGGTACTTATCATCAGGAAGGAACCTTCAGCGGACTTTACCGGCGGTTGGACTACTTTTCCGATTACTCGCGTTTCGACACGGGAAATTCAATCCCTGACAATACATTTCACAATGGCACCTTCGCGGGGAGCTATGGCTGGAAGTTCTCGCCGAACTCCACTCTGCGCGCGACGGTCCATCACGATCAGGTCGCTTCCGGTCAGCCCAATGCAATTGACCTGTACGGCATACCAACCGAGGCGAAGCAAGCCAGCGAAGATAGCTACTACGGGTTCACGTGGGAAAACCACCCGACAGCAAACTGGCACAGCCTTTTGCGCTATGGAGGGATCAGGCTGCGTTCAAGTTTCACCGAGTTCGCGCCCACAGGGATTCCACAATATTTTGACGGAGTTCTGGAAGATTATCTGGGCGCGCCGGTCACCATCCGAGGTGCGAACGGGTACACCGTAAGCGGCCAGGCCGTATATCAGTACGTAGAAATCTACCCCAACTCTTTTCCGGATTCCACCGACAAGGACTTTGTCTACGCGCAATCGGACTATCGCTTCAACCAGCACCTTCTAGGACTCTTTGCATTTCGCTACGAGGACGAGCGTGGCTATTCCGAAAGCCCGACCAGTTCCATCGAGCGAGGCAATTACAGCTACACCTTCCAACTTCAGGGCGATATTCGCAATCGGTTGTTCTATACGCTTGGGGGCGGTATTGAAGACAACGGCCTGTTTGGGTTCGCCGGGACACCACGCGTTTCGCTGGCTTGGCAAGCGGCGCGCGGGGATACTGGATTCTTCAGCGGCACAAAAATTCGCGCCAGCTATGGAGAAGGCATCAAGGAACCTAGCGTCCTTGATCAGACTACGTCGCTCTACGCCTTGCTTGAAAGTCTGTCTGGTGGCGCGCAACTCATCTCGCAATACCGCGTTGGCGCGATCGGTCCGGAGCGTTCGAAAAGCTACGACGGCGGAATCGATCAATTGCTATTCGCTGGTCGCGGACGCGCGAGCCTAACCGCGTTTCACAACGAGTTCACGGACGGCATTGAGTACATCCCGCAACCGGGTCTCATCGATCTCGGGGTGCCCAGCGCCATTGCGGCCGCGGCTGTCTACGGCGCGACCGTGAACTCCCAAGCCTATCGGGCGGAAGGAATTGAAACCGAAGTGGAGTATCAAATCACAAACAATCTCTTTGCCCGCGCGGGTTATACGTACCTGGATGCGCGAATTCAGCGTTCGTTCTCGAGTGATGCGATTGGACCGAGCTTTAACCCGAACTTTCCGAATGTCCCAATCGGAATTTACTCTCCTTTGATTGGTGCACGCCCCTTCCGGCGTGCCCCCCACACCGGTTATTTCGAAGTGGGCTACCATGTAAAACGTTTTTTTACCGGCCTTCGCGGCACGCTGGTGGGGCGCAGAGACGACAGCGACTTCCTTGAATTCGACGCCAACGGCGGAACATCACTTCTGTTGCCCAACCGTAATCTCGACGGCGCTTATCAGAGGATTGATTTAACGGCCAGCTATCAAATCAATCGGTACGTGGCCGCACAAGGCAGCTTTCAGAATCTGCTGAGCCAGCACTATGACGAGGCATTCGGTTATCCGGCAACTCCGTTCATGTTTCGCCTTGGACTGAAGTTCTCCCTGGGAGGTGAATCGTGGCCAGGGAAATAGCGCAGACACGGGCTGCTCCCGCTCCCCAAGCGCAGGCAGAGCCCCAACCGCGGCATCGCATCTTGGCGGGGATACTGACGGTGTTGCTCGTGGCGGCGATTGTGGTCTCCTTGGGGTTGGGCGCGGTGGATGTACCGGTGCGGAAATTGGTTCTGGCGCTTCTTGGCAGGGATTCGCTCAGCGCCGATCAACGCATCATTATTCTTACAATTCGCCTTCCGCGCGTCCTGGCTGCGGCCATTGTGGGGAGCGCGCTGTCGGTTTCCGGCCTTCTCTTTCAAGGGCTTTTCCGGAATCCTCTGGCCGACCCATATGTGATTGGATCCTCCGGTGGGGCCCTCCTCGGAGCGTCTGTGGGAGTGTTCTTGCTTTCTTCAGTGTCTGTCGCGGGATTCGGCGCGACGGCGCTTCTGGCCTTTCTTGGTGCCATCTGCTCAATCACGCTTGTGTACTTGCTGGCGCGTGTGAATGGCCGCACGCCTGTCGTGGCTTTGCTTCTCGCTGGCTTTGCTGTGAGCACAATGCTCAGTTATTCCTCCTATCTGCTGGAGGTGCTGGACCACGATTTTGGTACAGGGGTCCGGGTACTTGCATCCTGGCTGCACGGAACCATTGCACAGCCGACCTGGGGGCAATTGGCAATCATCGCTGCGATGCTGCTGTTTGGCTTGGCCGGTTCAGCGCCATTGACGCGAAAGCTGAACACGCTCGCTCTTGGCGAGGAATACGCGACGCATCTCGGCATCCATGTTCAGCAGACCCGCATTGCTGTGATTGTGATTGGATCCGTGCTCACGGCAGCTGCGGTGGCTCTGGGAGGGCTGATCAGTTTTGTCGGGTTGATTGTTCCACACATGATGCGCATGCTGCTGGGACCGGATCATACGCGCTTGTTGCCTGTGACCGCGCTGGCCGGGGCGGTTTTCCTGCTCGTGGCTGATACAGTTGCGCGCACAGTAGTCGCCCCCTCCGAACTGCCGGTCGGGGTTCTCACCGCCTTCATCGGTGGCCCGTTCTTTCTTTACCTCCTGAGAAAAACAAAGCAGGAGACACTCTTGTGACTCCTCTTCTTGAATTTGACCAGGCCAGTTTCAGCTACGGAAATCGCACGGTCCTTAGCGATATCCATGCGGCTATTTCTGACAGCGAATGCATCACGCTGGTAGGCCCCAATGGGGTCGGCAAGACCACTCTGCTGCGCCTGGCTGCCGGCATCCTCGTCCCGAGAACCGGCGATGTGCGGTTACATGGTCAAGTTCTCCAGAGCCTAAAGCAACGCACCATTGCGAGGTCCATTGCGCTCGTGCCCCAGAACGTGGAGGTTCCGTTCGCTTTCACAGTCGAACAGTTTATCGAACAAGGCAGAACGCCTTTCTTAAGAATGTTTGGCGGACTGCGACCTGCTGACCGGGAAGCCATCGAAGAAGCGATGGATCTTACGGATACGCGGTCGCTGCGCTCGAGGGTATTCAACCAGCTTAGCGGCGGCGAACGTCAACGCGTCAAGATTGCTCTCGGGCTCGCCCAGCGGCCGGAGCTTCTTCTGCTCGATGAACCCACACAGCACCTCGATATCGGGCGCCAGTTCGAAATGGTCGATCTGATCCGCTCCTTGAGCCGTCGCGGTATCGCGATCCTCGCCTCCATGCACGATCTGACGCTGATCGAAGGAACGTTTTCTTCGGTATGGTTGTTGAGTGCGGGGGAACCCATCCGCAAGGGGACACCGGAGGAGATGCTGCAACCCGAGCTACTGGAGCATGCTTTCAATTGTCCACCACGCCATCGTCCCGTGCTGGTCGAACGAATTCGGGCGAGGAGGTAGCGAGTTTTATGATCTCAACTTTCCCTTCATCTCTTGCTGAAGTCGCCGCAGCAATTGCACCATGCGAGGCGACCTTCAAGACGGAAGCCCAACGTCGGCTCGAGAATCTGGCTAAGCCGATTGGCAGTCTGGGCCATCTCGAAAGCATTGCAGCCCAGATGTATTCGATTTTCTCCGGAAAAATTCCTCGGTCGATGCGGAGAGCCGTTTATGTCTTTGCCGCAGACCATGGCGTGACGGAAGAAGGCGTCAGCGCGTATCCCCGGGAAGTGACGGCGCAAATGGTGCGCAACTTCCTGAATGGAGGCGCGGCGATCAATGTGTTGGCACGGTTGCACGAGGCAGAACTCACAGTAGTCGACGTAGGTGTAGACGCCGAGTTCGAAGACGCTCCGGGACTTTGTTCCATGAAAGTACGTCGCGGCAGCCGAAACATGCATCGCGAAGCGGCGATGACGGAGGACGAAGTTTTCGCCGCGCTTGACGCTGGAATTCGCGTGGCTCACAGCGCCAGAGAAAAAGGGCAGCAGCTCGTAGCTGTCGGCGAGATGGGAATCGGAAATACCACGGCGGCGAGTGCCATCGCGGCGGCGCTTACGCGCCAGCCGATTGGTGAAGTAACAGGCCGCGGCGCCGGACTCGACGTGGTCGGACGAAACCGTAAGCTCCACGTCATCAAGAGATCTCTCAAGCGGCATTTCGGAGTTTTTGAGGCGGAACCTGAGCCGCTTGAAGTCTTGCGCTGTGTTGGTGGACTCGAAATAGCGGCCATGACAGGATTCATTCTCAGCGCTGCGGCCGGGCGCATCGCCGTCATTTGCGACGGCTTTATTTCGACCGTCGCCGCTGCAGTCGCATATGCCATTGCTCCGCAGGTGAGTGAATATCTGTTTGCCGGTCATTGTTCCGAGGAGCCTGGGCATCGGCACTTGCTTCGCTATATCGGAATCAAGCCGATACTCAACCTCGGCATGAGATTGGGCGAAGGGACCGGCGCGGTTCTCGCGATGCCGGTCATCGAATCTTCGATTCGTCTGTATTCTGAGATGGCTACGTTTTCTTCGGCGGGAGTGAGCGCGGCCTGCACCACGGAGTCCGGCAATTGATCCGGACACTCCAGGACGTCGCGACTGCGTTTCAGTTCCTAACCCGCCTGCCACTGGGTCGACCGAAGTATGACACTGAAGCGTTGTCGCGTTCTGCAAAGTTCTTCCCGCTGGTGGGTTTGGTGATCGGGATCCTGGGGTCGGTTCTTTATCAATTGTTGCTTCGGCATCTGCCAGCCACTGTGGCGGCATTGGTAGTGGTGATCTTTTTTGTGTTGGCCACGGGCGGATTGCACGAAGACGGACTTGCTGATGTCGCTGACGCCTTTGGCGGCGGATGGAGCCGTGAACAGATCCTTGCCATCCTCAAAGACAGCCGCATCGGAAGCTTTGGCGCGCTCGCCATCGTTTTCTCGGTTGCCTTGCGGTTGCTGTTACTGCCTAACCTTCCAACCGGCCGCTTCACAGCATACGTGGTTTCCGGACAGGTGCTTTGCCGCTGGACCGCGCTTCCCCTCGGCTATTTGCTCCCGGCTGCGCGAGAATCCTCGAGTCAGGGAGCGCGGCTTGCCCGGCAAATTTCCGGCGTATCTCTGGCGATCGGAACAGTGATCGCCGTTGTCGTTGTCGGATACACATTGCGGGGGGCGCTGTGGGGTCCCATCGTATCCGTATCGATAGTAACGGTTGCCAGCGGTCTATATTACTGGCGCCGCATTGGAGGCATCACCGGGGATTGTTTCGGGGCAACAAATCAGCTGGCCGAAATCGCAGTTTACCTGTGTGGAGTCTGGCATCGATGACCAGCATGATTCTCATCCGGCACGGGGAGACAGACCTGGCCGGCATGTTCTGCGGTCATTCCAATCCGGACCTTAATGCAGCCGGAGAAAAGCAGCTTGCTTCACTTGCGGCAGAACTAGCTGCTCTCGGCATCAGGCGCATTTATTCGAGCGACCTGCAACGCGCGTCGCGGACGGCTGCGGCGATCGGCCTGCGCACAGGGATAGCGGTTGAATTCCGGACCGGCCTGCGCGAAATCCACTTTGGAGTTTGGGAAGGTTTGACCTGGGAAGAGATCGAGCGCCGCTATCCCAAGGAAGCCGAGCTGTGGTTAAACAGATTTCCCGCGTACTCCCCGCCGGGTGGCGAACCGTATGCAGACTTTGTTGCCAGGGTGGAAGCAGAGTTCCACTTGCTACTTCGTGAGACCACCGACCTTACAAAAGCCTCGGATCTTACACAAGCTGTTGTGACCCATCGAGGCGTCATGCAGTATGCCCTTACCCGTTTCTTTGGCTTCTCCGACGCTGAAGCGTGGAGGAGGACGGAGCGACACGGAGTGGCCATTGTCGCAACTCAAGTCCAGAATTATCGAGATTGCTTAGGCGACAGAAAACCAGAGCATGCCATTGGTTGAATAGGAGTATCGCAAACAAAAACAGTTGAGAATGTGTTTCGAGTCGCATCGGCGCCGGAAACATGAACCATCTAAAATCAAGAGCTTACGGCGAAAGCGGCGAACGCTCACATGTTCTGCATGGATATTTGCACACCCACACGTAGGGCCCGGCTGCCATGCGCGCCATTCACATCAGGTTTATAATCTTCAGAGTTCTCTACTGAAGGCTGTATTCAAGCATGACGGATCAACTTAGAAAAAAACTGCAGGAAGAAGTTGACGCGCTCGAGCACGAGCTGGTCCACGAGCTGCCCAAAGAGATCAAACGAGCCGCCGCTCTCGGCGATCTCAGCGAAAACGCCGAGTATCACATGGCCAAACAGCGCCAGGAGTTCGTCAAAGCGCGCTTCCGCCAGCTCGGCAAGCGGCTTGCCGATCTCTCCCTGACCAACATGAACAACATCCCGCGCGATAAAGTGGGCCTCGGTTCAACGGTGAAGGTCTACGACAGCACCAAGGGTGAAGAAATAGAGTACAAGCTGGTGACGAGCGAAGAGTCGGATGTAAGCTCGGGCAAAATCTCGACCACCTCGCCCATCGGGCGCGCGCTACTCAACAAGAAAGTGGGCGACGAAGCCACGGTGATTACGCCGAACGGCAAGCGCGAGTTGGAAATTCTAAGTTTGAGCACTGTTCATGACGAGGCCGGTCCCGAAAAGGCGGAAGTCTAATGTCCCTCTCGTGGACGAGCGCTTTCGGCCGTGCCTGCGGAAAGCTGCTCGATACCATTGTTCGCTGGCTCGCGCTCTCCCGCATTAATCCCAACGTGCTCACGTTCATGGGCCTGGTGGTGAATACCTGGGCGGCAATCCTGTTCGGCTCAGCTACCGCCGCAAATCAGAGGCATTTATTTTTTCTTGCCGGGCTGGTCATTATCTTTTCCGGCTTTTTCGATCTTGTGGATGGACAGGTTGCCCGCGCGACCAACCGCGTTACACGCTTCGGAGCGTTTTTCGATTCGGTCGTGGACCGGTACAGCGACGCTTCACAGTTCCTGGGCCTGCTGGTCTTCTATGCGCGTGGCGATCGTTTCTTCTACGTGGTACTGACCGCATTTGTCATGGTCAGCGCCATCATGGTTAGCTACACGCGCGCCCGCGCCGAATCGCTGATAGGATCCTGCCGCGTGGGATTTATGGAGCGCCCGGAGCGACTGGTGCTGGTGATTATCGGCGCGCTTTTCAATCGCATGGCCCCAGTGCTCTGGATCATCGCAGTTCTTTCGACCCTCACCGTGATTCATCGCATGCGCTACACCTGGACTCGCACCCAGGATGCGCCTCCTTCTGTTCCCGCGAAAGCGGGCCACGCTGCGTAAACTTCAAGTAGTCAGAATTCGCAACGCCGGGAAAGCTGCTCGATAGAGTCCTTCGTCGAGAGTCAGCAGCGCGTAATGGCGCGTCGTGGCGTACGCGCCAATCAGAAAGTCAGCGAGAAGTCTGCGTGGCCCGGGATCCCGATGTTTGCGGCGGCGCGCCGCGTAAGCTTGAAACGCCTGCCCCGCCACACGCCAAACTCGCTCCTCGATTTTCCAGTCAACTCCAATGCCAGTTTCCCGAAAAAAGGTGTCGAGGAAGCTTTCTGTTCGCCCGCCAAAAGCCATTAATTCGGCGTACACGGGAGCAGGAATGATCAGTTGTCCTCGGCCGAGAGCAGCATCCAGGGCGGATTCTGCGGCGGAATTTAGAGTTTCTTCCCGGTCCCAGAGGGCAGCGATCACGGTGGTGTCGACGATAGTTTTCACTGGCCCCGCAATTCTCGCATCGTCTTCAAAATTGCCTTCCTACCAGAGCCGACACGTCCGTTCCCAATACCTCTGTACTTGCCGAAGGGGCTACTGTTTCTTACCGGGCGAACGTGCGTCCTGACACCGTCGCTTTCGAAGACGAGCACATCGCCTGGCCTTACACCGAGTAGTTTCCGGATCTCGTGCGGAACTGTGATCTGGCCCTTGCTTGTAATCCTGGCTCGTTTTTGCATATTCTAATTTCCTTACATCATTATAGTACTCCTTACCTATCGGTATATACGACCGCGGACACAGAGAATGCTAGACTATTCGCACCGTCTCGATGACATTCTCCTTGCCTACTGATCCCGTCCTTGTCGTTCACGGCGGCGCCTGGGCCATGCCCGATGACATGGTGGAAGCGCACATCCAAGGCGTAAAAAACGCCCTGGCGGCGGGCTGGCGCGCTTTGGAGCGCGGTGGAACGGCGCTCGATGCTGTCGAGGAAGCTGTTGTCATCATGGAGGATGACGAAACCTTCGATGCGGGACGGGGAAGTTTTCTGAATCGCGAGGGCAAGGTGCAGCTGGATGCCCTGATCATGGATGGCGCCACGCTACGCGCCGGTGGCGTGGGCTGCGTAGAGCATTTGCGCAATCCCGTAAGGGCGGCGCGTAAGATTCTGAGCGAGAGTCCGCACGTATATTTCGTGGCAGAAGGCGCCGAGAAATTCGCTGCGGCACATGGCCTATCCCTTTGCAGGAACGAAGATTTGGTCATTGCGCGCGAGGTAAAGCGTCTGCGCGAGTATCAGAGTGAAGCGGCGGGCCATGGGAACGACCTCTTCGCGCCCGCCATCTCTCACGATACTGTAGGGGCGGTGGCGCTCGATCGCGCAGGCAACATCGCTGCCGCAACTTCTACGGGCGGAACCTTGAATAAAGCGCCTGGACGCCTCGGCGATTCATCCTTGATCGGCTGTGGTTGTTACGCGAATAACGAAAGCGCGGCTGCCTCGACCACGGGCTGGGGCGAACCCATCATGAAACTGGTGCTGGCGAAGTGGACAGCCGACCGCGTGCTAGCCGGCAATCTTCCGGCGTGGGCCGCTCAGGAAGCGATGAATTATTTGAAGCAGCGACTGAATGGGCACGGTGGCATTATCGTCTTGAATACGCAAGGGCAGATCGGCATCGCGCACAACACTCCCCGCATGGCCTGGGCGTGTAAGACGATGAACAAAGAAGAAGCCGGCATCGAACGCAACGCAGTGTGATTATTGCAATTGCGCACCAGAGGCCAAGTGTGCCCGTGAGGAACCATTGTGTGATGTCCGCGAATCTCGCCACATCGATCATCAGAACCCTCCGCCAGCGTGGCTTCCAGGCATACCTGGTGGGCGGATGTGTGCGCGATCTTTTGCTGAAACGCGAGCCTGCGGACTTCGATGTCGCCACCAGCGCAACCCCCGCGCAAGTGATGGAGATTTTCCCAGAGACCTATGCCGTCGGAGCACAGTTTGGAGTGGTGCTTGTTCCATTACCAGAGTCGGAATGCGATGGCTCTGGCAAGAACGCAGTGTCAAAGCCTCAAGCCGTTGAAGTGGCGACGTTCCGCAGTGATCTCGGATACGCCGACGGACGTCATCCCGATGAAGTGCGTTTCAGCCAGGATCCACGCGAGGATGTTGTCCGCCGCGACTTCACTATCAATGGCATGATGCTCGATCCCGTAAGCGGAGATGTTCTCGACTTTGTCGGTGGGCGCGAGGATCTGGAAGCAAAACTTGTCCGTGCTATCGGCGACCCTGACCGCCGCTTTGGCGAAGACAAATTGCGTATGCTGCGCGCCGTCCGTTTTGCGGCGCGCTTTGAGTACGAAATCGAACCACAGACCTTCGCCGCAATTCAACGTCACGCGCGCGACATTCAAGTGGTCTCGCGCGAGCGCGTCCGCGATGAACTTACAAAGATGCTCACCGAAGGCCACGGTCGCCGCGCGTTCCTTTTACTGGACGAAGCCGGTTTGCTCAAAGAAGTGCTTCCCGAGGTTTCTGCGATGAAAGGTGTTCAGCAGCCTCCAGAGTATCATCCGGAGGGCGATGTGTTTATGCACACGCTGTTGCTGCTGGAAAACCTGCCCCACCCCTCCCCGCCAACGCTGGCATGGGGCGCCTTGCTTCACGACGTGGGAAAGCCGGCTACTTTCCGCGTCGCTCCTGATCGCATCCGTTTCGATGGACACGTGGACGTGGGCGTGAAGATCGCAGAAGAAATCTGCGGGCGTCTCCGTTTCTCCAATCATGACGCTGCCCAGATTCTCGCACTCGTGGACAATCACATGCGCTTTGGGCATGTTTCGCGGATGAAAGAATCGACGCTGAAGAAGTTCATGCGCCTACCCGGCTTCGATCAACATCTTGCCTTGCACCGCGCCGATAGTCTTGCCAGCCATCGCAACCTCAGCACGTATGAGTTCCTTCAGAAAAAATTGATTGAGATTCCTCCAGAAACATTTCGCCCTGCTCCATTGATAACAGGCGATGATTTGATCGCCGCCGGATATATGCCAGGGCCCCGATTCCGCGAAATACTCGAGACCGTGGAAGATGCTCAGCTCGAAGGACGACTGTACTCGCGCGACACGGCGCTCGAGTTTGTCCGCCAAGAGTTCCCCGTGTGAATGGGTCAACTTCCAACTCCGCGGTCTTCGATCGAATGTTAGAATCGGACTTCGGTCGACATCAATGTTCATGAATTAAATCCGCGAGGATTGCATTTGGAGCAGGCAGGTCCGGGATTAGAGAAAATTGTGATCGGCGCACTGCGGCAAGCGCCACGGGCGGACGCTCCATCGCTTGCCTGGCCGTTGGTGTGCGGCTCGGCGGTAGCCGAACGTACACGAGCGATTGACTTCACCGCTTCGGTCCTGCGTGTTGAAGTGCCAGACGCTGGCTGGAAGCGCGAATTGCAGAGACTGGCTCCGCGTTATCTTGCGACACTGAATCGGTATGCGAGTCAAACAGTCGAAAGAATTGAATTCGTAATTCGCAACGAAAACAGAAGACAAGCAGAAGACAAAGATAAGCAGGCAAAGATAAGTAAACAAGATGAAAGTCTCAGAAAAAGACGTTAGCTACGTAGCCGACCTCGCCAACCTTGAACTTTCCGCCGGCGAGCGATTGGCCATGGTGCGTGACTTGAACTCAATTCTAGACTACATCGAAAGACTCAACGAACTGGACACGTCGAATGTTGAACCCATGGCGCAAGTATCAGACCGATACGGCGTTGACGAATCCAAACAGGGAAGCGAGCGGTTCGCGTATGCCAGTCGCGAAGATGTGCCGGAGGGATTGCGCAAGTCGTTATCCCAGGAATCAGCATTAGCCAACGCGCCCGATGCCGACGGCACGTTCTTCCGGGTGCCAAAGGTCATTGAAAGATAGTCGCCACTGATCCGTGGCTCGCGGCCATTCTGCGAGTGAATATCGATTCGTCGCGATGCTCACTGACCAGTGGCCATCACTCACCGCTGAAATTTCTTTCATGGAATTGAAATCACTCACTATCGACGCCGCTCGTTCCGCCGTACAGGAGCGCAAGACGACTGCTTTCGCCCTCGTCGAAGCGCACTACGCGCGTATACAGGCCGAGGATCGACAAATCGGTGCGTACCTCACTCTGTGCAAAGAGCGGGCGCTGGAGCAGGCGGATCGAATCGACCGCATGGCCGCCGAAGGCAAGCCGTTACCGCCGCTAGCTGGCGTGCCCGTCGGTATTAAAGATGTGATGTCCACCCGCGGCGTTCGCACCACTGCGGGGTCGAAGATTTTGGGTAATTACATTCCACCCTATGATTGCACCGCCGTGGCGCGCATGGAGACTGCCGGCGCCGTTGTGCTGGGCAAGACAAACTGCGACGAGTTTGCCATGGGGTCTTCGAACGAGAACTCCGCGTTTCATCCTGTGCGTAACCCAAGAGACCTGACTCGCGTTCCCGGAGGGTCTTCCGGCGGTTCGGCCGCCGCCGTTGCAGCAGATATGGCGGTCGTCGCTCTTGGTTCCGATACAGGGGGATCGATCCGCCAGCCGGCAGCCTTCTGCGGCGTGGTGGGATTGATGCCCACCTACGGTCGCGTTTCGCGTTACGGCTTGATTGCGTTCGCCTCCTCGCTCGATCACATCGGGCCGCTGGCGAAGACAGTGAAAGATGCAGCGACCGTATTACGCACGATTGCCGGACGCGACCTCATGGACTCCACATCGGCGGACTTGCCAGTCCCGGATTACATCGCCCAACTGGAAAAGCCGGTTCGAGGACTGAAGCTGGGGGTAGCGAAAGAATATTTTGGCGAGGGCCTGGACGATGAAGTTCGCCATGGGGTTGAATCCGCGATCGATCAGATGAAGAACTTAGGTTGTGAAGTGCTCTCGGTTTCTTTGCCCCACACTCCCTACGCGATTCCCACCTATTACCTGATCGCGACCGCGGAAGCCTCTTCGAACCTGGCCCGTTACGATGGCGTTCGCTACGGTTATCGTGCGCCGGGCGTAAAGACGCTTTCGGAGATGTACCGCCGCAGCCGCGATGAAGGCTTCGGCGCGGAGGTCAAGCGTCGAATCATGCTCGGCACGTATGCCCTCAGCGCCGGCTATTACGATGCCTACTATTTAAAGGCGCAAAAAGTAAGGACGTTACTCGCGCGCGATTTCGAAGAAACGTTTCAGAGAGTCGATGCGATTGTTACGCCCACCAGTCCTACCGCGGCATTCCGTCTGGGCGAGAAATCAAATGATCCGCTGGCCATGTATCTGGCCGATATCTATACCGTGACTGCCGACCTCGCCGGCATCCCGGGCATCTCGGTTCCATGCGGCGAAACGAAAGACAAGCTTCCCATCGGTTTGCAAATTCTAGGCAAGCATTTTGACGAAGCTACGATTTTGCGTCTGGCGCACGCCTACGAGAGGGCCGTTCAAATCGGTTCGTAGTATCTTTCTCCCGCGCACCCGCGGCAAAGTGCCCTCTCCGCGGTCCGCACCTCTCTCCGGAAGTTAATTCCCTCGCCGCACGTGTCACACACCACGCGCTCGCCTTTGTATCCGGGAAATTCCTCCGGAGGCAGTGCGACCTTGACCCACTCCGTAGTGAACAAGTCTTCATCGCTAATTTCGCGATAGGCCAGCATCTGTTGCTGGTTCTTGTTTTCGATCTCCGGATGCATTTGCCGCGCCAGTTTCTTCGAAGATTCCTTCGCAGCGATCCGAATTGCGTTGCCGGTGCTTACGTCGACAAACGTTGCTGCGACCTTTCCCCAGTCACGAAACTTGAGTGCCCGCTTTCCCAGGCGGCAGCCCGTAACCACGGCAACGGCGTCCGTGGCACAACGATCGATCTCGACGAATGTGACCAATCGCTTGCAATCCTTCCCGCGCGGATCGTCGATGCCGAGTTTAGCCAGGCCCAGCATCGCCAGTCGCACGCCGAGCACTTGTCCAGCACAAAGATGCCCGTGCGCCTGCTCGGCATCCAGAAGATATTCGTTCAGCGATTTCATAGAACCTCAATCGAGCACTGCAAACTACTTTCTTCTCCAGCGCACACCATCTTTCGTGTTTTCGATTACAACCCCGGCGTTAGTCAGTTCCGCGCGTAGAGCGTCTGAGATTTTGAAATTGCGTCCGCGCCGCGCAGCTTCCATTTCGGCAACTTTCTTCTCGATGTCAGCGTCGGAAAGTTTGCCGGACTGCAGCGCCTCTCGTAGTTCCGGGCTGATATCTTGTTCGCGCCCTTCACTCGGCGCCCACTCGAATACCTCTTTCATCTTTGGTCCGTCGTCATCTTCAAGAACCGCGAAAATCTCATCAAATTGCTCCAGTGCAACCCGCAGGCACGGCACGTCACTCTGTTTGATGCTATTCGCGTCGAAAGCGGCATTCGCGCTGCGCACCATCTCGAAAATTGCAGCCTGGGCCTGCGCTGTGTTCAGGTCGTCTTCCAACGAGGACTTCAGCTTGTTAATAGTTTCCGCAGCCAGCGCCTGCATTCCAGGATTTGAGCCGGGCGGCAGATTTTCCGCGGTCAAGCGCTGACGAAAATTCCGCAGTCGTTCCACCGAGACAGCCGCCTGCTTCAAGCCATCGAAGGTGAAATTTAACTGATTGCGATAAGGCACGGAAGCAAGCAGGTAACGGATCGACGACGGTTTGTGTCCCTTTAGCACAAGATCGCGCAGCGTGAAGAAATTGCCAAGGCTTTTCGACATCTTCTCGCCTTCGACCAAAAGAAAACGAACATGAAACCAGAAACGGGCGAAAATCTTCCCGGTAAGCGACTCGGATTGCGCAATTTCATTTTCATGATGCGGAAAGACGAGATCTTCCCCTCCAGCATGAAGATCAAAACTCTCACCCAGTTCCTCCATCGACATCACCGAGCACTCCAGATGCCAGCCCGGCCGCCCCGGTCCGATCGGCGTATCCCATGAGGCTTCACCCGGCTTGGGCGCCTTCCATAGCGCGAAATCGCGCGCGCTATCTTTATCGTACTCGTCCAAATCCACGCGCGCGCTATCCAGCATTCCACCGAAATCTTTCTTCGAGAGTTTCCCATAGCGTGGAAAGCTGGCGATACGGAAGTAATAGGAACCATCCTCCGTACGATAGGCGTTGCCGCGCTCTACGAGTTTGGCGACAGAGTTAGCCATCTCTCTAATATGTTCGGTCGCGCGCACCAATTTCGGCTGCTGGATGCCGATCATGGCACAGTCTTCGAGGAACGCCTTCTGGTATTTTGCGGTGTACTGCTGAACGCTCACGTGGTCACGAGCCGCATTGCGGATAATCTTATCGTCCACGTCCGTAATGTTCATGACGTAACGCACGGTATATCCCGACTGGCGCAGGAATCGCTGCAACAAATCCACGGCAATGAAAGTGCGAAAGTTGCCGATATGTCCGTAGTCGTACACGGTGGGGCCACAGGCATACATGCGGACTTCGCCCGCGCGCATCGGCTGGAACTCCTCGACCTGCGAGGACATGGTGTTGTAAAGGCGTAGGGCCATAGAGGATTGTGGCGATCAGAGATGAACCCTTGATTTTAGGGTGACGCGCGAAACAGGGTCAACTGGCGCGGAGATCGACCGAAGCATGCGGAGCCACTGCGTGTGCCTGGGACCGCAGCCGCTGCTGCACCAAAATAACATAATGGAGTGCGGAGATGATTGTGAAAGAGAAAGTGGCGCGCAGAAAAACTGTGCGTGTAATCCAAACCCAGCGTTCAGGTCGAATGCTGAACAGCATCACAAAGAAGACGGCGGCAATCTGAGAAAAAGTGTTGGCCTTGCCAAAAATACTCGGCTGAAAGTTTCGCAACCCTGCAATCGCGAATAAGACCGCGCTGGCCGCTAGAATGGAGATATCGCGACTGAACACCAGCACCGTAAACTTCCATGGAATCTTATGCAGAATAGAGAGGACCAGAAACAGAGTGCTCAGCAATAGCTTGTCTGCGATGGGATCGAGATACTGGCCGAGAAGAGTTTGCTGGTGCAGCCTGCGGGCCAGCTGGCCGTCCAGTCCATCGCTGAAACCGGCAATCACGAACAGAATCAACGCTCGCAAATAGCGGCCTTCGACCAGTTCGATCACGATGAATGGAACAAAGATCATCCGCAGCAGCGTGAGCTGATTGGGCGCGGTCAGGATCTGAGAAAGCCTCATGCCTGTCCCTTGTTCTTGAGGGCTGCCGAGGTCGCCATGGTTTGAGAATCGCTGCCTTGAGAATCATGGATTTGACAATCATGAATTTGAGAATCATGAGTTTGACAATCATCGATTCTTTTCCGGATTGAAGAGCCGAATGTTGCGGCGGGTTTGAGCCCGGTTTTAGCCGAGAAACGCTGCGAAAGCGAAGGCAAATTTCCATCCGAAAGATCAAGCTCGATTCGTTCAATCCGGTGCATGTGAAAGAAAACGACCGCGGGAGTGAACGGCTCGCCGTCTTTCACCATCACTACCAGGTCTTCAAAGGAAGCCAACTCAATGCCGCTCATGCTGAGCCCCTCAGGCGCTAACGAAAGAATCATGCCCCAGAACTTATCTCGCGGATTACCCAGGGTTACCACCACCATCGATCCTGACGAGAAAGGAGCAGTGGAACGCGGCTGCGCTGATGCGCTGGTATCATCCGCATGAGGGCTTTCTGGCATGGAACGATTGTCGCCGCCACGGCGGGGACTTTGCAACTGCCAAGGACCATTTATTCCAGGCGTCGAGCGTTTCGGAGATCCGGAGTTTTCGAAATGGAGATGTCGAGCCACCTGCAAGCCAATTTCAGCCAGCATTTTGGTACCCCCTCAGAGGTCTATCGTGCACCTGGCAGGGTGAATCTGATCGGCGAACACACCGACTACAACGAAGGCTATGTAATGCCGTCGGCGATCGATCTTTGCTGTTGGGTCGCGATCGGGCAGCGCGAGGATCGTACTCTCGCCTTCTATTCGGAAAATTTAGGAGATTCGACGGAATTAGACCTGGCAAAGCAGGCTCCCGAGCCATCGAAAAACTGGAGCGATTATCCGATAGGCGTTGCGACGACGCTGCAGCACGCAGGCTATTCTGTGCGGGGCGCCAATCTTTACATCAAAACTGAAGTGCCCCTTGGGGCCGGGCTGAGCTCTTCGGCGGCCCTTGAAGTTGCAGTCGGATACGCACTGCTCGAAGCTTCGGGATACGAGATCGAAACGCTGCCGCTCGCTCAACTCTGCCAGCGCGCCGAAAATGAGTTTGTAGGCGCTCGATGCGGCATCATGGACCAATTCACGGCCTGCCACGGCCAGAAGGGAAAAGCGCTCCTGCTGGATTGTCGCTCTCTGGAATATTCGCCTGTGACTTTACCGGATAACGTCGCATTGACTGTCTGCAACACAAAAGTGAAGCACGCAATTGCCGGCGGCGAGTATAACCAGCGACGCTCGGAATGTGAGGAGGCGGTGAGGCTCATTGCCCAATCCACGCCGCATGTTCGTGCGCTTCGCGACATCGATAGCAGGGAACTCGAAAGTCATCGCCGGTTATTGACGCCTGTCCTTTATAAGCGCGCCCGCCACGTCGTGAGCGAGAATGAACGGGTAAAAGCCGCTGCCCAAGCTTTGGAGCACGAGGACATTGGCGGCTTTGGCGAGTTAATGCGCGCGTCGCATCGCAGCCTGCGCGATGATTATGAAGTCAGCTGTCGCGAGCTGGATATGATGGTTGAGATCGCCGAACGCCAGCCATCTACTTATGGATCGCGGATGACAGGGGGCGGCTTTGGCGGATGCACCATCAACCTGATCGATGCTGAGAAAAGTGAGGAATTCAAAACGCGTGTGGCTGCGGAGTACAAATCCGCAACCGGCATCACTCCCGATATTTATCTAGTTAAACCTTCGCGAGGCGTCGGCGCCGCTTGAGTATGGAGTGAGGGCAGATTTCACGCCCTGCCCTCACTGTTCCGCAGTCGACATTGCTCTCACTGATGAGGGCACGTGAGTTCTCGAGGTAAAGGCTAAGGGCGATCGCTTGCTGTTTCCGTCCATCTGATAGTGACGTAATGGCTGGACCAGCCAGGAGCCGAACCGTGATTGAATGTATTGACTGAATGGTAGGCCCGAATGGACTCGAACCATCGACCTCATCCGTGTCAAGGATGCGCTCTAACCAGACTGAGCTACGGGCCTACACGTCGAAAGGTTGCGGCTTCAATTCTAAAGGGCGTTGGGTGATTACGGCAACGGTGTGGCTCAAGTAACTTGGAATGCCGCAAAAGAGTTAAGAGTCGTCTTCGCAGATCCAGCCAGGTCGACAGAGTGCTTTCAAATCCCGAGAGCCCGCTAGAGAAAGCGCCTTTGGTGACACCCCTCCAGCTCACTTCAGAATTATCTCCGCGTTCTCCTGAAACTCACCTTGAGGCTGGCCATAATCAACCAGTTTGTAGCGCACCTGTGGCTTAGGGAGGTCTTCGTGCTCCCCCATGGCGAACAGGGTAATGGTGCCTCCATTTTCAAAGAAAAACAGACTAACGCTTTGTTGGCCATCTCCCGATGAGGCGTGAAGAACGGGATGCCCGTTAAACAAATACTTCTTGGGTGGTTTTTCCCGGTTCGTGGCTTTCCCCTTGCCATCAAATGCATCATTCAAGGCCTGCCCCAGACTGGCATAGCGGTTTGAATTAACCAGTTTCTTCAAATAATTGTTCGCCTGCGCTTGCTGCATGGGAGGCTTCGTCAAAGTTCCGTCTCTCTTCATGATGACCATCAGCATAAAGACTCCTTGTGGTTGCAGGATCTTTCTTGGTTCAAGGGGGGAAGTTTACACCCACTTGCGGTTTCGCCATATTGTGAGACGGCAATTTTTCACACCCCCTTTGGCTTAGACACAACTCTGAATCCCACTTTTTACCGTTCGCAACCCGTGTTGCCGATTCCAGTGAGGATGGGCAACGGCGCCTGTTTATTGGCGGCAAGAACCGCGTTGAAGGCGGCGAGACTCTGTTCGTTCAACCGCCGCCAGCTCGCGAGATCCTTGTCGAGGGCCTCGCAACTTTGTTGCGTTGCTAACCGAACGGTGTCTGCCGGACGCATGTCGGCGCTTTCCACGCTGAAAAGGAGCCGAGCCAGGTCGCGGTTCACGGGTCCAAATCCCGGAGCGCGCTTGGTCCCCTTGTCGATGGCATCGATCTTCTTTTCGAAGTCGGCCACAGCGTCCTTTGTCTCTTTGGTTGCCGACTGCTTCAAGGCGTCCGTCCGTTCGGTGAAAGCTTTACGCAAAGCTGCGACCTGGTAAAAGGCATCTGAACTCGCCTTCATTGCCCGGCTGATTCGCTGCGCCAAATCGAGTTGGTCAGACAGGTCGGCGGCCGAGGCATGAACTCGCGGATCAAGTTCCACCGTGAGAGGCTGTTGCAAGCTCTGACCGCCCATCCGTAGTTCGACGGTGTACTTGCCGGGCAACACCAGTGGTCCGCGAGGTTGCAGGCGTGGCGTGAGGCCCGGTACGGCGTGATCGGCCAGAGTGTACTCGGTGTACTCCAGCAGTTTGCCGTAGTACCCGTACGGAAGCGAAGGCGGGGGCGGATACCGCAGATCCCACACAAAGCGATTGACGCCCGCAGCCTTGGACAAAGTGGCCTCTGGAGCAAACCAGTAGTTGGGAGCATTGGCGGGAAGATACGCGGCCGGCTTTGCTTCGCTGGAAAATCGCGCCACCTCGGCGCCCTTCCCATCGTGAATCGTCAGCGTCATGTCGCCCGCCGGCGGCGTCTTCAGGTAGTAGTCAAGGATCGCTCCGTCGGGCGGGTTCTTGCCGGCCGGAGTTTCGATGGGATAGGGCGTGTCCTGATAGTTCTCCCACCGCACACGCATGGCAGGTGCAGGCACAAAGATGTGCGCGTCAGCGGCAGAGATTTGGGGATTGATCTCGCGCAAGAGAGCGATGTCGTCGAGAATCCAGAGGCTCCTTCCGAAGGTCGAGATTACCAAGTCGTTGTTATGGACCTGGAGATCGGTGATGGGTGTTGCGGGGAGATTCAAGGAAAATGGCTGCCAGTGGTCGCCACGGTCCCATGAGATGTATATGCCGGTATCGGTGCCGGCATAGAGCAGACCCTTGCGCTTGGAATCTTCGCGCACCACGCGAACCATTTCGTGTTCCGGAAATCCGTTGACGATCTTCTGCCAGGTCTGGCCGTAGTCCTCAGTGCGAGCGACATATGGAGGAGTGGACTGTCGCGTCGCGCCGACCGTCAGATAGGCGGTGCCCGGATCGTGATGCGAGGCTTCGATGTACAGGATCTCGGTGGGCTCGCTCAGTCCGGGCGGAGAGACGTCTTGCCAGTGCTTTCCACCGTCGCGAGAAAGTTGAACGAGCCGGTTGCTCGTGCCAGCCCAGATTACACCTGATTGAACGATCGAAGGTGAAAGTGCTGTAATGGCCGGTGGACGCGGCTTGTCCGGATCGGGCTTCTCCGGCTCCTCCTGCTCGCCATAGCCGGTAAGGTCCGGACTGATCTCCCTCCAGCTCTTGCCTCCGTCGACCGTCTTGAGCACAAACTGCATGCCCAAGAGGAGAGTGGACGTATCCTGGGGCGAGAAGACCAGAGGCGGCATTTGCGAGGCGCGATATTTTTTGCCGCGCTCGAAGACGGTTGCGATTTGACCGGTCGATTTATCGTAACGAATCACCGACCCATACCATCCTCCGCTGTAAACAAAGTTGGGGTGCGCCGGGTCGGGAGTGATGTACGCGTACTCAAAGCCCCCCATGGAAAACCAATCCTGCAGAAGAATCTCGCCGTAGTCGCTGCGACTGATTACGCCAGCCGTACCACTGTCCTGCTGTGCTCCATAGGCGCGATAGGGGAACAAGTTGTCGGTGGAAATATGGTAGAACTGGCCGGTTGGCTGGTTGTACCAGGAACTCCAGGTCTTGCCAGCGTCCACCGTGACAATCGCTCCCTGATCTACACCGAAGATCATGCGCGCCGGATCGCGAGGGTCGATCCACGCCACGTGGAAATCGTCGCCGCTGGGAGCTCCAGCGAAAGCTTCGAACGTCTTGCCGCCGTCGGTGGACCGATACATGGAGGTCTGCGATACGTACAGCACGTCGGGATTCCGGGTGTCGACAAAGACGCGGCTGAAATATTCATCGCCGGTCACCCGCGGATCCTTGGTGGACTGTTGCCACGTTGCGCCTCCGTCATCGGAGCGGAAGAACCCCTGCTCCATGATGGCGTACAGGCGGCGCCCACCGGTCCCCGGAGCGACCGCGATGCCAACCCTCCCGCGAGCCTTCTCAGGCAGGCCGGTACTGGCAAGTGGAGTCCAGGTCGCACCACTATCTGCGGACTTCACGATGTTTGCGGTGGCTTCTGTGGCAGAATCGCCATAGCCGGATGCGGGACGATAGAGCACCGCGTACAACGTTGCTGGATCGCCGGGATCGGAGCATAGGTCGACGACCCCGATCGAGTCTTCCGCGGAGAACACTTTCGTCCAGATCTTGCCGCCGTCAACGGTTCGAAAGATTCCGCGGTTGGCTGTTTTTGCCGTTGCCGGAACGGGCCGCCAAAGTATACCGAAGCCGATCGAGTTTCCGCCGACCACGGCGACGTCGGGATTCTTGGGGTCCACGATGATCGCCTGTATGAAAGGCACGTCCTGCAGCCCCACGTTCTGCCATGTGGCGCCTGCGTCCGTTGAGCGATAGACACCATTACCCCGCGTCTGTTCCCCGGTTCCGACATATAGAACGTTAGAATCGGACGGAGCTATCGCCAGTGCTCCGATGGACGCGACCCGTTCTTTGTCGAAAATCGGCTGCCAGACTTGTCCTCCGTCAGTAGTTTTCCAGACTCCACCACCAGGGGTAGCGAAATAATAGGTATTCGGGTCAGCCGCGCCAGCGACGGCCGTAACTCGCCCGCCGCGAAATGGGCCAATTGACCTCCACTGCATGCCGGAAAGAAGTTTGCTATCGATTGGTTCCTGGCTCGAAAGATTGACTGGCAAAATGGAGATGAAGGCAATGAGTGCAAGAAAGAGCCGGAGGCGTACTCCGTACAAGACAGTTTTCATTTGGATTTCCATCTTCTGATCGCACCCCATTCTCTGGCAATTGACGCTATGACACTGTAATGCCTTACATTTGACCCGTTCCTCTGAGCGGTAAGGCGGTGGCCGACCAGCGCCCGGGCGGCGTGATGTTTCTGGCGAAAGTGTGAGGAAATAGTTTCTCTCTATTCCCCTGTTCTAGGTGTGACACTGCAAGCTTCCGCGGAAGGACTGCTCGGGCTGCAATTCAAATCTTTGTCCTTCGTCTCGCTTGATGTTTTCCGATAAAGGACTTTGAGAAAAATAAAGTAAACGACGGCCGCTGCAACAAGCGAAACCAAGGAAGCCATCATGCTGGCGGGGGCCAGCTTTGCGATGACGAAGCCAGAAACCAGCGCGGTGACAGCGGCTAGATTCACTCCATGAGTATAGAAACAGGATCCTTTATCTTCGTATGCTTCGTGCAAGTTCAGCCGAGAACGGCGGATGACAAAGTAGTCGCACAAAAGAATTCCGATCAGGGGGGAGAAGAGATCCGAGAGCGCAAGCAGGAAGCTTCCAAAGTACCGAGTAACTCGAGAAGCGGCCAGAATTGTTCCCAGGGCACCCATCAATGCTGTACTCTGCCAACGCGAAATCCTGGGGAACATATTGGCCAAAGCCAGCCCAGAGGAGTACAGGTTCGCATTATTCGCTGTCCAGCTAGAAGCGATGATCACGATCAGTGCCGGAGCGCCAAGTCCCAGCCTCTGCACCACGCTCACCGCATTCCAGTCCCCGGTCGCCAGCTTCGAAAGAGCTCCAACCATCCCTAAGAATAAAGATGGCGGAAACGCGCCGAGCATGCACCCAATCCAGTTGTCCCGCTCGCTGACCACGTAGCGGGAAATGTCCGAGGCGGTGAAGACGCCGACGATGAGTCCTCCCATAACCAAATCCAGGCCTGTTGTGAGCGACAAGCTGTGGGTGGGGGTGAAGTGAACGAGGTTCCAATACCCGTACTTTGAAATGATGACGTACAGAATCCATATGCAGAGGCCGGTCAAGCCTGGAACCGCCAGGCGGCTCAGCCATTTTATGTTTTCAAAACCGAAAATCGGAGGAAGAGAATTCAGAACGCCGATCAACGCAATGACGATGGCAGTATTGGAAAAGCCGGGCACTCCTTGCAGAGCATCGTGGGTCGCTTGTCCCGCTAGTTCCGCGGTAACGCCAAACCATCCGACCATCGAGATAAGGATGATGATGGACGAAATCCAGGAACCGCGCGGATGGCCCATTGAAAAGCGGCTCGCCACCGTTGTCGAGACGCCGTAGTCGACACCGAAGTAGCCCATCAAAGCCAGCAGCACACCGAGAATGATGTTACCCACCACCAGCGCCCAGCAGGCCTGCGCCCAACTCAAACCCGGGACGAGCAACCCCCCGAGCAGAAGGCTTGAAAGTGTGATGTTCACTCCGGCTTGAATGACAAACAGATCCCACCAACCCTTGGTTCTCTCGCTCTTCGGCACAGCGTCGACGCCGTGCTGCTCGACTTGGAATGCCTCTAACGGCACAGATTCACTCCGGCACTGGCTACATCGGAAAGACAAAGGGTTCAGAATGAAGAGGTGCAAACCGGTTAAATGTTACCGGTTCGATGCCTCTCCTCTATAGGAATGTAGGATGCATCATAGCCGAAATGCTCTGGCCCACACACTCTGAGGCCTGCTGCGGTTCGCCATGGCGAGGGCGCAGGAATTCCGATAATCGTCACTTTCTGTCCCTTCGTGAAATCTGGATTGAGAACGGCTCTGCCCGTCGCATTATCGATCATCGTGATGATATCGGGAGACGTGATGGAAACCTTGCCATCCCGCCAGGAAATCAAGTTTTCATTTTTAAAACCCAGCTTGTACCTTTGCCCGGAGTAAAGCCCCGCTCCGCCGATTTCAACATCGCCGACCAGATAGCCGCCTTTGTCTGCCCAGTCATGGGCGGAGACCGCTCCCGCAAAAACTTTGTAGCCGTTGCTGGCGTCAAGCACTGCCTGGATCGGATCCTTTTGCGATTCAACCGCGACGCGGTAAGCCTTGCCGATCTCCTCGCACAGAGTTAGAGAACCCTGAACAACGATGTTTGGCTGCTTGAGCAGCTTGCCGGGCAGCGCCGAGTCTGCGGCTGCGATGTGCATGCTGATCGTTGAGGCGATGCGGAGAAACTCCTCTTCGCGCGATGGCGTGGCCACCTTGGTGATCAGCAGTTCATCGCCGAACAACGTGGCGGCTGCCGTCGGCAATAAAGAAATACCCGCCGCAAAGATCGTGCTTTGATCGATTTCCGGCACCGCCCTGCCCGCGGTATCGGCATCGAGTTGTGCGATTCCCAGATGCGCCGCGGTCGAAAGCGCGTAGGGCGTATTGCCTGCTCCGATCTCTCCCGCGATGACGGCGACAAAATTCTTGCCGACATGCTTCTGCAGCAGCCGGAATGCGACGGCGGTTGCTTCGTCCTTGATGCGTGGGAGCTTGTTGAATCGCTCTATTTGTTCGGGAGTGTAAGGAGCCGTGCTGCCCACGTAGTAGGTCGTGGCCGCGTAGTCGTCATCTTTCATTTCGTCGACGGATATAAGATTGAACTTCAACCCGGCGGCGAGATCGTCGTGGATTCTCTTCAGTCCTGCCTCATAACTCCCGCCGCCGCCGCTGCCGAGATAGCAGCAGCCCATGATTATGTCTTCAAGATTCTGCCTGGATAAATTGCGCATAATAGCCCTCACTTTAAATGTATTCAGTCAGCACACGTACGAAGTCATTCGTAAAATTCCGTTTGGTCGATTGGTCATTGGGGAGGGCGAACACCGCTGTTACGTCCACTGCATCTGCTCAATCGGAATGTATGGCGTATCGAACCCAAAACGCTTCGGTCCGAACAGCTCGATTCCGCGCGGCGTACGCCAATTCGGAGGCGATGGAAAACCGATGACAATCACTTCCTGGCCTTTTTCAAAGTCCGGGTTCGAAATTGCTTTTGCAGACTCCTTGATCACCATCGTGATCAGGTCCGGGCAAGTGACGGAAAATTTTCCGTCGCGCCATGAAACAAGATTCTCATTTTTGTAGGCGATCTTGAAAGTGCTGCCCTGATATTTGCCAGAACCCGAAATGTCGACGTCGCCAACCAGATAGCCCCCCTCATCTTTCCAGTGGAAGCCGGAAATCCTTCCCCCGAACAGGCGATATCCGTGGCCTGCGTGCAACACAGCCTGAAGTACATCCTGATTCGCTTCGATCGCTGCGCGATAGGCTCGCCCGACTTCCTCCGCATGGCTGATGGATCCCTGCACCAGCACTCCCTTCCGCTTCGCGTCTTTTCCGGCGAGCGGAGTGTCAGCAACGCCAATTCCCATGCTCACCATCGAGGCCGCGCGAAACAAATCCTCTTCTCGCGAAGTGGCTGCGACCTTCGGAAGGATCATCTCGTCCCCGTACTGCGTTACTCCGGCTGCGGGCGTAATCGACAGCCCCGCCGCCAGGACTGCATTCTGGTCGATTTCCGGAGCCGCTCGACCGACTGTATCGGCATCCAGCTGCGCAATTCCTATGTGTGCTGCAGCCGACATTGCGGCGATGGTATTGCCGGGTCCGATCTCGCCAGCGATAGTGGCGACGAAATTTTTTTGCATGTACCGTTGCAGCAGTCGAAACGCGGCTGTGGTGGACCTCTCCTCGATGCGGGGAAGCTTCGCGTAGCGCTGCTTCTGCTCATCGGTCGGAGGAGCGGTCGAGCCTACGCCGTAGGTCGCGGCGGCATAGTCATCATCTTGCATCTCATCGGGAGACATCAATTTGAACGTGAGCCCCGCTTGGAGATCTTCGTGGACGCGTTGCAGACCGTGCGCGAAGCTGCCGCCTCCGCCCGTCCCCAGGAAGGAGCAGCCGACGACGATGTCCTCCAGGTTTTGTTTCGCCAGAGTGCGCATATTTCTAATCTGTAGAAGACTCCTCTTAGCTCTGATGGAAGAAAGATGATACGAAGCTGGTTCTCCGAGTGGCGCTTATGTGATCCTTTACCTCGATCCGGCAGAAAACCAACTTTCCGGCGCTGTTTTGCAAATACGGATAAACAAAAGCGAAATCACCGACTAGTTTTCTGCGCACAATCTCCAATTCAAACTTCCTTTCAAGCTCTGCTTCAATCCGGCGCAGTATTTCCGCTTGCGAGCTCGGCGGGAGGTTGCCGTGATGCGCAAGATCGGACTCCGACATTCGGATGCCGACGTGCATGACTTGAGAAACGTCTAGACCGTTTCGTCCTATGCGGCTTGACTTCCCAATCAAAACCTGCGGCCCGGCGAGTTGGGAGTCGCTCATGCTGCGCACCAGTTCGAGCGGCGGAAACATATCTCCAATCTGAGCACGAACGGCCACAGGTCTGCGCGGAGGACCTACATTCCACGCGCTCGCGCCTAAGACACCCAGCCCAAGACAGGTCACATTTGCGCATGCCAGATGAATGAAATCGCGTCGTTGCGTAGCTCCCCCTCGTGCTCCGCCCGGTCGATAAAAAACCAGGCGGCTAAAAATCAAATCTGATTGCCAACTGCACTTCTCTGGCGCCACCCAGAGGCCCGGCTGTAGCAAAGAGATTTCCGAACGTAGTGACTGGAGCTGATACATCGAATTCGTCGATCGGATTCTGAGAGCCAGGGAACTGGCTGGAAAACTGTCCTGCCGTGCTTCCGAAGTTCACGTTGTTGAAGGCATTGAAGGCTTCGATCCTGAACTGGAGAACCTGCCTATCGCTCCACGGCATCTTGAATGACTTGGATACACCCAAGTCGGTATCGAAATACGCCGGTCCGAAAATCACGTTCCTGCTGCCTGCGGATCCGGGCAACGTATAACCGACCTGTGCGTAAGCCGCTGATGGATTGCTGAAAAGGTTGGGAACTCCATTGGGATCTTTCTTCGTCACCGACGTGCTCAATGGACCAATAATGGTTCCCGGGCCCGGTTGAAAATCGTTGGTGGCGTAGTTGAAGCCATTGCGAGGCGTAAGTGGGAAGCCGGAGTGCCAACGGATCGTACCGCTAAACTGCCAATTGCCAATCAAGGCGTTGAGCGGTCCCGACATTTTCGAGCCAAAGGTCTTTCCGCGGCCAAACGGCAACTGATAGACCCAGTCCCCGTTGAAGTTGTGCCTCAGGTGGAAATCGGAAAGAGCGCGACCGGCGCGGACATTGAATGCATTCGGAATCTGCCCGTTGACTTGTCCTTCGCTGAGGAACAGATCAGCGTTTTCTGCCGCCGAACCGTCGTCGATCGACTTGCTAAATACATAGTTCATGTCCAGAATCAGCGGGCCTGCTTTCTTGCGCAGGGAGAGCTGAACACTGTTGAAACTTGATGTTCCTTCTGAAGTCCACGACGGAATGCTATCGAATTGCGGTCCAAACAGAACTCGTCCGTCTTGCTGCGGATCTACAGCCAACGACCAGGGACTGCCGGCGCCCGGGAAGGGGTCGTCCATCGCGAGCACAGCATCGCTCCAATCCGGAGCATAGGTTTGCACGATGGAGTAAAAAGCCTGCGTGGGCGTCAGGTTCGCAACGGCAGGATTACGCAGATAACCTGCCGCATAAGCTGGCATATTGGGCATCAAGTCCTGAATCCATGCAATGGGAGTGATTTGCGACGCAGGCGTCTGGTTGGTGAGGCTTCCCATCTGCTTTACGAGAAGGTTGTAGGCCTGCCACAGCGTCTGCCCCGATTTCACATCCTTGAATTCGCCCAAGTACTGGCCATAGTCTTTTTTCAGCAGCAGTCGATGGCCCAGATTCCCGACATACGCCGCTTCAACCGTAAAACCTTTCCCAAGCTCCCGCTCCAGACTGAAATCCATGGCATATGAATACGGAACCTTCAAACTCTGGTTTACCGCAAAGTCGAAATTGTCGATGCCCGTATCCGGCGTGAATGGAAAAGTCACACTGGTCGGAGCGTTGGGGAAGAATGTCGACAAGGCGGGAAATCCCGAACATCCAGCCGCCACGCTGCAAGTCCCGGAGAATCGCGGAGCCGTCGCCAGGCTGAAAAGCCCTACGGGAGTCAGTTCACTATTCACCAGGCCCGGATCGCCGGCGTTGATCGCCTGATCCGTTGCGATGGCTCCTCCCATGCGATCGTAGTACATTCCAAAGCCCGCCCGGATAGAACTCTTGCCCGGTCCTCCGAAAATCTTTCCCAGAGTTCCATCGTGATAGCTGGGAGAATATGCCAGAGACAGCCGGGGAGCGAAGTTGCGCGTGCTGGGGTTGTACCAAGAAGGCTTACCGTTTGCCTTTCCGCCAGGAATGAAGGAGAGAAGGGGCGCTGCGTCAGCCGGAATTCCCTGATTCATGTTCGCCACGCGGATGTCCCACCACGAATTGAGGTTCATGGTCGGAATCGTCTGCAGCCCGTTTTGTTCCCACGGGACGCCGAAGTAGCTGTAGCGCAGACCGTAGTTGAGAGTGAGATTTGGCTTCACCCGCCAACTGTCCTGCACGTACCACTCGAAATCGTTCTCGGCATAGTTTCGATTTAACGGCGCACCCGTTGGCGGTGTGAGCGCACCGGTCTTCGGGTTGGCTAACAGCGAAGCTTCCGCGTAACTCAACGAGCCCGTGAGTTCCATGAACGAAGTTAGGAATGCGGTGGTATTCAAGGGTACCTGTTGCCCCTGAGCCTGCAGTTCGTTGATCGGATCGCGGCAATCGTTGGAACAAAACGCGAAGTCTCCCAGAAAAAAGGTCGGATACGAATTTTGATAGGTCAAGAAGTGGTTTCTGGGAAGCTGAACATCAGCTCCCACCTGAATCGTGTGTGTTCCGCGAGTCCACGAGAGATCGTCCCTGAATTCTTCCGTAGGAACAGTGCGGGCAAACCCGCGTGTAAAGTTCAACGGATCGGAAAAATTTTCCGCAGACAGTGCGTCGGAAGTCCCGCCACTTTCATTTACTCCCTGGCGTATGAATCCCCATTCGGCGTTGTTGATCAGGTTGGTGCGCAACACTGCCGTGTATCCAACTGCCATGCCCTTGCTGTCGTTAAAGAAGCGATTGTTTGGCGGAAGGCCGGGAAGTTCAGCAGGGGTAATGTCAGTCTTGATATCCGCGAGATTGCCGCGCCAGAACAGCATGTGTTTCCCGTTGCCCATCAAATTGAAATCCAGGCGAGCCGTGTAAACGCCGTTCGTGGTATTTGTCGGCGAATTGAAGGTAAAACCCGAATAGTTCAGGCCGCCGTCGAGTCCCAGACTTGGAGCATTGCCGGATGGATATAAACTCATGAACTGCAACATGGCGGGATTGACGCCGCAACCCGCGGAGCCAGGTTGCGAGCATCCAGGATCAAGCGCCGCCACCTTACTCGGCGTCAGTTCCACACAGTTTCCCAAGCCGTAGGGGCAGGGAACCACTCCGTTGCCCGGATTGGCTACCTGGTAAATCAGTTCGCCAGACTTCAAGGTGTTGCTCGGAATAATCCTGCTGGTCGGAGTCGCGCTGCGATCCGTTCTTCCTTCATAGTCGAGGAAGAAGAAAACTCTGTCTTTCCTTACAGGACCACCCAGCGACCCCCCGAAAATATTACGGATGAGCTTGGCTCTCGGAACGCCCTCCGCATTGTTGAAGAATGAATTTGCAGCGAGCGACGTGTCGCGATTAAACCAGCGGGCGTTGCCATGAAACGCGTTGGTGCCCGACTTGGTCACCATCTCTACCTGCGCCCCGCCCGCGGCGCCGCTGGAGGCGGTTGCATTTGTGGTGATGACGCGAAATTCCTGCAGCGCATCGAGGGTGATTGGCATTGCGCTGGTGAATGCCGATTGATTTTGATAGTCGTTCGATTCGATGCCATCGAGCGACACGTAGCTTTGGTTCCCGCGCACGCCGTTTACCACCCCCTCGCGCGGGTCCAGGTTCTGCGTCGAACCCATCGAGAGCAGGTCGGTGTCGGAAGAACCGGTAAACACCACGCCGGGTTGCAGCGTCAACAAGTTCACAGGGTTCCGGGCGGCGAAAGGCAATTGAACGATCTGATCTTGATCGAACGCTGATCCTACACTTGCGTCCTGCGTATTGACCGTTTCCACATTGCCTTCGACCGTGACGACCTGTTGCGCTTTCGCGCCGACCTGCAACGTAACATCAATCCGCGTCGGCGTCGCCACCAACACAGCGACATGTTGACGAATCGCTTGCTTGAATCCCGTGGCGTCGATAGTCAGCGTGTAATTCCCAGCGGCGACCTGCGAGAATTCATAGGTGCCAAACGCGCCGGTCGTCGTGCTGCGTGTGGCGCCTGTTCCTTCGTTCACGATGGACACCTGAGCGCTCGCTACCGCCGCACCCGATTGGTCAAGCACACTGCCGCTTAGAGTAGTAAAGGTCTGCCCGGTGGCGGCGACCGCCATCGCCATGAGGAACAGAACGAGTTCGGAAGCAGAGAGGCATTTCCCACGAAGCACTGCGTGTCTGATACTTCCATCACCACCATCTTGTGTATTCAAGGTCGCCCTCAGGAAGCCGCATCTAGAGCAGGAAGTTTCGTGGCCGGAAAGTTACGCCTTTTTCCGCAGCCATGTCAAGATAAATTTGTTTGACATCCGGCACATTTGTGTTAGAACAAGCACACTTTTGGAAACAGATTGAAAACAGATTGTAGGGCTTGCAATTCGCCGAGGTCCAATGGAGAGAAGTGATCCGGTCCATTCATTTTTGACATTGTAGGTTTAGCAAGCGCGCTTCGAAGCAACAGTAGGGAAAATACAAGGTTTCCTATTTTTGAAAGGAAAAGGGTTGGCCGATCCAATCACGACTGAGGTCATTCGCTACGAGCTGATTTCCGCCGCCGAGGAAATGAAGCGGTGTTTCAAGCGCACGACAACACTGGCCATTCTTTACGAACTCAATGACTTTGGCATTTCCATCTATGATCACGCCCTGAACCTGATTGCCGACGTCCCGGGAATCCCGTTGTTTTCGGGCACGCTCAACCATTGCGTGCAGTCGTGCCTCGACCAGGTGGGCATCGCCAACCTGGCGCCTGGCGACGTGCTCACGACCTCGGTTCCTTTTGATACTGGCAGCCAGCCCATCGATGCGGCCTTGGTTGCTCCGATCTTTTTCGAAGATGAAATCGTAGCCTATACCGCTTTGAAGGCTCATATGGGCGATCTCGGCGCGATCGATCCCTATCCCACCACCTCAACGGAGATGTATCAGGAAGGACTCTTGATGCCCGCTCTGTATCTGTTTCGCAAGGGCGAACTTCAAGAGCAAATCGTGCGCCTTATCAAGGCCCACTCACGCATTCCCAACACGACTGCAACGAATTTCCTTGCGGCCGCTTCAGCATTGCGACTGGGCGGGCGGCGCGTCGAAGCGCTTGTCGCGCGCTATGGGAAAGATACCTTTCATAGAGCTGTTCAGGAAATGATCTCGCACGGCGAGAGAATATGCCGCGCAGCCGTTGCCGCCATCCCGGACGGCACATGGGAGATTGCCGATTGGATGGATAACAACGGTGTCGACCCCGAGCCTGTGAAATTACACGCGACCGTAACAGTGCGCGGCAGCGATTTCATTATCGATCTCTCCGGTTCGGCTCCCCAGCAGCGCGGCCCGATCAATTCGCCATTCCCGGGGACCATATCGGCGTGCCGCTACGTACTCAAGTCCCTCACCACTCCTCTGCTGCCCGCCAACGAAGGACATTTTCGACCCTTGCAGGTAATTGCGCCGTCTGGCTCGATTTTCAACCCTACTCCTCCGGCTGCCACTTTTCTCTATGCCTGGCCCGAGCAGCGCCTGATGGATCTGATACCGATGGCATTAGCCAAAACAATTCCCCAGCGAGTGACAGGCCACTCGGGTGGAGACTGCTGCGATTTTCTGATGACCTACTTTGATTATGAGACTGGCCGCAGGGATTACGGTGGCGGGGTGGAGGCCGTGGGCATGGGGGCTAGCCGCGACCGCGACGGCGAGAATGCGTTGCTTCACCACTGCGAGTCCGGCTGCTGCAACATTCCGAATGAAATCGAAGAATCGCGTGTTCCGCTGATGGTTGAACGATATGAACTGCGGGAAAATTCGGGCGGGGCCGGCAAGTTTCGCGGCGGAGTAGGCGTGGTCAAGGAGTATCACGCACTCGAGTCCACCACGGCGATATCCATTGCCGAGCGCACCGAGGCCAGCACCGTCAGCGGAATCGAAGGCGGGAAGGGCGGCGCGTTGAACGAAATCACCTATTTTCCCGGTACGCCTCAGGAACTAAAGCGCGGAAAACATAAAGCCGAGCTTCGCGCGGGGGATCACGTCCTGATTCGCAGTGGGGGCGGCGCGGGTTGGGGGAATCCTTTGGAGCGCGATCGGCAAGCCGTTCTCGCCGATGTCATTGCCGGCTACGTCAGCCGAGGCGCAGCTGAGAGGGACTACGGCGTTGTGCTCCGTGAGATTGACTGCGAACTGACAGTAGACGCCGAGCGCACAACCGCATTGCGCGACGCGCTCGCCCACAAACTGCCGTAGATCGATAACCGTAGATCGATAACCGTAGAGCAATAACGGAGATCAGAATCCAAGATGCTACACAGCCAACCAGCAATACGCTTCGCCGTCGATGTAGGAGGAACTTTCACTGACCTGATCAGCTGGGATCTCCGCAGCGGTGAAGTTCGATCGAACAAGACGTTGACCATGATTGAGCCGAGCCAAGGCGTGCTGGACGTCATACGTAAGGAGAGGCTCCTCCTGGGCGATGTAAATCTATTCGTCCACGGCACGACCTTGGGGATCAACGCGGTGCTCGAAAGAAAAGGCGCTTCTACCGGACTGATCACCACCAAGGGATTTCGCGATGTCATCGAAATCGCGCGAATGGATCGGCCCCATATGTACAACATCCTCTACCAGAAGCCGCCGACGCTGGTTCCCCGGCATCTCCGCATGGAAGTCGATGAACGCATCAATGCGCGTGGCTGCGTTCTGCGGCCGCTTGAACGCGCTGGAGTCGCGGACGCAATCCATCGGTTTCGGCGTCACAAGGTGCAGGCGGTTGCAGTGTGCCTGCTGCATTCCTACGCCAATCCCGCCCACGAAGAAGAAATCGGAGAAATCTTCGCGAAAGAGGCTCCGGAGATTTACGTCACGCTCTCCCACAGAATCTTGAGGGAATACTCCGAGTACGAGCGCACGATGTCAGCCGTGATGAACAGCTATATTCAACCGAAGGTTCAGGACTATCTCGACCACTTGCAGGAGAATTTGCAGAACGAAGGCTTTTCGCAAAGATTTCTGCTGCTTCGTTCCAGCGGCGGCGCAATGAGCTTCACCGAAGCGCGCGAGAGTCCGATTTTTACGTTGATGTCCGGACCTGCCGGGGGAGTATTGGGTGCAAGCAGGCTTTCTGCCGCAACAGGCCTGCAGAACCTGATCACGGCAGATGGGGGCGGCACAAGCTTCGACGTTTCTTTGATCGCGCAGGGGCAACCGCGCGTTGTTTCGGAAACTATGATCGAGGGGTACAAACTGCTGCTGCCGATTATGGACATCCGTTCGATTGGCGCTGGCGGTGGCAGTATTGCATCGATCGATGCTGGAGGTGCCTTGCAGGTAGGCCCCGAGAGCGCCGGAGGAAATCCAGGTCCGATCTGTTACGGGCGCGGTGGAAAGCAACCCACCGTAACCGATGCTGCCCTTTGTATGGGTTTGCTCGACCCGAAGTATTTTCTTGGCGGCGAGATGCAGCTCAATTATGAATTGGCCAGCGCAGCGATCGATTTGAAAATTGCGGGCCCGTTGGGGCTAGACATACGGCGGGCCTCCAGCGGCATCTTGGCCATCGTCGAAACGAAAATGGCGGGCGCAATCCGCGAAATCACCGTCGAAAAAGGTTTCGACCCTCGCGATTTTACTTTGCTCGCCTTTGGAGGCTCGGGTCCGTTTTTCGCCTGCAATCTTGCCCGGAAATGCGAAATTGGCAGGGTCGTGATCCCAGTGGCTCCCGCAAATTTTTCGGCGATGGGTATGTTGTTGTCCGACCTGGTCCATCACTACTCGCGGACTATGATCCTGGACCTGAAAGACGCAACTGCGGACCAGATTGATGCAATCTTTCGTGAGTTGGAGTCGCTAGGGCGAGGCGCTCTGGATTCGGATGGGATTCCTGCCGAGAGACGGGAGTTTCATCGTAGTCTTGACATGCGCTATTTCGGACAAGGTGGCCATTCCGTAACCGTGCCTGTTCCAACCGGAACTTTCACTGCCGAACAACGACAAGGATTGGCGGCGTCGTTCCATCAGATGCATGAAAGCACTTACGGACATCGAACCGAGGAGCCCGTGCAGATCGTCCATTTCCGGCTGCAGGCGATCGGACGAGTCGAGAAGCCGGAGTTTCGGCCGATTCCAAGCGGAGACGAAAATGCCTCGCATGCGATCAAGCAGCGACGAGATGTCTACTGGCGTGAACTCGACCGCATCGTTCCTTTTCCTGTTTACGACCGCGCTAAACTTCTGGCCGGAAATTCTTTGGCTGGCCCTGCGATCGTGGAAGAAGCGACCGCAACCAGCGTGCTCGGTCCGGGAGACATGTTGACCGTCGGCGCTTACGGTGATCTGATCATCGAGATTGCCCAACCCACAAGCGGAGTACGGAATGCCTCGATCACAGAGTGACATCTTCACGCTGGAGATCATTCAGGACGGTCTGATTTCCGCCGCAGAAGAGATGTTTCACGCTTTCGGCCGCACCAGCAAAAGCCCGGTGATTTACGAAGTACTCGATTACGCCTGCGGCCTCACCGATCACGAAGGCCAGTTAATCGCACAAGCAGCGGGCGTGCCAGGCTTTTTGGGCACGCTGGATCTGGCAGTGAAACAAACTATCGGCAAGTTCAATGGGAACATCCATGGCGGCGACGTTTTCATAACGAACGATCCGTACGGGAACGGAACTCACCTGAACGACATCACGCTGATTCGTCCGATTATGTACAAAGGCGCGATCGTTGCATTTGCCGTGAGCAAAGGCCATTGGTCTGACGTCGGCGGCATGCATTTCGGCAGCTGGACCTCCGATTCCACTGAGATTTATCAAGAGGGACTTTTCTTTCCCGTGATGAAGCTGTACGAGAAAGAGAAAGCGTCTGAGTCTCTCATCGACCTGATTCGTCACAACGTGCGCATTCCTGAGATGACCATCGGTGACATGTTGTCGCAGGAAGCCTCTCTGCGCGTTGCCGCGCGTCGCGTGGAAGAACTCTGCGCCAAGTACGGCTTGCCTTCGATGCAGCGCGCGTTTCAGAAAATATTGACCTCAGGCGAGAGGGTGAGCAAAAATGCGCTCAAGCATCTGCCGCACGGTGTTTTTGAGGCGGAAGATTTCATCGATGACGATGGAATTCATGATGATCCGATCCGCGTGCAGATTAAGCTCACGATTTCCGCGCGGGAGTTTGTCGTCGATCTGCGCGGCTCGAGCCCGAAAGTCAGCGGCTCCATCAATGCTTCCTATCCGGCGTCGCTGTGTACCGCGAAAGCGACATTCAAGGCGATCACGTCTCCGCACGCTCCGGCCAACGAAGGCAATTTCCGTCCCCTACGCCTGCTCACCGATCCCGGCAGCATCTTTCATGCGCTTCCGCCCGCCCCGACTTCGACCTATTGGGAGACCGATGCTTATGTTGGGGACTTGATGATGAAGGCGCTGGCCCCCCATATTCCTGGTCGCGTGGGCGCCGGTCACTTTCTCAGCGTTTGCGGAACGATCCTGGGTGGTTATGACGAACGAAAGAAACAGCCGTACGCTCTCGTTGAACCGCAACCCGGGGGTTGGGGTGCAACGTCGACTCACGATGGCGCAAGCGCGCAGTTTTGTCTCGGCGACGGCGAAACCCTGAATATGTCGACCGAAGTCATCGAGGCAAGATACCCGATCCGCGTTGAACAGTATGCCTTGAACACTGAAGCGGGAGCGGGCTCTGGGAAATTTCGCGGGGGCTTTGGAGTTGTGAAGGACTATCGCGTGCTGAGTCGTGAAGCCAATTTCACTGCTTCCTTTGGAAGATCAAGATTTCCTCCGTGGGGACTCTCGGGAGGTGGCGCGGGAAGCTGCAATCGCGTGTCGATTCTTTCTGCTGGAGCGCCTCCCGAATCGCGCGGCAAAATCGCAGCCAGAAAACTCCATCAGGGCGATATGGTTCGGCTCGCCACGGGCGGAGGTGGTGGCTTTGGCCCGGCGTTCGAACGTGATCCACAAGACGTTCAAGCCGACGTTCGCAACGAATTCCTCTCGATTGATCAGGCGCAGCAAATCTATGGCGTCGTCCTCAATGGCGAGACATTGCGGGTCGACCAGAAAGCAACTGCGGTTCTGCGAGAGAAGCAGAATTGATTGCGGAAGTCGTTAGCCAAGAGCGGAAATTGATCTGAGGAAACTTCATCTGAGGTAGTGTCAGCGAATTTCAATCTGCAGGTTGCCATATGCATCGACCTGCAGGTGGTCTCCACCATTTACGATAGTGGTCGACGTTGGCTCTTCGATGACCGCCGGGCCATTCAGTCGCGAACCCGGTGGCAGGTTGCTGCGCTCAAAGACTTGCACTTTCCCCGATTTGTTTTCCAGATGCATCAGTCGCGATCCCTTGGGTTTCGCGCGCGCGAGTTTTCGTTGTGAAATCGCTCGGATTGGGGGTTTGGGCAGCTTCGCATACGCCACCAGGTGGCAGGTAACGATTTCCATCGGGTCCTGAAGAGTGAACTCGTAGGCACGCTGATGCAACTCTTCAAAGTGCCGGCGCAGGACTCCTATGGCCTGATTTTTTAGCGTCGCCTGAGCTATAGGCACTTTCACGCTGTGTTCCTGGCCTCGATAGCGGGCATCGACATAGCGTTCGATATGAATCTGCTCTTCCCGGCGCTCTTCGGAGAATGCCTTGCGGGACTGTTCTTCCAGTTCGCTGAAAGCCGTCTGCAGCTGTTCGCCGCACTGCCGATCGACAAGCATAATCCGAGTACGCAGGAAATCTCGCCGCAAATCCGCAACGAGCATTCCCCATGCCGAGAACACTCCAGGCAATGGAGGAATTAAGACCTTTGGGATACCGAGTTGCCGCGCGACACTGGAGGCGTGCAGCGGCCCGCCGCCTCCATATGCAACGAGTGTGAAATCCCGAGGATCATAGCCGCGCTTCACCGAGACCAGCTTGAGTGCGTTGATAATTTGCGAGTTGGCAAGCCGCACTGTCCCTTGAGCGAGTTTGTCGACAGGAATCCCCAATTTCCTCGACTCGGAAGCAAACGCATCATATGCACGCTCCTTGTTCAGATGAATGTCTCCGCCGAGGAAATAATCGGGATTCAGAACGCCGCCAAGCAGGAACGCATCGGTCACCGTTGGTTTCGTTCCTCCAAGGCCGTAGCAGGCAGGACCGGGCACTGCACCCGCGCTTACCGGGCCAACCCGCAGCGCGCCCGTTTCATCTTTGTTGAAAATGCTTCCGCCCCCTGCGCCGATCTCGACGATATCCAAACATGGCACCTTCAACGGGTATCCCGCCGAGGTCGAACTCTTCTCGATGAAGTAATCGCTGTTAATGCGCAGTTGGCCTTTGTGGATTAGAGTAGTCTTCGCGGTTGTTCCACCAACATCGAGAGTCAGCAGATTCGACTCGCCGATCGACTCTCCGATCGCGCGTGCACCGATCGCTCCTGCAACTGGTCCCGATTCCACAACCCGAATGGGCGCCCGCTTGGCCTGCGAGAAGCTCATCACGCCCCCATTCGATGCCATCGCATACAGTTGCGCACCCATGCCAACCTTGCGCAGACCATCTTCCAAATTTGCCAGGTATCGAGCCACGACTGGCTGAACATAACTGTTCAGCACCGTGGTGTTGGCCCGCTCATACTCCCGGTATTCTTGCGTCAGTTCGTGAGAGCAGCAGACCAGGATCTCTGGTGCATGCTTGCGTATCCAGTCCGCGCATTTTCGCTCATGCGCACCATTCGCGTAGGCGTTGAGGAAACACACCGCAATGGCCTCCACATCTTTTTCTTTGCAGCGGCGAATGTGCGCGGGCAGGTGCGCGAGATCGAGATCTTCAAGCACTTGCCCATCAGCGTCCAAACGCTCGCGTACTTCGAAGCTGAGTTCGCGAGGGATAAAGGCAGGGGGCTTGGTGTAAGTGAAGTTGTAAATGTCGGGCCGGTTCGAGCGCTGTATTTCGAGCACATCGCGAAAGCCGCGGGTAGTAAACAGAGCAGTTCTTACGCCTTTTCGTTCGGTAAGAGCATTAATTACGACGGTTGAGCCGTTCGCAAAATACTTCTTCACCGATCGTGGAGGGATGCCGGATTTTGCCAACGCGCTGATGATCCCGCGCGAAAAATCTTGGGGCGTAGTGGAATCTTTCGCCACGATGAGCTGACCGGTCCGTCGGTTATAGCCAACTAGGTCGGTAAAAGTTCCACCGACGTCCGTAGCGACGTTAATAGTCAATTCAACTCTCCGGCGCTCGTTTCTCAAGAAAGGATGCCGACTTCCAATCGCGCCTTTTCAAGTGAAACTGGATCGGCGCGCAACGTCGGCGTAGCGACATCAGGTCTGAGTCGCACATTTTCCGGCAGTTCGTCCCAGATGCGATTGCTGAAAAACAGCAGTTGCCATTTTTCACGTTCCAGCCACTCGTCGAGAGGTTCGATCTCCTCGATCGCAAGAGCCCCAAAGGCAAGTCCGGCATTCGGAAAAAGGCTCTCAATCTGCCGCAGAAATAGACGACCGTACTCTTCAAGATCGCGTTTCTTGAATACAAGGGCAACGCGACTGCCTGGGGCCAGCTGCGCAATTCTCGTCATCACCTTCTGATCCCAGTGCACCGAGACGATCACCACTTTCAGGTTGTGTTTGCGTGCAACTCTGCATGCTTCCTCGTAATGAAACGGAACGGTGCACAAATACCGCATTCCCCGAGTGTCCCGGTGCGGTAGCTTCCGCAGGGTGTCAAAGTCTATGCCGCGCACGGGAACTCCCCAGGCCTGAGAAATATCGGAGGCGAATTGCTCGGCCTGCACGCGATTGCATTCCCCGAAGACGATTCGGTTGTCGCTGTCTCTAGCTTGGCGAACCTTGTGTTGCAGGTACAGCGCGAAGCTTTGCGGATGAATCCCGAGTTTCAGAACCTGCTGCAAAACTGTCTCCGCGAGCTTGCGCACCTGCTGTTTTCTGCTTTCGCGATGTCCTCCATATTCCAATTGCCGGTTCACGATAACGCGACGGCTCCGGCTGATGGTGAGAATCCCGGCGCGCGCCAATTCTTCATAAGCGCGCCGCACGGTTGCCGGGCCAATATCCAGTTCCCCGCCTAACTCGCGAATCGAAGGCAGAGTATCGCCTGGCTGCAGTTCGCCGAACGCCAACGCCATTCTAATCCGCTCCTTGATTTGCTCGTGAGCCGGATACGGATTGGCGGTGTCCACAAAGAAATCGATCACGCTAATACCTCACATCTGTTTTCATACGCACACAAGTGTGCGCGCAGCGAGAAACGGATTAGACCATGGCGTCCGGCGACTGTCAACTCCGCTCTTGCTCAGATGAACCCGATATTAGGGTCTATTCGGCGCGTAATTTCACCGTGAGGCGAATGCCAAGAGAACGAGGGCACGATTCGACGACCGGAACGGTCGCCCACGGTGGGTGAGGGGCTCTGCTGATTTGAGAAGGCGGCTGTTAGATCATCCGATCGCGCCTAATTGGCGCAAAATGGTGGCGTGATCGAAGTACACTTTCTCGCAAACTAGGTTGTTGTCTTCAAAGACAAAGATCAACACGCTCTGCACTTCCATTTTCTTTCCCGTGGGTGGAATGCCCGCCCAGATTCCTCTTTGAGTCCCTCCAAAACTTAACCTCCACAATCACTGCATCATCAGCATGATGGAGACCAATCTTATGCAGGTAGAAGTCAGGGAAGGCTGCGAGCAGACCGCTCACTAATCCATGAACCGCCTCACCTCCGTCCACTGCCACTCCCAAGGCAGGAACCTCGTAACGCGGATGCCGAACTGTGGCCAAGGTTGCGGCTACATCGTGAGTGACGGCTTCTGCCTCGATATGGGCGTTCACGATAGCTTCGCGGCGCTCCCGGATGTTGTTTGTCCCTGTAATTGCCACGGTATCCCCTCCAGGCGAGCAAGTATAAAATAACCGACCTCAAATTGGACCGCCCTTATGGGCTCCCGGTCGCTGGCTCGAGGTCCGTCGCAAGATTTCCCCAGCGGGCTGCCCAGGTTGCGCGGCCCGTGTGTGAGTACAGAGCCAGCATAGAGCTTTGGTAATCCCCGTTCCCCTCACCAAATCGCGCTCAGGGACCGATGAAATATCACTACGGTACAAAAGCTCGAAGTGCAACCCGCTTGGGGCGTGGAGCAGCCAAATGGCAGTTGTAATCTGGTTTCGGAATCTGAACACGAAGTGGAAACTGGCTCTCGCCTTTGGACTTCTTGAAGTCCTGATGGTCGGCCTCGGACTCTTTTCTCTTGCCGAGCTTTCCAGAGTGAATGAGACCACGGTCAAGATGGTCAAAGACCGGATGCCCTGCGTGCGGCTGCTGGGCAATCTCAAGTACGCCACGTCGGCGATGCGCCGTTCCGAACTGAGCTATTTGCTCGCTGTGGATCCCAAAGAGCGGCCGAAGTGGGATGCATCCATGAAGCAAGCCCTGGATGACATTCTGCTGAGCCAAAAGGAGTATCAGTCCTTAATCAGCTCCGACGAAGAACGCAAAAATTACGATGCTTTCAAAGACGCATGGAAAAAGTACCTGGACGTGCACCAACGAGTAATGAAGCTTACCGCCGAGAATGAGTATCAGGCTGGACTGCTGGCCCAGGCTGAGGGAAGCGACACGTATGAGGCGGCCGCGAAATTTTTGCAGAACGATGTCGATCTGAACAATAAGAACGCACAAGAAGCTGGAGCCCGGGCCGCCGGCGTCTATATGTCATCCCGATATTGGATTATCGGGCTTCTAAGCTGTGCTGCGGTACTCGGCTTTATCATGGCGACAGGCATCGGACGAGCTATTTCGGCGGCCATGACCAGAATGCTCGTTCAGGTGCAGCAAATCGCCGCCAATGACCTGGCAGTCGACGATGTGGTGGTCAGTTCCCAGGACGAAATTGGCAGAACCAGCCTCGCTTTAAACGGAATGAAGAACAATCTTTCCAAAGTGATCCAGAGGATTGCCGACACAGCCCAACAGCTGGCCGGAGCCAGCGAAGAGATTTCAGCAGGCGCAGGGCAGGCAGCGGAAAGCGCACGCAACCAAGCCGACCAGACCCACCAGGTTGCGACCGCAATGCAAGAGATGTCAGCCACGGTGCAGCAGGTCTCGGAGAACTCGCACAAAGCTTCTGAAGCGTCTCAGCAGTCAGCGCAAGCGGCCCGCCACGGCGGCCAGATCGCGGAAGAAACTTTGGGCACCATGCAGAGCATTTCAGATTGCACCAGGAAAGTCGCCGTTAGCATAACGGAACTCGGAAAGCGTTCCGAGCAGATCGGAAAGATTGTTTCCGTTATCGATGATATTGCCGATCAAACCAATCTGCTGGCTCTGAATGCCGCGATCGAGGCTGCACGCGCCGGTGAAGGAGGGCGAGGATTTGCCGTCGTGGCCGATGAGGTGCGAAAACTCGCCGAGCGCACCACCAAGGCCACCAGTGAAATCGCCGCCATGATCGAATCCATCCAAATGGAGACGAAAAGCTCCGTCCAAGCCATCGAACTCAACGGAACCCAAGTGCTGGCGGGTGTTGAAAAAACTAAGGATTCGGGTAAAGCCTTGCAAGAGATCATTCAGATGTCGGAACGAGTGGGTGACATGATCGGTCAGAACGCCGTGGCTGCCGGCCAGCAATCCGTCGCCACCGAGGACATCAACCGTAGCATCTCGCAGATCGCCAGCCTGACACAGCAGTCCTCCGCGACAGCCGAGCAAACCGCCAAGGCCTGTACGGGCCTCTCCAGCTTGGCCCTGGATTTGCAAAACCTGGTGAGCCAGTTCAAGCTGTCCACAGGATCTGGCCGCCCAACCCACTCAGCTTTGGAGCGCGAATCTCTGGGGGCAACGTCAGCAGGTATCCGACGAAACGAGCCCCAGCCTCGTGCCCGAGCAGCAGTTGCGGGGCACGACTGAGATCCTTTTCAGGCTCTTTTCAGCAACCTGGAAATCCAGACCAGAATGACCGCGCCAACAAATGCCACAAGGATGGAACCTATCATGCCGCCGCCCGGCCAGATTCCCAGAAGCCCAAAAACCCAGCCGCCCACAATGCCGCCGAGGATGCCCAGAATTATGTCGACGAGTACGCCGTAACCACCGCCCTTCATGACCTGCCCGGCGAGCCAGCCTGCGATCAGTCCGACGACAATCCACGCGAGAAGTCCCATGTCAATCTCCTTGGTCTGCATTAAGCAGGCAGGCCGAAATGTACACCTTGTTCTGGAAATGCTCAAGAGGCTCATCGGCGCGAAACTTTCCTTTGCCGAAATCACGGTTGACCTGTTCCTGCGAGCGGATTAAGATGCGCAATCGCCCGAGGTCAGCAGGCTAAATCCGCGAAACGCGGGCGAAGTGCTTCGCGACGAACCTGCACTATGACGAACCTGCACTATTAGGAACGCCGTTCATGGCGACTCGAAGGTCCGAATTCGCAGTCCCCGTGGCGGAATTTGCCGCCGCTCTGCTGGCTCGATCGGAGGTTGGCCCACGCTGTCAGGTAATAGCTGATCAAGCCTCCGAATTGATTCCGGGTATTGCGGTGGTGGTGTATGTCATCGAGGATCAGGGAAACCCGTCCTGGAGGGCGAAAGCCATTGCCCGCGAAATCAGCGTCGCGACGGGAATAGAATTTGACACCGGTACGCTCGGCACGGTCGCCGAAACCAGGGAATTTGCACGGTTCAACGCAAGCGATCTTGCGCGCGAGGACTACTCACACCTCGATATCCGGCGCACGGTCGCGGCTCTCGCCTACATGCCGTTGGTCGCCGGCGAGACTCTGATCGGCGCAATAGAACTGATCAGCTATCAGGAGACATTTCCGGAGGAGATGGGCGAAGCCCTGGACCTGATCGCGCAACTGGCAGCACCAGCCCTGGCTGCCGCCTTATCCTACGAAAACGAGCGCAATACCAGCCTTCATTCCATAAGCCGTGTCACCCAGATGTATGACCTGGAGAAGGTTTTTAACTCCACACTCGAGATGAACGAGTTGCTCGGCACGATCGCCAAGAAATTCCAGGAAGTAATGAGCGTCCAGGGAATTAATTTGTGGATGGTTAACAACGATTCTCTTGAGTTGATGCGCTCGGAAGGATTCGACCCGACCGTCTCCGTGGGTCAAGTACAAAAAGCGGGCGAAGGCATTGCAGGAGATATCTCCGACAACGGGGAGCCCGTTTTGATCGATGACCCCGAGGACGAACGCCTGCGAAAACGCAACTCCGGGCATGAAGATGGGGCAGTTTTCTCCCTGGTTGCAGCCGCGCTCATGGAGCAGGAGAACCTGGTCGGCGTGGTCGAGGCCGTCAACCGCTTGGACGGAGAACCGTTCGACGAAGACGATCAGTTCCTTCTGGCCAATATCTGTGAAACCGCGAGCAATGCCCTGCACAATGCCAGCCTGCTCCAAGCGGAGCGCAAGGTTGAGATCCTGCAAACCCTGGTTCAGGTGAGCGGCGAGATAACCTCTACGCTCAACCTGGACCGCGTGCTGCAATCGGTGGTGAACCACACCCAGGCCATTGTTCCCTTCGAACGTGCGGCGATCGCTTTGGAACAGCGCGGCTCGCTGCAACTCAAGGCAATCTCGGGCATGACGCAGATCAATCCAGCCGAGCCAGCGGTCGCCGGTTTGAAGGAAATGCTGGAGTGGACATCGATTTCCACTAAGGAAACCCATGTTACCCAGCACGGCGACAAGATTGATGACCCGCGCCCGGAAACGCAAGCGAAGTTTGCCAGTTATTTCTCGGAGACCGGAATGCACGGTTTCTATGCGCTTCCGCTGGTCGACGATCAGGGGCGTCTCGGCATCTTGTCGTTTGAAAGCAGTGATCCCGATTTCCTCACCGTAGCGCATCTCGAGATCATTAAGGTTCTGGCCGGTCAAGCCACCGTGGCCCTGCGCAATGCTTCGCTCTACCGGGAAGTCCCCTTCATCAATGTTCTGGAGCCATTGCTGCAAAGGAAAAAGCGCTTCCTGGCCATGGAGAAAGGGCGGCGCAGGCTCGTGATCGGCCTGGCTGCGGCTGCGGGCCTGTTCCTCATATTCTGTCCGTTACCGATGCGTGTTGCCGGCAACGCGACCATCGCATCGGTTCGCTCAGCGCAAGTGCAAGCCGGCGTCGATGGCGTGGTCAAAAATGTGTTCATCCACGAAGGCGATTTTGTAAGGCAAGGCACCGTGCTTGCTGAACTGGAGGATTGGAACTACCGCGCGGATTTGGCCGACGCCCAGGCCAAGTATGGAGAAGCCATGGCCACCATGAATCGGGCTCTGGCACAGAATGACGGAACACTGGCGGGAACCGAACGGGTAAAAGTCTACTATTTTAAGTCCGAACTGGCGCGCGCTCGCGAACGATTGGATCGAACTTCGATCAGGGCTCCTTTTGATGGCATTGTGACCACGGCGCAAGTGATCAACTCGGTTGGCCGCCGTCTTATGCACGGCGACTCCTTCGCGGAAATCGTTGAGACTTCTCCTGTTACGGCTGACGTTGCGATTCCGGAGGAGGACGCCACCTTGCTGCGGAGCGGTGAGCCGGCATCCATCAAACTCGAGAGCTTTCCTCTGCAGACTTTTCGGGGCGATGTAACCGTCGTCAGTCCACAGAGCGAGGTGGAATCGGAGCACCGGGTCTTCATGGCACGCGTGAAAGTACTGAACGCGGACGGAGCAATCCGTCCGGGTATGCAGGGGCGCGGCAAGGTGTTTGTAGGCTGGCATCCGGCCGGCTACGTATTGTTGCGGGGCGCCGGGATGTGGCTTTGGGGCAAGTTATGGTCATGGTTCGGTTGGTAGGCAGGAAATCGGGTTCCGGGGAGTCGGTCAAGCAGAAATCTTTCCTCTGCGATTGGGCGCTATTCGTAATGGCAGGGTTAACGGTTTGGCTGTATGGGTGTAATTCCAGTCCCGTCCCTGCGGGAGCGGCTGCCTCCCCTCCTTCAAAGCCTGCTGCTGAGACAACCGTTCAGACTCAGGCTCCGTCCGCGGACTACATCGCCTCCGGACCCATCGTGGTGGAGAATCAAGTTGATCTGGCTGCCCAGCGCGACGGAGTCGTGGTGCAGGTTTTTGTGGAGACCGGTGCTCCTGTGAGAAAAGGCCAGATTCTGGCTCAGCTTGACGACCGCCAGCTTACCGCCGACAAGGATGCCGCAGCCGCCAAGGCGCGGAGCACGGAAGCTGACCTGAAGAATTGGGAGACAACCGCAAACGTGGCCAAAGCGCAGCGTGACCGCGCCGAGCAATTGTGGGCCAACAACATTATCGCGAAATCCGAAGAAGAGAAGGCGAAGTTCCAGTATGACGCGAGCCAGTTCGAGGTGGATCGTCAACGCGAGGACTTGAAAGTCGCGCAAGAAACCCAGCGCTCTTTAGAGCTTGAACTGGAGAAAACCAGAATCACGGCTCCCTTTGATGGCGTCGTCGCGCGACGCTATATTCGCCCCGGGCAGGAGGTGGGAAAGAATGATCGTCTGTTTTGGATTTCCGCAATCGCGCCCTTACGCGTGAAATTTGCCCTTCCCGAAGCCTATCTGGGCCGCGTAGGAAAGGGCACCCAACTCGTCGTGGTGACGTCTTCGGCTCCCGAGGATCTCTATGAAGCCAGAGTCGTTCTGGTGGGCCCGGTAGTCGATCCATCCAGCGATACGATTGACATAACTGCTGAACTGCAGGGTCCGGTTGCGAACCTGCGCCCAGGAATGACGGCCAACATCCGTTTGAAGAATCCGCAATGAACCTTGCCGAAGTCCTCAACGTCGCGCTTCCAGAACTGCCCGTGCGCAGAAGCAAGGGATACCCACAGATTCATCCTAAACTGGTCGTCCGTGAGCACATTGAAGATGGGATTCCCACGATGTTCGGGGTGGTCTCCGGTGGCATTTATCTATACCGTTTCAATCCCGAGCAATGGGCTCTGGTGCAACTGTTTGATGGACGGCGTTCCTATCGAGAGATTGCTGAGCTATTCGAGCAACAAACCGGGATTGCCGTTGAGGAAGCGCAAGTCGTCGAAATTGCGGATGCGCTGGAGGACATCGATTTCTGGTACAAAGCGCCACTGGAATCAAACGTAACCGCCACGCAGAAACTTGCCGAGCAGCGTCACCGACGGACCAAGAAGAAAACTCTGGATTTGGGTCAGCTGGTAATTGCGAGCTGGGACCCGGATGTCCACTTCACCAAACTGCATGATGCCGTGAAATTTGTATACAGCCGCTGGTTCGTCTGTTGTGTTCTCGGGATGTTCGCGATCATGACCGCCATTTTCATCGGCGGATGGAGCGAAATCTGGCAGGACACGATGAAGTACTACACATTCACTGACAAAGGCGTTGCCGACCTGGCAGAATTCTGGCTCCTCTTCTGCGGCTTGGGATTTTTTCATGAATCCGGTCATGCCTTGACGTGCAAGCACTTTGGCGGACACGTCCACAACACCGGCTTTATGCTCATCTATTTTTCACCGGCCTTCTTTGTCGATATGTCGGAAGTGTACGTGTATGGGACCAAATGGCCGCGAGTGGCGGCTATTTTCGCGGGGATTTGGGTTGAACTGATGTTTTGTTCCGTAGCTACCATTGTCTGGTGGGGAACGCCGGCCGGCAGCTCAACGCATGACTTTGCTTACAAGATCATGCTCATTACCGGCATCGCAGTAGTCCTCATGAACCTGAATCCCCTAATCAAACTAGATGGTTATTACCTGCTGGGGGAACTGATCAGCATTCCTTCCATTAAAGAAAATTCAACGGAATATCTGAGCAGTTGGGTGAAGCGCAAAGTCTTTCATTTGCCGGTGGACGTCCCCTACTTGTCGGCTCGCCGCCGGGTGTTTTTTGCTACTTATGCCTTTCTCTCCGGGTTGTACAGTTACGTCCTTTTGTTTGCGATTGTACGTTTTTCGTACAACGTGTTCGTTCGCCTCAGCCCGCAGTGGGCCTTCATTCCCGCGGCATTGCTGGCGCTTGCGATTTTTCGGGCACGACTACGTTCATTGGGAAGATTTATGAAAGATTTTTATCTGGATAAAGCAGGAATGATCAAGCGATGGCTTGCCGGGCCGCGCGGATTTGCAGCAGCCGCTCTTGCTCTATTGGCCATCTTCGCTCCCCTGTGGCCCGAAAATGTGAACGGACGCTTCTTTCTGGAATCGCAGCGACGCGCCGTGATTCGTGCTCCCGTGGCCGGCCAGGTAACCCAGGTCTTGAGTGGCGAGGGAATGCCAGTTGCCGCCGGCGCCACCATCCTGCAGTTGGAGAATCTGCCTCTTCAAGAGGAGGCGAATAAGGCGCAAGCTGACCTTCGCAGCGCTGATGCAGATCTTCGCCGGGCGCAATCCACTTATGCGGGCTTGGGCGCGGCGCGTGCCGAGCGCACAGCCGACTTTGAGCGCTCCCGTTCGGTTGCTTCGCAAGTGGCGGCGCTGCAGATCCTCAGTCCAATTGAGGGAACGTTGGTTACACCTGAACTCGAAAACCTAACGGGATCGTTTGTCAGGGAAGGCAGCGAACTTGCCGAGGTCGACGATTTTAGCGTCCTCAGGGCGCGCGTACTTGTGCCCGAGTTCCAGATTCACAAAGTATTTGCAGGCGCCGTCTGTTCCCTCAAGCTTGAGTCCTTATTCTGGCCAGTCCGAGGCAAAGTAAGCACAATCGCACCGGCTTCCTCAAAGATTCCGCTCGGCTTGATTTCTCAAGATAAATACAAAGGTAGCGCCCCTCCAACTTATTATGACGCCGTCGTGCTGGTCGAAAATCAGAGCCAGTTCAGGCCGGGTATGTCCGGCGACGCAAAGATTCGAGTGGGAAGAAGAAGCATTGCGGGATTCGTCTGGCAAACTTTGCTTGAATTCGTACAACGAAAAGTTTGGTGAGATCAGGAAATGAAAAGAGGTCGCGTTTCCCCCAACGCGACCTCTTCATATCGATCTTCGCGCAAACTTCAAGCGCGACCAGCTAGATCTTCTTGGCGCCCAAACTCTTGGCACCTAAGCTCTTGGCACCTAAGCTCTTTGCGCCCAGGCTCTTCGCACCCAGGCTCTTCGCACCCAGGCTCTTCGCACCTAAGCTCTTGGCACCCAGGCTCTTCGCGCCTAAGCTCTTTGCGCCTAAATTCTGGCTGCCGAAAGTCTTGGGGGCATCCATGGTGGAGTTGGTGGCAATGATGGCCTTCTTGGCCGCCGTCAGATTACCGATCAAAGATTTCTTTTGAATTGACATTTTCTTTTCTCCTGTTTGATTTCGTCCGTCGTGCTCGGTTCCATAGGTAGCAACTTCTGTGCCAAACTTGCGCGGCTTCGGTTACATCGCCGAAGCCTGTTTACCTAAAGCACTTACGTGAAAAGTAGTTATGGGGAGCGGAGGCAAGTGCTCGTCCCAATCTTCTAATGTATTAAATATTTATCTATGATGTATTAGTTTTTAATAGATAAAAGGGCGCGGTGGATAAGTTTTTAATCTCGCCCGACGCCGTATTTGCGGCAAAGGTAGTGCATTTTCTGCTTATCCACCCGCAGCAGGCGCGCCGCGCCAATCTTGCTGCCCCCGGACCGACGGAGCGCCGCCGTTAGATAGGCAACCTCGATCTTCGCGATTTCCTCATCAAAATTCACCCCGCCTTCAGGAATCAGAATGGACTCCTGGCTGGCGGCGCTGTTGTACAGAAGCCTTTGCGGCAGATGTTGCACCTTGACCACCGGCCCGTCAACCATAAGAACCAGCCGCTGCACCAGATTTTGCAGTTCCCGCACGTTTCCCGGCCAGGCATCCTCCTCAAGAATCTGTATCACTTCCGGCTCCAGGCGCTTCAACGGAACGTTGTTGGAGGCGCAATAAGAACGGAGAAAATGATCCAGCAGCAGGGGGACGTCCCCGGGTCGATCCCGCAGCGCCGGAAGCAGAATGGGCACAACGTTAATGCGGTAATAGAGGTCTTCCCGGAATCGGCCCGTCCGCACCAACTCCTCCAGATCCTCATTGGTTGCCGCGATGAGCCGGAAATCGATCTTCTTAGCAGTCTGGCCGCCGATGCGGGTTACGGCCCGGTCTTCCAGCACGCGCAAGAGCTTGGACTGCAGCGCCAGACCCAGAGTCGCAATCTCATCCAGCAGCAGCGTGCCGGTGTGCGCTAGTTCGATGTGACCCGCGCGCGCCGTCCGCGCGTCTGTAAAGGCGCCTTTTTCGTGTCCAAACAGCTCGGTCTCGATCAGGTTTTCCGGCAACGCCGCGCAGTTAAGGCTGACAAAAGGCTTCTTCGCGCGCGGCCCGAGTGCAACAATCGCCCTCGCCACCAGTTCCTTGCCAGTTCCGCTTTCTCCCCGGATCAGCACCGTACTGTTGCTGGCGGCTACTCTCCGGATGGCGTCGTAGACGTTCCTCATGGGCTCGCTCGCGCCGATTAAGTCACAAAATGACTGCCGCTCCGCCTGCTCGCCCTGTTTTTCCCGGCACTCAATCTGTAGCGCCCGCTTTTCGATCGCCCGGTTTAGCACATCCCGAACTTCCTCGAAATTGATGGGCGCCACAAAGTATTCATCCACCGTGGCAGCCACCGCCTTCAGACGCAGACTGCGGCTATTCGAACGCGTCAAACCCACTAGAACAAGGTCAGGTCCCAGGGTCCGAAGTTCGCCCAATGCCGTAATGCCGTCCTCGCTGCGTTCTCCTATCGTGTCAAGGTCAAGCAGTATGGCGTCGGGGGGATGTCTGTGGATCAATGCGGTGAGTTGATCCCATGCCTCGAGCAGGGTCAGTTCATATTCGCCCGCCAGATAGGTTTCGGCTTCGGGACGCACCCGCTCATCCGTGGTGACGATGATTACTGCGGGATGGACTGCTTCATTCTGTGAGCCTGGCGAGCGCATGAGCCTTCCTAAGCCGCCACCGATTATGTCAAATTCTAGACTATTCAGGATGAAATATTTATCCTTGCTCCGACGCCTGTTTCGCCGGAGGCGCGACTCCCGTCGCTATTCCAAAATGCCGGCGCACTTGCAAAACGGCTTTGCTTCTCGTAACTTGGGACGCATTCCAAATCGCACTTTTAACCCGATATCTGGTGAGCCGTTTTTGCGAGGACAGTTTGGATATAAACGTTCGTAAGCGTTCGCAAGTGCAGGTGATTCAGCTTCGAGGGGCTCTCCGCATGGGCCCCGCTGTGGACAGCTTGCGCCAAACTTTGGAAGAGGCGCTCAACAACGGAGACACTCGCATTGTCATGAATCTGTCGGAAGTTCCCATGGTTGATTCCAGCGGGATTGGCCTGATAGTAAGGTTTCTGGCTTTGATCAAGCAGCAGGGTGGAAATATCAAGCTCGCACAACCGTCTAAATTCGCCGTACAGACCTTGCGTCTGGTTGGTTTACTCAAGCTTTTCGAGATCTTCGACAACGATGACGCAGCTGTGGAGTCTTTCACTTAATTGCCGATCCAGACAATTGGATTCGAGAACGAAATGAGGCTCTATGCCCGCTGAGTTTAGCGGTGACCCAGAAACGCCGGCATTATCTGAACTGCTCGACGTCAATCTCCCCGCGGACTCCGACGCGATCGCCAATGTTGTCGACGCCATCTCTGAAACCCTGGTACGACTGGAGGTCCCGGAGCAGAAACGGTTTGAGGTTGCATTGGCAGTTCAGGAGGCTTTGGCCAACGCGGTTGTGCACGGGTGTAGAAATGACTCGTCAAAACAGGTCCGGTGCCGACTCAAGTCTGATCCACAGGGCCGGATCGTAATTATCGTGACCGATCCCGGACCCGGCTTCAGTCCTGATGTTCTATCCGATCCGAAAGCGAGCGAGAACGTGTATGCCGACCACGGACGCGGAGTTTACCTGATCCGCCAGCTGATGGACGAAGTTCATTTCGAGCAGCCTGGAAATGAGATCAGGATGTGGAAGTATTAATTGAAGTATTAATTAAGGATTCACTCCGAGGTCGTTGATGGCGCCGACGCCAACTTGGCGCAGTGATCCGAGATCCGAGAAGATTATCCCGCAAGATCGAAAGTTA
>JBAVZU010000067.1:0-3050 GCA_049588915.1 Candidatus Sulfotelmatobacter sp.
GTCCAAGACGCTCGCCTGCTCAAGATCTGCGGATCTGCCAGCAATGCGTTCATCAATTTGGGGGAGGCCGTGGGTTTGAAAACGCGGCGTCTCTTGTTGCTCAACACGGCCGGAAATTCGAAGCACGTAGTCGTTGAGGTGCAGTGGGGCAACCGGTGGGCCGTGGTTGATCCAAGTTCACGAGCTGTATTCAGAGACGGCTCTGGTCGACCCTTAACCAAAGAGGAATTACGTGATCCAGAAGTATTTAAGGACGCGATCAGCAGGATTCCGGGTTACAACCCCGATTACACCTTTGAGCGAACAGTACATCTTCATTTGACACGCATTCCGGTGTTGGGTGATTTTCTGCGACACTCACTTACCTCTCTGCTCCCCCGATGGGAGGAGGCGGTTAACTGGGGTTACTTGCCGGAGCATCCGTCACTCTGGCCGATTATGATGTCTATACCGTTAATTCTGCTGGGAATTGTAATTGGCGCGGTCGCGGGTAAGCGCTCCCGCCCGCAGATCGGCCCCAAGACCTTCAGTTTTCGCAATCTTCTGGGGGAGACAAGGCGAATTTTCTACATAGATCGACCTAACTCAACGAGGAATGCTTAAGCTTGCGCTCAGCACAATCAAAGTAGTTATGCGATTTTTGGCAATCGCTTCTATGCAGTTGGGTGCAGTGGTTATTGGCTTTGGGGCCTCAAGCTATCAGGCTAACGCCTCTAGTCTGAGCCATAACGCTGCGATTCAATACGTCTCTCCGCGCGGTAACGACTTCAACGATGGGCTCAGTTGGGAAAATGCGAAACTGACCGGGTACGCTGCTTGCGAGGCGTTGGTCGGCGGATCGGCGAATCCACCTACGTGCGGGAGCGGAACAATCAGGATTGCCGACAATGTTGCGTGGGGTGGTCCACTCCCGGGGGGTGGACTCTACGAAATGGGTCCAGGTGATCCGAATTACTCATCGCCGCCCATAGGCTGGCAGCGCTATACAGGGCCGTTGACGATTGATTGCGGCATTCCGACGGTTGTGGGTCCACACGGCCACGAAGGTCTATGCAGTCTGTTAGGGGGCGGAACGATAGGTAAGCCAGGCTTCTGGCTATCGAGCTTGACCAGTTTCACGATCCGGAATATAGCGTTTGAAAACTACGTTTCCCAAGCTGGGCGATTGGGAATTGCATCGAACGGAGACCGGAGCGGAGCAGGTGGAGTTTCGGGGATATTCCTAGATGGGATTAGTCACAATCTGGGAGCTTGCTCGCTCGGTTACGGGCCAGATTTGGACATCGGCAGCAACAGCTTCTGGATTTACATTCACGCAGCCACTCTTACGGGGTGCGCTGCAGAGAATGCGACTGTTCCACCTTCAGGTCTCGTCCGGGAGTCCAACATAGTTAGAGTTACTACTAACCAAACTAATGACCTTGTTGTCGGGCAGACTGTGAATATTCAGAATGCGACCGATAGCACGTTCAATGGAAGCTATATTGTAACTTCTGTTTCCGGGCCTCCTCAAAGAAGCTTCACATTTGCGCAGGTTGGTCCGTCGGCCACCAGCGGTAATGCCAACGTGTTTAACTTCCGGTCATTCGCAATCGCAATCGAGCCGGGCTCGGGATCAGGCAGCGGCCTGATTTTCATTAAGGAGCCGGTATTTTCGATGGGTGGAATTTGGATGACGCCAGGAACAAATGGGGGCAGCGTCTACATTGACGACGTCAACGTCGAGGGCGACTTCGCCCACCCGGCAACAGTGCCGGTGCTGGTGACAAGGATTGTCAATCCCACACTCGTCCAGGTCAATCATCTTGAACAGTCCGATTTTGTAAACGCTGTTCCAGGTGTAGAGGTGGACGGCACCGGACAGCCGGATTACATCGTCGTAAATGGTGCCGGTACCGTAGTCGGACCCGCCACCGTGCAGAGCATAAGTCCCAACATTCTCGCGAATATGTCGAGCAGCCCGCGGAGGAACGGAAACATAGGCACTTTTGGCGGGCGATCGAATGCTGACACCGACGCGGCGCGAAGATTGTTTTCTCCAGTGGCGGTTCGTTTCACGAATCTAGCAACCACCAACGCAGCATCCTGGACCTTTCTTGATGGTGCAGGATCGCTCAACCCTTCTGTCGCGGATCCCAGCGGAGGTAAGTCGGCCGGTCGCGTGACTTCCACTTCAAAACAGTCGCATGTTCAATTTTATTCGAGTGGCACCATCGCCTATGGTGCGGGCGATTACTGGATCTATGGGGCGTGGGTACGCTCGCAAAGCAGCAATGGATACTCCAACAATGCTACACCGCTCCGATTTTCGTTAAACGGAAAGGGGTATAGTAAAGGTGGCCTTTGTTACGGAGTAGGCGGGCCTGGAACGGCTTCAACTGCTGGCGGTAGTTCCGCCATTGCTCCTGCATATTTGGGGGATGGTCAATGGGAGTTCGTCTCCGGGATCTGCAAAATTCAAGTTGGTCCTTCAGGAAGTTACGATATCAACCTAGCGGGAACGGCTGACGCGACTCACGTAGCCGAGTTCTATGGCCCAATGCTGTTACATATCCCAGCAGGCACGATTTCCGACAACGAAGCGTGGGAGCTGGTTACCACGCTGCAATCCTACTCGCATGACTGTGCCGTCGGCACAATCTGCGGAATGGATGGCCAGATACTTCACGAGGCTGCGTTCAACGTCAAGTTAGGCACCCCCGCTTCCTCTTCCGATAAATGTACCGCTGGAACCATCTGGGCGGACTCGAAATTCGTGTATGTCTGCACTGCGACCAACACAATAAAACGATCCACGCTCAGCAGCTTTTAAACCTTTCTATCTAAAACCCAAACAATCATGTGTGGAATCTGCGGTGTCGTAGGCAACGCTGAACTCGAATCGACGGAGTCCGTCGTTCGCCAGATGATGGGACAGATGCACCATCGTGGACCGGACGAAGAAGGCATCTTTGTCGATCACTCGGTCGCGCTTGGAATGCGCCGCCTCAGCATTATCGATGTCGGCGGCGGGAGTCAGCCGGTTTTCAACGAAGATAAGTCCGCCGTGA
>JBAVZU010000068.1:0-3652 GCA_049588915.1 Candidatus Sulfotelmatobacter sp.
CATCAGGACCTGCCACGAAGTCTGATCGCGAAAAGCCTGTAGCGCTTGCCTGATCGTAAGCAACAACGACTCTCCGTTGTATTCGGTGAATTTAAATCCCGTGCCTTTGCCCGTGCGCGCATCCCACGGTTCAATGGTGTCGTCGAGCCCGCCGGTAGCGCGAACGATTGGCACCGTTCCATATTTCAGACTGTAAATCTGGTTCAGCCCGCAGGGCTCGTACTTCGAGGGCATCAGGAACATATCAGACCCGGCCTCGATCTTGTGCGCGATGGCGTTGTCATAGGCCACCTTCACCGCAATCTTGTTGGGAAACTGCTTGTTGAGGCGGATAAACATTTCTTCGTATATTTTATCCCCGGCGCCCAGCGCGACTACGATCATCTCTTCCCGCGCCAACCGGTCCATGATCTGCGCAATCAGATCAAAGCCTTTCTGGGCGGCAAAGCGGGACACAATTCCAATCACGGGCAGCTTTGGATCGGCGCTCTTCACTCCAAATGCAGCCAGCAGATCCTGCTTGCACGTTGCTTTGCCGGACAAATCCTGAGGCGAATATTTGGCCGCAATAAACTTATCGGCCTGAGGGCTCCACTCGTCGTAGTCCACGCCATTCAGAATTCCGGTGACCGTAGTGGCCCGGTCGCGCAACACGCCTTCCAATCCAAATCCATATTCCGCGGTTTGAATCTCCTGACTGTATTTCCGGCTCACCGTCGTGACGAAGTCAGAGTAGACCAGCGCTCCCTTGAGAAAGTTTACCTGTCCGAAGAATTCCATCTTCGACATGGTGAACAGGTCCCAAGGCAGCATCAAAAGCGGCAAAGTCTCCGGCGGGAACAGACCCTGATAGCCGATATTATGAATCGTAAAAACCGTGCCCACGTCGCGGAACGCGGGATCCTCCGGATAAATTGTGCGCAGCAATACAGGAACGAGCGCCGACTGCCAGTCATGACAGTGGAACACGTGAGGCACGCCTAAAATCTTCGACGCCTCCAGCACGGTGCGGCAGAAAAGCGCGAAGCGCTCGGCATTATCCGGATAATCCCCTGCGGGTGTGCCGTAAAGCCCGTCGCGATCGAAATACTCGGGATAGTCGACGAAACAAAAACGGACGCCGGACTGGCTTCCACCGGTCACTACTGCGGCGAAGCGGTACTTATCGTCGAAGGGAACGGTGATGCTGGGCACTACCGTTGTGGGATCCGCGATTTTTGTCTGCTTATAACGAGGCAGGTATACCGTCACCTGGTGTCCCAACGCGGCGAGGGCGCGCGGCAAAGCGCCCACCACGTCTGCCAATCCCCCGGTTTTTGAAAACGGTACTCCTTCCGAAGCTACGAGTGCGATGTGCATGAAACCCTCCCGGAGCAGACCCGTGTTTGCGGGCGCAAGTTATGATGGAATGATGTACCGGGCCTTGACTCTCCCGCGCGCAGTGCATGCGGGCTGATTGCCAGTCTATATGCCCGAGGAAAAGGGGGTCAACGTGCCCAAGGTCGTTTCAACACGCCGCCCACAACTCAAACCCAAGTTGGGACAGCACTTCCTCGCCGACGACAGTTTTGCCTTGCAAATTGTCGACGCCCTAGGTGACGTGTCGCAAAACACGGTGCTTGAAATCGGTCCGGGACGAGGCGTCCTCACTTCCCTTCTGGCGAAACGCGCACGCCGCCTGATCGCCGTGGAACTCGACCGCGTGCTTGCCGCACAACTTCGCCTCCGTTTCGCCATGTTCCCGAATGTGGAGGTCATCGAAGCAGATATTCTTTCCATCGATGTGGATTCTCTATTTGGCCCCAAGCCTGGCCTAAACCGTCCGGGCATCGAGTTCAAACCTGCCCCGGCACGAGTCATCGGAAATCTTCCTTACTACATTACATCCGACATACTCTTGCGACTTTTTGACTACTCTAAATATTTCGAAAGCCTCGTTATTCTGGTGCAACGGGAAGTAGCCGATCGCATCGCCGCCCGGCCCGGAAGCCGCGACTATGGCCTGCTTTCCGCTACTGCACAGCTGTACGCTCGCGTTGAAAAATTGTTTACTCTGCCGCCCGCCGCCTTTGACCCGGCGCCTAAAGTACATTCCACCGTGCTGCGCCTCACCATGGCGCCGCGACGGCAAGAGCTTGGCCTCAACACAGACGGAAAGACCGAAGACGGTTTCATCGACTTTCTTAAGCTGTCCTTTGGACAAAAACGCAAGACTCTTTGGAACAACCTCAAGTCCGCTTATCCGGAGGCCATTTTGCGCACCGCCCTGGCGCAGGCTCGGGTGAAGCCAGCCGCGCGCGCCGAAACCTTGAGCCTTGAAGAAAGCGCCAATCTGTTTCGTGCCTTGCGCGAGAGCCACAAAGGCTCGTAGCATTACTTCAGCAGGGGTCGGTTGATCGCAACTGTTTCCGCAGAGAAGCTTTCATGAGTACGATGCAAGTTCGCCATCCCGCTTTTGCGGGACGGTTCTATCCTCGAGAGCCCAAGGCACTGCGTGAGGATGTTCGCACTTATCTTTCTCAGACCTCGCCACAGGCTCAGACCTCGTCACCAGCGACCGTTCGCGCTTTGGGCTGCATCGCACCGCACGCGGGCTACATGTATTCCGGTCACGTCGCTGGCGCGGTATTTGGCCGCCTGGAAATTCCTGAGCTCTGCATCGTGATGTGCCCCAACCATACCGGCATGGGCCGCCCTTTGGCGATCATGAGCGAAGGTGAATGGGAGACGCCGCTCGGCCGCGTCCTTATTGACACTAGTCTCGCGATTGCTCTCAAGCGGCAATGTCCCCTGCTGGAAGAAGATTTAGCCGCACACCGCACCGAGCACGCGACCGAAGTCGAATTGCCATTTTTGCAGCTTCGCCAGCCTAATCTCAAGTTCGTGCCAATCGTTCTTGGTACCGGAAATTTCGAACTGCTGGAACAACTCGGCTTGGCAGTTGCAGTGGCCATCGCCGAACAGAATCAACCAGTACTCATCGTAGCTTCCAGTGACATGAACCATTATGAGTCCGATGCGGTGACCCGGGTCAAGGACCAGAGCGCAATCGAAGCGATTCTGCGCCTCGACGCGTTCGCGCTTTACGAAGTCGTCACGAAGCAGCATGTCAGTATGTGCGGATTCGGCCCCGCAATCGTGATGCTCACCGCAGCCAAGAGCCTTGGAGGTACGTCAGCGGAACTTTTGAAGTATGCAACCTCAGGTGATATTTCCGGCGATCACGATACGGTCGTCGGCTACGCTGGAATCATCGTTCGCGGGGAAGGCATCGACCAGTGATCTCGGGCTTCGGCACCGCTCAGGCAGCGTTCTGGCTCACGTCCAGAACAGACAGGTCTGACCACGAAACGCCTCGGACGAGACCTATGAGTCCCGCATTTGATGGGTATGACTCATTTGGCCCTTGCAAGAGGATTCGGTGATCGAGGCTGGGAGAGCCACAAGCATGCGGCGGTAAAGCTACTTCGCCAGATTCCTTCCATCGGTCCGATTCGCTCGGCCTTGCGGTGGCACTGCTACAGACCCCCCACCGTTTCCGAACCAAGCGCCAGCTCTGGGCCGACAGTGGGTTCGGAGTCGAGACTCATGACGGTTACAGTACCGCTGTGTGCGAGACAAACTGCAACGCGACCGAGAGCGCATCACGGTG
>JBAVZU010000069.1:0-6417 GCA_049588915.1 Candidatus Sulfotelmatobacter sp.
GGGCACCTGCGCTTCGTATTTTTTCTTCGGCAAACCGAACAGATGCAGGGAGCGGGGAAGCGGGCGGAGACGTTTTGATGATGCCAGCGCTGGAGCGTGGGCTGAAGATGTCGAAGCCTCCGAAAGACAAAAGCTTTAAATGCTCGGAGTGACAGGAGCTTCTAACTTCGGGACTCAAAAACTAAGATGCCGAGCTCTAGATAGACCGGGGAGATTCTTCCACTTCTCTTTGGCGTCTGCGTTCTCTTCGTCCAACGATTTGCTTTATTCCCATCTCACGCGTTCTGGCTGCATGCTCGCGCAGGGCGGTTTGCAGTTCAGAGAGAACCTCGGCAAAGTTTGTATCGCCTACACTTGCAGCTTTGGTGCAAAGTTCGCGAATGCGGTCACTAAGGCGGCGGGTGAGCACAGAGTAGTTTGCCACACAATGTGCGGTATCGTACATACGGACTTTCCTGTAGAGCGTAGCCGCCGGCAAGTAGCCTCAATTCCATATTCTCGTTTCGGTTACAACGCATGATTGTGCGGATTACGATCAACACTTACCTGTCCCAGTCACCCGATGTGCAGTTTCATTTCGGGAATTGGTGGCGAATCGTCGTCGGCAGGCCGTGATGGGCGACGGTGGCCGAACGGCAGGCATTTCTATAGGCTATGTGTCTCTACTACGGTTGGTTGGGTGGACTCTTCGCCTCTAGAATAAGTGCGGTATTACATCCCTGTCCTATACAATCAATTGGCTGTAAATCTTGAGGGGGACGAACAATAATGGCGAGTCTAACCAACGCGCTTCAGGAGCTTCGACAAGAGCGCAGGCAGGCCCAGTTGCACGTGGAGAAGTTGGATCGGGCAATTTCAGTGATCGAGTCGTTAAACGGTGTTGTGAAAACACAGGAAACAAACCAACCGAAACGAATTATATCGGCCGCTTCGCGGCGAAAGATGGCCCAGGCGCAGAGGGCGCGATGGATGAAGGTGCGGAGCGAATCGGCGCCCGCAAGTGGAGCGGCGAAAGCAACTGGCCCATCCAGTGTGAAGCGCACAATGTCAGCATCGGCCAAGAAAAAGATCGCCGCCGCACAAAAAGCGAGGTGGGCGAAGCTGAGGGCCGGGAAGAATAAAGCCGCGTAGACAATGGCGGCAGGATGAAAGACCGTGAATGGCGGGGGACATCCAGGCACACTGCGCTGGCTCTTACTTGCAAGTGATGCTGGGGTTGTTCTTCGCCAATTCCAAACAAGCGGCGTGTTGCTTGTTTTGCTGCTGATCCGCGGCTGAAGTTGGAGAAGAAGCGGGAGCGGCCGCGGCCGAAGCTTGTCCGTGCGTTGGAGCCGAAGCAGGCGCGCTCGAAGTAGCGGCCTTGTCTAGCATGGCTTGAAATGCCGTAATCTCTTCCGGCTGGCTCCAGATCAACTCGTGAGTTTGCGTTTGGCAGTAATCATCCGGATATTCCCACACCGGCTGAACCGTCACTTTTGTCATGCCATTGAGTTCGGTCAGAGTGTACGACCATACTTTTTTCGTGGTCATGCCTGGGCAGGCACTTGAGGCCATGAAAAGCGCACCGATGAGTGGCATCTGCGCCGGCTTTGAGAAGCGGAACTGGAGTTGATCGTCGGAGTCGAGGGTGTAGCCTTCTCTCAGATTCTCCTGGACGATGAGCACTTTGAGCATCTGCGCGGTCGCTTTGCTGGTGAATACATACGGACCAGGCTGAGCCTTTGGCTTCTTATCCCGTGCCGCGGCCAAGGTAGTCATCGCCAGAATGATAATTAGAAGTCGCTTCATGCTTTTCGCCTATCTGTGAACTCTACCGGGAATGACTTGCGGATCACTAATTACCGGAGTCATGGCAGAATTCCTCTCGGCTGCGAGTCGGACTTCGCAGAAGCTGGAAATCGAGCTACTCTCCGATCTCCAGTTTCGCGGCGAAATGCGGGATGCAAATGCGAATGGGAGTTGGACCGCGTTGCGTTCCTACGTCGCCCAACCCATAAATATCGCTATGACGGCGACAGTATCGTTGATTCCGTGTGCCAGGATCGGGACCCATAAATTGCGGCCGGACAGAAGATAGATGCCTCCGAGCACCAAGCCGGAGTATGTCGAGTCCATAATGCCGCCTGGCCCTTTATAGATGTGCCCCAGGCCGAAAAGCACGGCGACATACAACATCGCGGCGATGTAGGCCATCTTGGACCGGTTGCCCAAGTCCGCAGCACGTGTAAGCAGGTAGCCACGGTAGCTTATTTCCTCGCCGAACCCGGCAAAAACCCAAACGATGGCTAGGCTGCGCAGGCCCACTTTCCAGTTGTGGACGGGTATCTTCAACGCCGAAGAAACATTTTCCGGACTGGGCCAGAAATGGCTAGCGATTGGCTGAATTACGAGTTCACTGCCGACCAGCAGCACGGTCGCCGCACTGATGGCCATCAGCAGAGTCTTCCCCCATGACTTCGGTCGCGTGAGTCCTGCTACGCTCCATCCGCCATCGCGAAGCCAGAAAGAAGCCCAAAAGAACACGAAGAGAATCGGCACTTCGTTCGGCACAATGTGGAACACGTTGTGGCCAATGACGAAGAATGTGCCGAGCGCAATTTCAACGAAAGAAATCCAGCGGTACCGTGAGGTGAGCGGACGCTCAGCAGGGGGCGAGACTATAGCGATATCTTGCATGTACGACTATATGAATAAGGGAGTGTTAAAAACATCGTGGCGAATAAGTATAAAACATCGCTAAAGCTCTTTTCCGTGGGCTGCTGGAAGACGATTTTGCCGCGCAGACCATGGGATCATTATACTAAACCGCTTTAGCATTGTCAAGAACATTGTGCTATAATGTGTTTGTTGTGGTTATGCATGCCCTTCCCGTACTCGTCCTGCTCAAACGGAACCAACCAACGAACCCATTCGTAACCTAGACACGTGTTAAAACAGTGGTTGACTTTAACTAGAAACCGATTAAGCTCTTTAGCCAACCTTTGAACTGGCGGCAACAGTGAGCCGAGAAGACAGCATCATATGAGCAGCGGATCAAGAATGTCCCGTACCGAGACATCCCGGAAAAAGGCAGCGCCAGCAAATGAGCATGAAAAGGGCAGCCCTTTTTGTGCTACACACCCAGATTTATCTGGCCGCCGGAACTCCGTTCGAACGAGGGACGAGTCGGAGTCCATTGTGTTAGGACCATCCCAAGAATTGCATTCGCGGGAGCACGGAAGCTCTCGAACGTTGCTGCGCGTCAAGAAAAAGTAAGTAGCTAATTACGTGCTCGCGCCCAACGAGTTCTATCTCTCCGACGCGCCCACGCATCTCCAGCAGGGGGATATCTGCGCTGGTGTGCCACTCATTCTGTTCCCAGATAGCGATGAGCTGGTTCTTATTCGTTCGGAGCACGAAAGACAGCAATTGGAGCATCTTAATGCTGGGCGCGTTGATCTAGTCAGAGAGAAAGCGGTAGCTGACGCCTTCGACGGAACACATGAGTATATCGCAGTTGCGGCAGAACGTGTCTGGGCGATGTTAATGACTCCCACGTGCGATCTGGATGGTTTAGAAGTCTGGGCGGTATGGCCGATGTACACAGTCGAAGGCGCTATTCCTAATGTGGTAAGAGCACTGTCTGCGCCTGATCATCCAACTCTCGTGCCCTTACCAGACAATGATCGATTTCCGCTTTCTTACATCGACCTCACGGATTTTCGATCTATTGGCAAGCGGCATTTCCCGCTCAAGAATCGGATTGCCAGCGTAACCAAGGAAGCTCAGTACACACTCACCGAGCGGTTTGTTAAGGCAACTGGGAGGCCGTGGGGATATGGTCCCGGTGAGGTCGTAGAGCGTACCGGAAAACATGAAACCGGGAAATACAGGTGCGCTCGGTGCAACTTTTACGATGTCGCTGTCCCAGAAATCCCGCTCAAGCCGGGCGAACTATTTCCAGTATGCGACAATTGCAAGAAAATCGGCAAAACCGCGCAGTGGTATCCCACCACAAGACACAAAAAGAGTTAGTGCTGTTTCTTTGCTTTTTCCCATCTTGCCTTTGCCGCCTTCTTTGCAATGCTTTTTCGCTGCCCCACGCTCATGGTTTCCAGACGGCGCTTTCCACCGATTAATCCGCCTTGGCGTCCCATTTCGGCCATAACGCGGGAAATCTCGGACTTAGACGTTTTAGCAGCCTTGGCGATAATCAAAATCTCGGGCTTGTCCTGTGAAGAGGGTTGTACCATCTGAAAAGCTGCCTCGTTTACATCCTGAGTTCTGCTATTGCGCTTTGGCATGATTCCCAGTATGCCATAGTGACAAGCCTGTGGAAATCCAAAGTAGCCCACTACCGGACCGGGTATCCGCTGGACGTGGTCAGTTGTGTGAAAATAAACTGCGCAGTGGTCAAATTGCGAAACAGGATATGACTCCAAAACCAACGGTCTCCGGCGATACCAATCTGGGGATGAACGATGCCATCACGCGCCGCGATTTCCTGGGCTCTGCAATGCTGGCCTCCGGCGCCCTCTTGCTCGAATCTATTTCTCCTGCGGAACTTCTGCAGCGACTGATGAGTTCACCGGGTATGGCGGAGTTGGCGAATACAGCACATCCAATGGGAATACGCAGGCGGTCATGCAGGCGGGGCATACGGTTCGCGATGGGGTTTACGACCCGCTGCCGAAGGACCTCATCGATACCGGGGAGACTTACGATTGCGTGATCGTTGGTGGCGGAATCAGCGGACTAGCCGCCGCACTATTTTTCCAACGGCAGGCGCGCCCGGGGATGAAGTGCCTGGTCCTTGAGAACCATCCAATTTTCGGCGGTGAAGCCAAACAGAATGAATTTCTGGTGGAGGGCAAGCGGCTGATCGCTCATCAGGGCTCGGCGATTTATCAGCTTCATTCTCCCGATAGCTTCATCGCACAGTTTTACGACAGCATTGGTTTGAAGGCGCTGAGGCTTGACTATCAGTCGTGGGGCGGTCCAGGGCCCGAGATGCCTCTTTCGCAAACGCCTTATGAAGCAATCGGGCTGGAGCATGGGCAATATGGATTCTGGTTTGGAACGAAGTTCGGACAGAAGGCAGGGATGTGGGTGGTCGATCCTGTGGGAAGGAATCTGAAAGGCGCTCCGATTTCCGAGGCGACTCGGGCTGAGTGGCTTCGCTGGCTGAAGGCCACGCCGGTGGAAGGGGACCGATTTGTTCGTCCCAAGGTCGAAGGCGATGCGATCTCCCGATACCTTGATTCAATCACGTTGGAACAGCATTATATGGAGCGCTTCGGCCTGAGTCGGGAGACGGTTCGGACATTTCTCTCTCCGGTGGAGGGTGGCGGCTCCGGCCTAGGCCCAGACGCTCTCTCGGCATACTCGGATTATGCGTACGAAATGCTGGATCCATTAACGGATGGCCGAGATCAGATGTTCCCCGGCGGCAACACCACGATTGCAAGATTGATTTTGAAAAGTCTGATTCCACAGGCTTTCGCTGGTCCAGCTACGGTATCGGCGGTTACCGCAAATAATGTCAACTCTGCCGGACTGGACACCCCGCAAAGCGGCGCGAGAGTTCGGCTGTCGTCGACCGCAATTTCTGTCCATCACGATGGCGAACCGGGCAAATCGGATTCCGTCAGCATCTCCTACCTGAAGGACGGTAATATTTATCGAGTCAAAGCGAGGTCGGCCGTTCTGGCGGGAGGGAGCTGGACCACCAAGCACATTGTGCAGGACCTTCCGGAAACACACCGCAACGCATATGCTGAGTTCCACCGATCTCCGTGCTTGATGGCCAATGTTGCGGTGAAAAACTGGCGATTTCTATACAAGATGGGCATGAGCGGCTGCCGCTGGTTTGAAGGAATCGGCAACTACTTGGAAGTGCGCAAGCTGGCGCTTACGGGCGTGGCGGATTCGAAGATCGGCCCAGACTCTCCCATCGTTCTCTCGCTTAAAATTCTTTACTCTTATCCGGGTCGCTCCACTGAGGAGCAAGGAAATCTTGGCCGCGAGGAACTGCTGGGGACTTCTTTCAGGCAATATGAAAGACGAATCCGCGAGCAATTCAGCGAAATGTTTGCAGCCTCCGGGTTTGATGCGAGGCGGGACATTGCGGGAATAATCCTGAACCGCTGGGGTCATGCGTACCTAAGCCCGCAACCAGGATTTTTCTTCGGACGGGAGGGACGTCCGGCGCCTCGAGAGATCCTGCGCAATGCGCCGTTTGGAAGGATCGCGTTTGCCAATACGGATCTCGCTGGAGCGATGGATCACCGTTATTCGATCCTGGAAGCGCAAAGAGCTGTCCAACAGGTGCTGGCGATCATTTGAGTTTTTCAAGAGCTGAAAACTCACCGATGCGATTTGAAATACGAGGAAGTTACTTCAGGCCTTCCACCAAATAAAGGTCTCCAACGGTTCGAT
>JBAVZU010000070.1:0-3792 GCA_049588915.1 Candidatus Sulfotelmatobacter sp.
CATGGACGATACGCCCGCCGCCAACATGGAGACCCGCGCTTGGCTGAAGGCCTTAAGCCAAGCAGTTCCAGACCAGGCCTCGGGTGCGGCGCCAACGAACGCCACGGCGTCTTCTAACGGAGCAGGATCGCGATGGCCCGGTCAACCTACCGACGCGTATGCCTCGGCCCTGCAAGCTCTCCGCGAGGGGCAGGAGCGCAAAGCCTTTGAACTCCTGCAGCAGGATATCTCGCGCAAGCGTTCCGGGCGAGATCGCTTCAGGCGTAAGCTGCAACTGGTGGAGATCTGTGGCTCGACTAACAAGCCAACCATTGCCCAGCCTCTCCTGGATGACCTGGCGGCGGCTATCGAGAACCATAAGCTCGACGATTGGGAGGATCCCGGCGTAGTGGCGAGTGCCTTGGCGACCATCATGAAGATGAGCACGAAGATCCAGAATGACAAGGCCGCGCAGCAAAAAATGTTTGAACGTATTTGCCGACTTGACCCTGCTCAAGCTCTGGGAGACGGTAAGTAAGTATGGCCAAACGCGACGCCATCGGGCCAGTCACGCTGTCCGTGCTGGATCGTCTGATCGATGTTGCCCCCAAGAACAGCGCGGAGGCTCCGCCCACGCGCGCGCAGTCCTTGCGCGAGCTGAGACTGGCGCTGAAGCGCGACCTGGAATGGCTGCTCAATACGCGGCGAACCATTGAGCCAGCTCCGGATTCGGCTCGTGAGACCGTCCGTTCCCTGTATCACTACGGCTTCGCCGACGTCTCTTCCAAGTCTGTTCTGTCTACTCGCGACCACAGCGATCTTGTCCGCGATATGGAATCTGCAATCGCTATTTTTGAGCCTCGTTTGAAGCGCGCCCGCGTGCGCATGGAATTGGTCGACGGCAGCTATCGAAGTTTAAAATTCGTCATCGAGGGACTGCTGTGCATGGATCCCGCCCCGGAGCCTGTCCGCTTCGACACGGTGCTCGAGTTGGGCAAGTGCGAGTACGAAGTGAAGGGAGCCGACCTTGCGTAACGAGCTCAGGGATTATTACGAGAGCGAACTCACCTTCCTGCGCCAGAGTGGAGCTGAGTTCGCCGAAAAGTATCCCAAAATCGCTTCGCGCCTCCTGCTCGAACCCGACCGCTGCGAAGATCCCCACGTGGAGCGCATGCTCGAGGCCTTCGCCTTTCTAGCCGCTCGCGTCCACTTGCGCATTGATGACGACTTTCCTCAGATCACCGAAGCGCTGCTCAATATCCTGTATCCGCACTACCTTCGTCCCGTACCCTCGATGTCGATCACCCAGTTCCACACTGATCCCGAGCGCGGCAAGCTGACCAGCAGCCTCAAGATTCCCAAGGGAACTATTCTTTATTCGCGTCCGGTGGAAGGCGTGCCCTGCAAGTTCCGCACCTGCTATGACACCACAGTGTGGCCGATTAAAATAGTGCAGGCGCAATGGACAACTCCTGACCGCATTCGCCCCGCGTTGCGCAGCTCGGAAGCCGCGGCTTTGCGAGTCGAGATCGAGTGCTTCCCGGATGTTTCCTTCGACAAACTGGACCTGGAAACACTCGCCTTTTATCTGAACGGTGAGAGCGCGGTTATCCATGCTCTGTATGAACTGTTGTGCAAGAATTGCGTTCGCATTCTCGTGCGCGATCCATCGAATCCTAAAGCCGGAGTGCGCGAACTTCCGGCAAAGAATCTTCAGCCCATGGGTTTCGCGGAAGACGAAGATGTCCTGCCCTATCCTCGGCGTTCGTTTGTCGGATATCGCCTGCTACAGGAGTATTTCGCTTTTCCCGAGAAATTCTTCTTCATGAATCTCACTGGTCTCACGGAGTTGAAGCGTGCCGGGTTCAGCTCCAAGGCAGAAATCCTGTTTCTCATCTCGCCGTTCGAGCAGGACGGCCGGCATCAGCGTTTGGAAGTCGCCGTCGATGCCAAGACATTGCGCCTGGCCTGTGCGCCCATCATCAACTTGTTTGAGCAAACCGCAGAACCCATTCTGGTCGATCAGACCCGCTCCCAGTATCCCATTGTTCCCGATGCGCGCCGCCGACAGACTATGGAGATCTACTCGGTGAATGAAGTCGTCAGCACCGATGCGGAAACTCATGAAACCGTCACCTATCACCCGCTTTACTCCGAGCGGCATGCCGTTCATAACACCCCACCCGCGTACTGGTATGTGACGCGCACTGCCTCCACTCGCAAGGGCGACGAGGGAACCGATGTGTCTCTCTCGCTGGTCGATCTCTCCGCCCGCCCCATGCATCTCGACTATGACACGGTGACCGTGCGCTGCACCTGCACCAATCGCGATCTGATTACCCGCCTGCCCTTCGGCAGCGAGAATGGGGATTTCGAAATGACCGGGGCGGCCGCGATCAAGCGCATTGTCGCGCTGCGCAAGCCCACCCGAACCCTTCGACCACCGCTCGATGGGCAAACGCTGTGGAGCCTGATCTCGCAGCTCTCGCTGAACTATCTGTCAATTGTCGGCAATGGCAAGGAAGCGTTGCAGAAGATGCTCGAGCTTTACGACTTTTCGGATTCGCCGGAGGTCAAGAAACAAATTGGCGGGATCATTTCAGTAGACTCGCGGCGGCATTTTACCCGCGTCATTTCCGAGCACGGTATCGGTTTTGCCCGTGGCACGCGCATCGAGATGGAATTCGATGAAGAGCAGTTCAGCGGTGCCGGCGCTTATCTCTTTGCCAGCGTACTGGAAAGATTTTTCGGGCTTTACGTCTCGATGAACAGCTTCAGTCAACTTGTGGCGCGCAGTCGCCAGCGAAAGGAGCCCTTGGAAGAATGGCCACCGAGAGCCGGACAATCGGTCCTGATCTAGCCGTATCCGCGGTCGCCAGGAAACTCCGTCGCGAGCCTTTCCGCTTCGATTTTTTTCAGGCGGTGCGTCTGCTGGAACGGTTTCTCGACGAGCGCCCGTCCGTAGGCCAATTCGTTCCACCGAGCACCGAAATCGCGCATTTTGCCGTGCATCCCTCGCTGGCATTCCCCGCCAGCCAGATCCAGGCGTTGGAGTGGCCTGACCAAGGCCCTGTCCACATGACGGTCAACTTCATGGGCCTGACCGGTCCCGAGGGAGTTCTTCCGAATCCCTACACTTCGCTGATCATCGAGCGCATGCGGTCGTCTGACTACACGCTTCGCGACTACCTCGATATCTTCAATCATCGCGCTATCTCGCTCTTCTACCGGGCATGGCGAAAATACCGCTTCGATGTGGCCAGCGAACACGACGAGCGCGATCTCTTTTCGCGATACCTTCTCAGCCTGCTGGGATTGGGCGACGAAGGCTTGCGCGATCGCCAGGGTGTTTCCGACGACCTGATGATTTATTACGCCGGATTGCTCGCGCAGCGTCCGCGCTCGGCCCAGGCTTTGAAACAGATTCTTGGCGACTACTTCGAAGTGCCTGTCGAGATCGAGCAGTTTGCCGGCGGCTGGTGCCGTCTTGATGCCGACACGCAATGCCGCATGTCAGGTGAAAACAGCGAGAGCGAGTCGCTCGGCTTCGGCGCTGTGGTGGGCGACGAAGTCTGGGACCAGCAATCCAGGGTGCGCATTGTTCTGGGTCCCTTGACTCTCGACCGCTATGCGGATTTTTTGCCCGATGGAAAATCGTGGGACCCATTGCGGGCCTGGGTAAAATTCTTTTCCAACGACGAATGGGAGTTCGAGGTAAAACTGATTCTCGAACGTGAGCAAGTCCCAGCCTGCGCGCTGGGAGCGGAAGGTACATCCGGCCCGCAATTAGGCTGGGTGTCGTGGGTCAAGTCC
>JBAVZU010000071.1:0-11163 GCA_049588915.1 Candidatus Sulfotelmatobacter sp.
GTCGAACCACCGGTTGAATCCTCTGCTTCACTCTGAAACACATATAAATTTTGAAAACCACGCGCGCCGCCCGTATTCGCCCGCCGCTGGTCCCAATCCGCGCCCGGCTCGCGTGTCCGTGACAGCAGCACTAATTGAAAATTTGCTTGCACGTCCTGATGGGTTACGTCCAGCGACACTTCTTGCGATCCATTGGCGAACGCGGCCATCTGCACCCGTACGGTATAGTGGCCATCCGAGGGAATGCGCAACGAGTAGCTGCCGTCCACGTCCGTTGAAGTATTGACTTGTTCCTTCGTGGCAGCGTCCGATGCGGAAACTCCAGCGCCGGGAATTGGCATGTTTCCCGACTTCACAACGCCGTGAATCGTTCGCCCTCCCACCCCCGGCGCCATGGCTTGACCCTGCACCAAATGTGGGCGAAATGCGATGACATAAAACAAGAGAAGGAAGCGAAAGAAAGACCTCAGACATAGGCTGCCTCTGACCATCGGAAAGCGGAGATCGCACCCCCTCATAGCATCGCGCACATCCGGGAATGTCGCGCTTAAATCATAGCGCTGTCACCCACACTGAACTGTAGAGTTTTGTTACGACTTCTAGTGCTTTTCCCGATCCGTCACAAAATAATCGCTAAACAATCCCACTCGACAATTCAACCAGGATCCGAGTTTTGAAGTAGAGCGAAATGAGTTGACAGGTCTTCTCGATAACACTACTATGCTGCGTGGCTCGCTGATGATCTTTTGCGTGCCACTCCCAGCAGAGAGCAGTTCCCCCACCGCATCTGTTCGAGACAGGCCCCTACATACCTACTGAGACGTGGAGGATGCTATGAAGCACAGAATTCTGCTCGCTTCTCTATTCCTGCTGGTTATTTCCTTCGCCAGCGCACAAGCACAAACTTACACAATCACAGACTTGGGTTCGCTTGCTCCCACAGCTATCAACAGTTGGGCGGAGGTTGTTGGCAATCAGAATGGACATGGGTTCGTCTGGGCCAGAGGCTGGGGCAAGCATGACTTGGGTCTTTTGCCCGGTGGCACGTCCAGCTACGCCGCAAGCATAAACGATCGTGGAGCCGTCACGGGAACTGCGGATGGAATCGGGACGGTAGTCTCCCCAGACCCTTCCGAATCACCCAGTGCAGAATGTAGTGATCTTACCCAGCCCTTTATTTGGACTCCGAAGAATGGCATGAAAGGATTAGGTGCTATTGAGATAGAGACGTTTTATGGTGAATTTACTGCAAAGGACTGGTGCCAGTTTGAGCCGTTCTATGGATCGGGCATCAACGACCGTGGTCAGATAGTCGGGTACACATCAGATTATCCTGACCTTTATCAATGGGGGTTCCTTTGGACGAGTACTGGGGGGATAAGTATATTCGGGGACAGTTGGATAGATACTCTGGCCTACGGCATTAACAATTCTGGAGAAATAGTTGGACAGAATGGCTCCAGCATCGAAGTTGCCCATGCAACAGCGTGGATAAACAATGTTAGTACTGATTTGGGGACGTTGGACACCGGAGAAGTGAATCCGAATGTGGTAAGCAGTTCGGCGGCGGGGGTTAATGACCGAGGCCAGATTGTCGGCTGGTCAAACTTCCCTCCTTTCTCCCCTCCTCCTTTCTCCCCACCGTGTACTCCCTACTCAGGGTGTCCTATGCACGCCGTCTTGTGGACGAAGACTGGAACAATCCGCGATTTGGGGACTCTTCCCGGCGACTCTCTTAGCGTGGCAGTGGCAATAAATCTGTTTGGAGAAGTAATTGGCGCTTCAGGGAACTCAGCAGTTTGGCAGGGACCAACAGGAAGTACGGTCGAAGTGATCGGCCGTCCCTTCATCTGGTCGGCCAGCAATGGAATGCAAGACCTCAATACTCTGATCCCTGTTGGAGGATGGGTGCTCAATTCGGTGAGCGATATCAATGTCTGGGGACAAATTGTCGGATCGGGTACTCTCAATGGGGAGAGCCACGGATTTCTGCTGACGCCTCAGTAAAAAGCGACGAACTTAGCGGAGCTCGGCCTGTGCGATGTGGAGTAGCCGAGCGGAGCGTGCAGGCTGACTCTTAACCACCGCTACGCCTTTCAGCGCAAGCGATGCGAATCCCTATCATCTTTGAAACGTCCGGAGCGCCCCTGCGTGATTTCCCTGATCAGAGATGTGAACTCTACGACGTTCTCCATGATTGCAGTTCGCCGCCATAGGCACGCCAGGGCATTTAGCCACCGACACTGAAGGCTTTTAATTTCTTCGATCCGCTTCTGCCGTACCGATCTCCAAGTTCGGGCTCTTGCGCTTCGTATCAGCCAGTCGCACCAAGAGATTGGGCATTGCCACATGCCACTGCCTCAATCGCTTCCATGACCGCACCGATCCCATTTACGTCTTTGGAGAGAACGGTGCGAACCCCAGCTGCAGCAGCCAATTCTGAAAGTTGGGGAGTTGCGAACATCGTGTACATCAGTATGGCGCACTCAGGAGCAATGACGCTCAACACTCTGGCTGCTTCGAGCCCGTTCATCACGGGCATAGCGTAGTCGAGCAAAACAACGTCAGGCTTTACCCTGGGAGCCAAGTCTATGGCGGCATTCCCGTTTTCTGCTTCCCCGCAAACGATCCAGTTATCCCTCATTTTTAAGCACATCCGAAGCGCGGCGCGCACTTTTGCGTTGTCATCGACTATAAGGATTTTCATAAATTCGCTCGATTGACCTTTTGACTCAGATTCCTTGCTTAAGCACAAAAATATCAGAGCTCGAATACAAATTGTTTCGTGGACGTTGTGGCGTGGCGAAGTGCGGATACTGCTTCTTCCGTGATTTGACTAGAGTTCATTCAGAAAGTACATCGCACCAATGTGCATCACAGCAGCACGAACGAGCTAAGGCAGTCGTTGTAGGCCACCGGGGAAGAATCGAAATCCCGATCCTGCTGCGTCTTGAAGATGCTTGGTTGGTTCACGCTGCCCTTGACGTGGGAGCACACATAACGCATGGCAGACGTGCAGTCGCTTGACTTGTGAACTGCAAAATACAGTCAGTTGGGCTCACTCTTGTCCGAATTAAGTATTACCGTCTACTCCCTCGCCAAAAGGATCTAAGTGATCTGAGCAGGACCTCCAGCGTCAACAATTGAACGGTGCTGATCTGCCCAAGCTGCCCAGGGAATCGTCAACTGCTTCGCTGCTTTACCCGAAGCTGGGTCGAACAGGCCGGGCCGCGGCGTGAACGTTGACATCTATAGCGACCTCTGCTGCCATACGCTCCGTATCGCCGGGAAAAGCCTGGGCTGCAGAGCGCACAGAGGCGGGATTTACAGCGCTTTTCTACCGGTCCCTCAGCCCCGAAAAAGGACGGTCCTGTTGCAACCTCAAAATTGACTCCCCACTCGATTCCCCCTAGAATTATCCGACTCGCGTTTCAAGGCGCGTGGTGCGGGTTCTGCTTCCTCCATGATCGGCCAGACTGTCTCCCATTACCGCATCCTCGAACTCCTTGGTGGCGGTGGGATGGGTGTCGTCTACAAAGCAGAAGACTCTCAGCTTGGCCGTTTCGTCGCTTTGAAGTTTCTTCCTGACGATTCCGCACAGGATCCCCAGGCTCTAGAACGTTTCCGCCGCGAGGCCCGGGCGGCGTCTTCTCTGAATCATCCCAACATCTGCACCATCCACGAAATTGGCCAGCACGAGGGACATCTGTTCATCGTGATGGAGTGCCTCAGCGGCCAAACACTGAAGCACCTGATCAACGGCAAGCCGATGGAGTTCGAGCATCTGCTCACGCTGGCGATCGAAGTTGCCGACGCGCTCGATGCCGCCCACAGCAAGGGTATCGTCCACCGTGACATAAAGCCCGCCAACATCTTTGTCACCGACCGCGGGCACGCAAAGATTCTCGACTTCGGGTTGGCGAAAATCGCGCGAGCCGCCCGCCCCACCAGCGGCGATTCGCAAACTCTGGCAGACGCCACGGTACTAGACCTCACCAGTCCCGGCACCGCCGTCGGCACCGTCGCCTATATGTCCCCCGAACAGTTGCGCGGCAAGGAACTCGACGGGCGTACCGATCTTTTTTCCTTCGGCGTGGTTCTCTACGAAATGGCCACCGGCGTTTTGCCCTTTCGCGGAGAGACTTCCGCAGTCGTCACCGAGGCCATACTGAATCGTCAGCCCACATCCCCGATCCGCCTGGTCCCGGAACTTCCTCCAAAGCTGGAAGAAATCATTAACAAGGCTCTCGAAAAAGATCGCGACATGCGCTGCCAGACGGCCGCCGAACTTCGCGCCGATCTCAAACGCCTGAAGCGTTCCCTGGATTCCTCCCGCTCAGGCGCCGTTGTCGAGGAGCCTGCTCCAACTTCCAGCTCCAGCACAAAAGTCGCGCCAACGCCCGTCACGCGAGGACGGTCAGTGTGGCCCTTGCTCGCCGTATGCGTGTTGCTTGCTCTGGCAGCGGGAGTGTATGCCGGCAAGCAGTTGTTCTCGTCCGCACCGCCGCTGCCGCCAACCTACCGTCAGCTCACCTTTCGCCGGGGCAGCATTCGCTCGGCACGCTTTGCTCCCGATGGACAAACCATTCTCTACAGCGCCGCGTGGCAGGGCAGTCCAGTGGACGTATTTACCGCGCGCCCAGAAGCCCCCGAGGCACGGTCGATGGGCCTCAGCCGGACTCAGCTCGTATCGGTCTCCTCCGCATCAGAGATGGCTGTGCTGCTGAATAGCAAAGCCATCGGCACCTGGGTGAACATGGGAACATTGGCCCGTGCGCCTTTGGTTGGCGGCGCACCGCGCGAAGTGCTCGAGCACGTGCAATGGGCCGACTGGTCGGAAGACGGCAGCAATATGGTTGTCGTTCGCGATTTCGGCGGGCGCAACCGGTTGGAATATCCCATCGGCAAACCGCTTTACGAGACTGGCGGCTGGATCGGCCATCCCCGGTTTTCTCCCAAGGGAAATCTGATCGCGTTCATCGACCACCCCGTGCAGGGCGATGACAGCGGTTCCCTGGCCGTCATCGATCTGAAGGGAAACAAGAAGACGCTGTCTGGAGAATGGTTCACCATCCAGGGACTTGCCTGGTCTCCGGACGGGCAGGAGATCTGGTTCACTGCCAGCAAGTCCGGCGTGGACCGCACCCTCTACGCCATCACTCTAGATGGCAAGGAGCGCATGGTGTTGCGTTTGCCGGGCGCGGTCATGATCTTTGACATCTTCAAAGACGGTCGCGTTTTGCTGATGCGCGCCAGTTGGCGGCGCGAACTCGTCGGCATGACCTCCGATGATGCCAAGCAGCACGACCTCTCGTGGCTGGACTATACCTATCCTGCAGATATATCGGCGGATGGCACGACCTTGCTGTTCGACGAAGAGGGCGGCGGGGGATCGCTCGATTATTCGAAGTCCGGCGGATTGTCTTACGCGGTATACATTCGCAAGACAGACGGCTCACCCGCTGTGCTGTTGGGCGAAGGCGGTGCCGTCTCTCTGTCTCCCGACGGCAAGTGGGTGGTCGCCCAAACCCAGGCTTCGCCCTCGCAACTTAAACTGCTGACCACAGGCGCCGGTGAGCCGAAGGCTCTCACCAATGACAGCATTAACCATTCCTGGGCCCATTGGTTCCCCGATGGCAAGCGGCTCTTGTTCTCCGGGAACGAACCCGGCAAGGGTGTGAGACTTTATGTGTTTGATGTTGCTTCCGGCAAGAGCCATCCCATCACGCCTGAAGGCGTGAACGGCACGGCGTTCATCATCTCTCCCGATTCGCAGTGGGTGGCAGGAATTGGTCCCGATCAAAAAGGATATTTGTATTCTGCCACGGAAGGCGAACCGCGTGCCATTCCGGGCTTCAACCCGGGCGAACAGCCCATCACATTTAGCACTGACAGCCGTTCGCTCTACCTTTACCAGCCGGGCGAGTTGCCCGCCAGGGTCGACCGCCTGGATTTGCAAACCGGGAAACGCACTCTCTGGAAGCAGTTAATCCCTTCCGATCCCGCCGGCGTTGAAACAATTGGCCCTATCCTCATGACTCCCGACGCCCGAACCTGCATTTTCGGGTACCACCGCATGTTGGCGGATTTGTATCTGGTGGAAGGGCTGAAATGAGACTACGTCTCCATGTGCCAGGACGAGGCGAGATACAGTTTGTCGCTGTGACTCCGCCACGTCTTCTCTGGTACCGATTGCCTCTTCCTCTCGGAATCCGGACTTGGGTTTAACGCTTTGGCGCCCAACTCAAAGGCCCCGTCCAACTTGATTGCCACGGCGTAATCTCCATTGCGTTTCGGCTGGGCTCGAACCACCCTGCCTCGGCCACTAAAGAAAGTGCCAGGGCGGGAACGCACAATCTCAACGGCCACATCCACTGCGGAACCCTCGGGAATCAGATAAGCGCTAGTGACCAAAATGCCTGTGGCACTGATGTTCTCCGACTGGGCGCGCATTTCCTCGTGAGCGACCCTGAGCGAGACAGGCAGTTGCAATTGATGGCGAATTCTGGTTCGGTCCGGAGATTCCATAGTCTTCATAGCTCTTGGAAAGACTATGCCTTTGGAACGCTTTGGGGGAAGGTAACGGTAGTACATCGCGACGCCGATTTTTGGTCGCCAGACTGCGCCTACTCCGCACGTTCAGAACATAGATGAGCAGCTGTTTTCGATCATATCGCCCAGGGGTCGATAACAATCTTGGTGACATTTTGCTTCTTGTCCCGCCAGACCTTGTACATCTCAGGGGCCTGCTCCAAGCTGATGCGATGCGAAGACGATTAAGGGGAGCGAGGCGGAGCATGGATTGAATTATCTGCCTTGGGCCGCAACCTTCGCTGCGGGCACTGAGACTATGACCGCGTCTGGTTGCGTCCAAACGGCTTTGCCGCTCGTAAGGTCCAAGCGGTTCATCGTGATCTTCAATTGTTGTTGAGTCACTTCGACCAGCAGGTAGTGATAGTTAATTTCCTTGCTCTGAAACGGATCGTCCGGGGCGCGCTCGATCGGATAGGCGTGGGCTGCTCCTCCTCCCGAAACAAAGTAAGTAATCCCGCCGTGCTCGTGGCGCTCGTAGTTGTGAACGTGTCCCGAGAAGACCACCATGCGAAAAGGGGCGTGAGCCTGGCGCTGTTCCAGCATCCTGGCCAACGCCTGCTCCGTCTTACGCGCAGAATGGCCGCCGCCAAACATCTTTGCGTCAGAAGAGCTGGTATAGGGGGGATGGTGGTCCATTACAAAGACGAAATCCACGTCAGCAGGGACGTGATCGAGTTTCTCGGCTAGCCACTGGCCCTGCGGCCCGGAGGTTTCGTCGAGCGAACTGTCGAGCACGAGAAGGAGTGTGTTCGCAGCCCGGACTGAATAGTAGCGGCTGTTCTTCAGATCGGGGAAGCGCTGAAAATAATTACCAAGCGCAACTTGTTCCTTCCCGTGCAGGTCGTGGTTGCCCAGCGCTGGGTAGATAGAAATCTTCTTCTCGCGCCAGATACTGGTTTCCGTGTCCCAGACCTTCCAGTCGTCCGCATCGTATCCGTTGTAAACGATGTCGCCGGTAAAGCAGACAAAGGCGGGATTGACGTCTGCAATCGCTTGCACAAGCGCCACGCGCACCGGGGGATTAGCGGCTTCTGTATCTTTGGGATCATGAAAACGAGTATCGCCGTAAGCTACAAAGCGGAACGGGACGGTTACCTTAGCTTGCAAATCCAGAGAGGTCTGCGCGGCTGATTTCTTCGCGCATCCGGTCGATCCAAAAAGCAGCGTTAGGCAAAGAAAAGCTGAGAGTCTAACTGCGAGTGATATGCGTTGAGACATAGGACAAGTTCACGTTTTAGAGACTGACTACGGAATCTGCAGTGTCTCGATTATAGGGTCAATTCGGGCTTTGAAGTCATCGAGCTGTTCTGCAGGAAGCCTCGTGTAGAACAACGCATTCGCGTCGAGACGATAATTTGCGTACCCTTCTTTCGTCCGTTGTTCGACCTTGCCTTTTGCTTGCTTCAGGAGCCGCCGGTTCATCTTTTCCGCAGGCATCATTTTCTCCGGAGGTTGCAAAACCTTCACGTACAGGTGGACTACCTGGAGCGTTCCCGGTTCTTTCAAAAAGAGGACGCTTTCCTGATCTCCCCAGCGCTCCGGCCCACTCCATTTCCAACCGGGCGGCAACGAGAGTGACACTCCAGACTCACTGTCTCGATAGTCATTCGTCTGCGGGTACGCCAGAGTTGAAGTAGTCAAACAAATCAGGACCGCGCCAAGAATCTTTGCAAAAATAGCGCGCATAGCGACCTCCAGCTGTTGCCTACCGATCATTCTGCAGCCGAGCCTCAGCTACTTTCCCACAACCAACACTTCAAACTGTCCGTTTTCTGCCGTCGAGAGAAAAAGCCGGTGCGTTTTGGGATCAAGCGCCATTGTCTTCGCTCGCGACAGGGTTTTCACGGTCTCGACCGGGGAGTACTCGTCCGCGTCCGCCTGTCGGATGACGGTCACAGTGCCTTCTCCGTTGGAGTTGAAGATCAGCTTGGTCTGAGGATCGAAGGCGGTTGCGTCGACATGATCGCCGATAGGCAGCGTAGTTATGACTTTGCCGGTGTCAGCGTTCATGACTGCCATCACTTTACTGCGGCAGCCAAGAAAAAGACGATGATTGGCGCGATCGATGGCCATACTGCTGGGAGAAGAACAGGGAGCCGCGGGCCAGCGCTGTTCAACTTTGAGCGTCCGGGAGTTGATCTTCAGAACCTGGCTCTGATCCTCCAGATTGTCGAAAACGTAACCGTTGCCGTCGGCTGCGGCGAACTCAGGTCCACCGCCGAGATCGACCGTACCAGCAACGGTGCCGGTCGCCGCGTCGATGGCGGTAGCGCTCTTGCTCTGTCCATTGAACGCGAACACGCGCGCCGTGGCTGGGTCGTAGATTATAGCGTCGGGTTTCTGTCCGGTGGGAACGTCGGCGATCGGCTTCAACGTTTTCAGATCGAAAATCGTCACAGTCGAAGCTTGGCCATTGCTAACGAATCCGCGGCCAGACTCGGGAGCGATGGCGATGCCATGAACTCCGGGTGTTTTGGGAACGTTGCCGACCACGCTCAGCGTGTCGATGTCGAGAACTTCTACCTGCGTTCCGTGCGAAACGTACAAGCGGCGCGCTGCCTCATCGACGGTGAGGTAGTCGAAGCTTCCCTGGCCGGGAATGGGAATTTTCTTGATCACCGAATAACCGCCGTCGGCAGCGGGTGAGATCGCAGCAGCATTAAGTGTGATTGCGAAGCCGGCCATGAAAATGAGAAGCCTTCGACCTGGCCTACGAACCCCCTTGAGCATATGATGTGTTCCTTCCTTACGATCTTTTTATCGAGTGAAAATTAGTTATAGATGGCGAGTCTGAAGGCTCCTGAAATTCAGGAGACCTCCGGAATTGCGAGACCATTACTCTCGGCGCGGCTCCCAGCGCAGGCCGAAAGAGTAGGTCGGCTTGTAGTATTCGCGCTGCGTAACATACCATGGGCTGCCGTTGTAGAAGCCGAATACCTGGTCGGTGAGGTTCAGGCCCTGCCAGAGCACAGTCAGAGTCCGCTGAACGCGAAAGCTCGCTTGCGCGTCAACTTGCAGGTGCGCATAGAGGTAGTTGTCGCCCACCGGTCCTTTCGGGCCAAGCAATCCGGGATCCTCGCAACCACCGCCGGCCGCCTCTGCCGGAGTGCATTGCGTCCACTGGTACTGATAGATACTCGCACTGTTGTAAGTGGCTCCCAGTCGGGCCGAGAAGCGCCCCCGGTCGTAGCTTGGACTAAGATTCCAGATCGTCGGCGTCTGCCTTTGCAAGGCCGGATTGTCACTGCGAAGCGGCAGTGTACCGGCGCTCGAACCAGTTTTGCTGAAGTTTGCCATAATCCCGAAACCGCTCCACGCGCCCGGCAGAAATCCAAGACGCTGGACGTAGGAAAACTCTACGCCGTAGAGCTTCGCATTCACGCCGTTCTCAATGTAATCAAGAATGTCGCCATGAAACTGCGGATATTGCGGTCCTTCGTAGTTGGGATCGGCAAGATAATAAATGGGCTGGCTCAATTGCTTGTAAAAGAAACCCGCCTGGAATTCTCCATAAGGCTTGAGGTAGTGCTCGTAGAGCACATCGTAGTCGTTGGCGTGCTCGGGTTTCAGATTGGGATTCCCGATGGAAATGCTTGTCGGAGCCGTGGTGGGATCTTGCGTTACATAGGGCACCATGTCGTAGGGATTGGGACGAGAGATGGCGCGAGCGTAAACTGCGCGGATGTCCGAGTCGTTGGTGATGCGATAGCGAAGCTGGACGCTGGGCAAAGGATCCCAATACCACGTGCTGGCTGGTTCAGGAGTAGCGTAAATCGTCATTCCGTCATTCGGAATATAGAAGCCGAGAATGTTCAGCTGCGTAGCCTCGATGCGCAGGCCCGTCTGCAGCCGGAAGCGTCCGGCCTCGATCGTATTCATCGCGTACCCGGCCGAAACGCGTTCCGTGAGATTGAAGTTGGACGCGTCGGAATTGAATGCCGTAGCGGGCGCGTCGAAGGAGACGAATGGCTGGAAATTCTTCGCAATGGTGTTGTAGTTTGTGACAGGTCCGTATCGATAGGCGTTGAAGTAGTAGTTGGGGTTTGTGAATCCACTCAAAAAATTGCTCATCGTGCAGCCCGGTACGACGATGACGCCGTCCGCATCAAGACAGTTGGTAATGTCGTAGGTCGGCGAGTAAGCGTCTTGCCCCTTATGCGCGTTGCGAACCTTGAATCCGAACTCAAATGTGGAGAAGTGCGAGGCCAGATGATAGTTCCTCGCGTAGGATACCGCGCCCTGCAGGTTCACTTGCGAAGTGGCTCCCTGAGTACCGTCGAACTCGTTCAAATAGTAATTGGCGGAATTGTAAACCTGGGAACCAGGAGCAAGACAGGCAGGATCCCACTGTGGCAAATGGAAATTGGTTGTCAGACTCGGCTCAAACTGACAGGTGCCGGTGAGCGGAAGCTGATCGGTGTCGTTGTTATTGCCGACCTTGAAGGTTGCGCCCGGATTTCCCGCTGCCGCTAACTCGCGCGATCGCGCTGCCGAAAGCTCCCAACTTAACCAGGAGCTACTGAATACATGCTTGCCGCCAATCGCTATGCTTGCTGCTCCGTAATCGGG
>JBAVZU010000072.1:0-28477 GCA_049588915.1 Candidatus Sulfotelmatobacter sp.
CCTTTGGCCCAATCGATGGCTTCCTTTTGCGTTTTGAAAGTGCTGAGCACATGGTCCGCGTGGTCTTCCACTACATAATCCTCGATGGCCCCTTCCGCGCGTCCCTTGGGACGGGCCTCTACGTATACATTTGCCATAGGTCTTCTCTCCCTCAAATAGACTTCAATCGCAATCGAAAACTTTGTCCTGGCGTACTTGCTCCGTCGTTGCCTTTGCAACTGCCGAGTGCCTTTCAAGACTCGACGGCTTCACATGCGATAGCGCAAGCGTCCCACACATCAAAATCCGGATGCGTCCCACGTTCCCGCTCGAACAGTTCCTCCCGTCCGACCCATTGCGAATAATTCCGATTGCGAATCTTCAGCCATTGGGCATTGTCTTGGAGGTACGGACTATATTTGTGCTTTGCAACGATGCCCTTCGAGGCATGCCCGCACGCGACACGATAAAGCCCTTCGCCGTCGCATTCGAGATGGTCGCAGCCTCAGCCACAAGAAATTAAACAGACAAGTCAGCAAGCTTACTAGTAAATAAGATTGCAAAAATTTACCCATCTGCTATGTCTTCCAAGAAAGGGGAGGTTGCATGCGCACGATTGCGCTTATTAGTCAGAAGGGTGGGGTAGGCAAAACTACACTCGCCATTCACTTGGCGACCGCCTTCGTGGCGGCGGGGTACAACACGCTAATTATCGACCTCGACCCACAGGCCTCGGCCTCGGAGTGAAAGGATTCCAGGACAACCGACACCCCCGCCGTTATGGCCATTCCGGCTGCACGACTCATAAAGGTTATTGAAAGCTCTAAGGCTATCGGCACCGACGTGCTCATCCTTGATACCGCGCCACACAGCGAGGGCACAGCGCTTGATGCCAGCCGCGCAGCTGATCTCATCCTCGTGCCTTGTCAACCGTCGATTATGGATCTACGAGCCCTTCATCCGTATCGGTAAATTCCAAAAGGTGCGTTTCCATTACGCGCTGCTTGCCTGTGCGCGCGGAGAGGTAAGTCACCTTGACTTCGGTCCCCCGCAACCGGCGCAGACTTTCTCTAACGCGGTCGTTGCTTTCGTGCTTTGAAGAGGCCTTTCGCAGTGAAGCCAGAGTAATTTCCCATTCTGCATCGGGTTCCACGAGCCGGTCACTGTCATGGGCAATTTGCAACAGCTGATTGAAGATCGCCCGGTCCGAGGCTTCAAGCGCATGCGCGCCCGTGATCTCGATCAGCTCAGCGGCTTTCGGAAATCCGTTAACATTGGTAAATTGATTGACCGTGAGGCTCATATCTCCGAGCTATAATGCGACCCAATCTAATAGGCAAGTCGTTTTCCTGAGTTGCGTCAATAAATTCCCGCCCGTTTAGTCGCATTGTCTGTGGCCTGTCCCGCCCCATTGGTCGCATCCCGATTCCATTCTGATGGGTATGCTCTCCGCCCGTTTAGTCGCAATTCACTTTTTGTGGAGAGATCTCCAAACCTTCTCAAATGAAGACTTCCGCCCATTTAGTCGCATCCGGTGTAAAGGAATCCGGTCGTCTTAGCCGCGTGCGATTCGGCGGGCCGCCCGATAGGTCGCATCTGAAATGGATTTGATGGGTGAGGGGAGGCCGGGTTTTCCTGCATTTCTTGGCTCTCAGCCTAGCCGAATAGACTGTCTGAAAGGGTTCCCGCGAATTGGACAGCCCGTTTAGTCGCATTTTCCTCAACTTATTCCGAGACGCCCGCCCGCTTAGTCGTATTTCATCCCCCTTTCGTCGCAGTACCCTGCCCGTTTGGTCGTCGCAAATCGCCCACTTAGTCGCATTCCGCCGGTCTAATCCTTTGTTTTGCAAATTTTTTCTACTCCCGAACTTGAACTTAAAGAGAAATTGAACTTTAAGTAGTGGATAGTTTTCACCCACAACATGGAAGCTCAAGCCCACCCGGTAGGTCGCATTTGAAAGTGATCGAGCACATTCCAGTGAGCGTCTATTAGGGCCTGTTCACACTATCGCAGAGCCTCGATGATGAATGCGAAGTAGATGAAGGCGAGAAACACAACGTCGAGTTTCTCAAAGCGCGAAAAAATGCGGCGGAAGCCTTTCAACCGTCGAAACAGGCGCTCCACTTGGTTCCGCTTCTTGTATAGTTCTCGGTCGTAGTCCCAAGGTTCGCGCCGGTTCGATTTGGGCGGCACCACCGGAATCATATTCAATTCCAGCACCAGTTGCCGGGTTTCGTCGCTCTCGTAGGCCCGGTCCATCACCAACGGAACTTCGACCGGCAGGGGACCGAGTTCCAACAGCAGTTGCCGGCCCACCGGAGCATCGTGCGCCTCTCCCGGCGACAAGCAGAAAATTATTGCCGTTCGAGCATTTGCGGCAACCAGATGAATCTTGGTGTTCCATCCGCCGCGCGATTTCCCGATGGCTTGCGGTCCGTTTTTTTTAAAGCACCCGTTCCATCGGGGTGCACTTTCACCGAGGTCGAATCCAAACTGAAAGCTTCGATCTTGATGCGCAGAATCTGCTCTTGCTGTAACTTGGCGAACACTTGATCCAGGACGCCTTTCTTGGCCCAACGATTCATGCGCACATAGATGCTATGCCAGTTGCCAAACCGGCGGGGCAATCCCCGCCACTTACATCCGTGCTCGGCCACGTACAGGATGGCATTCAACAAGACCAGATTGTCGTGACGTACGTTGCCGCGCTGCACCGGCAAGCAATCCTGAATTCGTTCGTACTGCTCGACAGTAAGTTCCATGCCTTGCATCTTACCCGAAAATTGTTGACGTAGTGTGAACACGCCCTAGTTGATTGAATCTATGCAGCTCTTGCATGTCTGATTCTGTGCCGCTATCTTCTGCGGACTCCTTCCGTGATCGGTTGTGAGCAGCAAGGCCGACCATGTCAGGGGAGGGGCGTGACGGAGGTACGCAGGACGCTTCGCACACCCGGAATCAAGTCCACCGGGCCGGCATCCGCGAAATCCATGCCGATGATGATCACCGCCGCCGCGACCACGGCATAGGCGATGGGAACGGCCAACGCCGCGTGCACGGCCGTCACGCCAACGAGCGTCAGCAGACCGCCTGCCACTGCGATCGCTTTGATCACCCATCGCGCTTGCTTCGTCATGTTGACGAACCGTGTGGCAATGGCAGCCAGCTGGTCGGCGGCCGAATTCAGCTGATCGGCCGTGCTCGAGGGTTTCAGCGACAGATTCTGGATGTCCTGCTCGGTGCCATCGCGGTGGAACGCAGCTGCCAGCACGTCATCGGCCGAGAGATTAGCGCCGAGTTGCTTTGAGGTAATCGATGGCGGTGTTAAGCGAAACACTCTTCAGGAATTCAGCGAGCGCTTTGAGCCCGGAAACGATCTTTTCAACGCCCCAGCGGATCCAACCGCCCGCGCCTGACGACGAAAAGGATTTTGCCAGATCGCCCAATGCGTCCACGAAAGCATCGAACTTGTCCTTGAATTTATCCCAGGCCAGGGAGACCACTTCGCCCGTGTCCTTAACCATGTTATCCAGGGTGCGTATCGATCGCTCTTTGAACTGCTCCAGCGCCTTGTCGGGGTCGGTTGGCCGGTTGGAGACGTTCAGCAGATCCTCTTCGAAGAAGAGGGCGACAAGGTGCCCGGACTCAGCCTCCTGCTGCTCGGATTCCACAAGGCCAATCTCGTCGCTGAGTGCCTTTTCATCACCGCCTTCCGCCGCTTGGGCAGCGACCAGCACCAGGTGCCCGGCGCGTACTTCGGCGGCGGCCCGCAGAAAATCGCGCTCGCCGTGATCCGGCGCGGCGGCGGCCAGTTCTTGCACTTGGTTGCTCCACTGCTCGACGGCGTGGGAGAGTTCCTCAACAGCCTTGTCGCGCTGCGGCTGTGGCTTATTCAGCCGGTCCAGAACAATCTGGAGAGCAACTTTTACTTTGCCGAGTGAATTTGCGTATTCTTTGGTGACTGTCTCTATGGCCATAAGCACATCCTGCGGTTGGAACTGAATACAATAATTATGATCCGGGATTTCAAAAAAACTGAAGCGCCCTTTGCCGCCGTAAGAAAACCTAGGAACTCCCGTCGGGGACCCAGCCTCCGCAGCCTCCCGATAGCCAAGACAACCTTCGACAAATCCAGATTACTGAGGGTAGTTGAAGTAATTGGCCTCCAATGGCTCCTTCGATCCTGATTGCGGTACTTACCTCCGGGTATGGCAACCGCATTTGCTCACAGTTAGTGGGATAGCTCCGCAGTTCCTCGACGGAAATCGAAGCGATTGCCAGTTCCAGAGGTGTTATCGCCTCCAACTTAGCACCACAGACACACCTTATTTTTGGGGAAGTCGGCTCGCACAGGCCCCCTCGTGCATGGACCCAGGCAGGTCCAGCCTTCCGCTTGCCGAAATCGAGTTCACAGTATGCCTCCAACTTTCAAATGTCAATGTCTGGCGCAAGGAAAAACTGCCATGCGGCCAACCCTCGAGTAAGTTCTGTGTGTCAGTGGTGTGCATGCTTTAGGATCACCAGAACCAACCGCCGTGAGTCACATCTGGATTGTGAATGATAGCGTCCTCTGTCGTCAAAACCGACTGGTCTTTCCTGCCTATAATAGGAGAATTGGTTTGGAATTCTTCGGATTTCGCTCTGGGATCTGTGTGCACGCAAGATTGGTAGGCGGTGGAAGGAGCCGCCTGCTATGTCGACCAAGGAACAGCCAAGCAAGTCTGATAGTTGTTCGGCTCTCACGTTACCAGAACTAGACCAGTCGAAGGCGACCGCGCTAAATACGCTGGCGTCTGCACATTCCCGTCGCAGCTATAAACACGCCATCGAAAAGTTCATTACATGGTATTGCTCTGAGCCTCGATTGGGGTTTAATCGATCCGTCGTGGTCCGATACCGCTCGTTCCTTGAGAGTCTTTCCCTGTCCGCCGCTAAGATCAATCCTGTAAACCACACAGCAACAAGCGCCGCAACTCCTGCCGTTCCCGTTTGGACAACAGGACCCAAAATCGCTCCTTCATGTCCCAGCTATAAGCTCGGGCACCAGTTCCAACAAGTATCTATATGTATTACTCTCTATGTGGTCACAGTACTAACTTGGCCAGTAGTGTCTTGGCCCTTTCACGAAGGTTGATTGCAGACTCACAGCTTTGTGATCTTGGTGACCCATCACTCCTGTCTCGCCTGCGCGGGAGCCTAGACATTCACTCCAACTGTGCCAAACTGGAAAACCGGCCCAGCGGAGTATTCATTTTCACCCAGAGCTTGCCCTCGAGGAATGATGGATAGATCATGCGTATCCATTTGTCACGGATACCGGGCTTCCAGCATTGTTCCGAAATAGTCCGCAGGTACCCGACTGCTTCCAGCGTTTTGCCGACCTGCCACTCCAAGGATGCTACCTCGTCTTGTGAGAGACTCTGTCTCCACCGCCGCACAGGATTGAATAAGGCATCAGACACCTCCTCCCGAAACGAGGAGTTTGGTTTGCTGAGGGTGCCGAGAGCGGCGGTTTGGATTCGGTCATAATCGACGTTATGGTCAAGGAATTCGCCCAGGACCTTCAGAGTACTGCGGGGATCCGAGACCAGGTCTTCGTAGCAAATTTCCAGGTAGTCATTTTTGATCTCGCGCCCATAGCGGCGCCCTTTTTTGACCATCCATTCCCAGTACAGCGCCGTCTCTTCAAGGTTCCTTGGTTGGCGACTCCATGGAAACGGACGGAACTCGCCCAACTTGCGAAGCGACAACGCAATATCGCGCCCATCGCGAATGATGTGAACAAAGAGCGCCTCGGGAATCTCCTTCTTCGTGGTTGTCACCCGCAAGACGGTATCGGGGCTGTGGACTGCCCAACGGGCAACTTGTTGCTTTCTTGCAATCTCACCCATGACAATGCTCAGAAAATCGCCACCGCTGCGGCAGTTCTCCAGCACCTTTGCCGTTAGTTCCGCGCCGTCGAGTCCAGACCTTTGGAAGCTCTTGCTGCGCAGCCATGCCGCCGTAGCTTTCTTGCGGTTTTCGAGTCGATCTAGCCCTCCAAAGCGCGGGATCAACGTCTGGTAGACGGGCACACGCCCACGGTATTCGGGGAATCCGCCGGATGACAGCAAGGTATCGTACAAGAGGTTCGTTCCCGATCGGCGAGAACCGTGCGACCAAACGGCCCGTTCAGGTTGTATCCAAGAAAGCTCTCCATATGGACGGCTTCTCCAATGGTGCCCTCCCGAATCAGACAGCGAAGCATTCTCACCACCGGATCAAAGTAATAGGTGTACGCGATCGTTAGCTTTCTTCCACGACGTTCTGCGTGCGTGATAAGTTGTTCCGCTTCACAAGAATCAAGCGCTAGCGGCTTTTCGACCACCAAATGACAACCAGCGTCTATGGCGCTCACGGCGAGCGAAAGGTGCGACTGGGGAGGAGTGGCAATATGGACTACATCGGGTCTCTCAATGGCGAGCAATTCATCGAAGTCGATGTAACAATTGGCTATGCCGTAGCGGGCAGATAACTGCTCCGCCATCAGCCGCTCTTTGTCGCACAAAGCGACGATTCGGGCGGCGCTGAGCGATCTAATTCCTGAAACATGCATGTCGGCGGTTTTCCCGCATCCCACCAATGCAACCCGTAGCGTCAAATGAATACCTTTGCTTGTCGTGCTGCCGAGATGCGTCCAGTCCGACGAGGTCTAACTTGGCTTCGCCAAGGGCCTTAATCTTAAACCACCGAGCTCATCGATTGCATAAGAAAAGCAGCGGCAGCACCGCGCCCTCCCCTCGTCCTGCCGCGGGGTATGAACCCTACGCACGCTGCACCACATTAACTCCCAGTTATTGATTGGACGTCGTGTCCTCTTCACTTGATTTCGCTACTCTCCTAAGGAACACTCACGCGCCCACCGGGACGAGATCAAAACCTAGCTGGCGTGCATTTCTTCGGAGTCGCGCTTCCATTCGATTCCGATGCTGTGTTTCGTATTCTGCGAAGACACTCTCGTCGTAAGACTGGCGGGTCGTGAGCAGATGGTATACGACACGCGAGAGTTTGTGTGCCGCAGCGGTGATCGCCTTCGGCGTACCGAGTTTTGTGCGCATCCTCCGGTAGTAGTTTCCCAGATACGACTGGCTCCTATGCAACGACTGGGCAGCCAAACGTAAGTCTATCGCCGACCGATTCTTGACAACCCAAGTTTGGACGGAGAGGACCCGACCTCCACTGATGCGATTGTCTGGGCAGAGACCAAGCCAAGATGCGAAAGCCGATGCACTGGCGAACCGCGACAGGTCGGGACCGATCTCGGCGAAGAGAACGTAAGCCGTAAGCGCATTGATACCGGGGATCTCGGTCAAGTCGATGCCGAACACTCGGTAGAGATGATTGCGAAGATCGAATCTCATCTCGTTCCGGCGCGGTTTATGGCGATCCTTCGGTTTGCACAGTGGGGCCTGCGCGACATCGACTTTGGAGTCGAATGAAATCAAGTGCTGCTCGAATTCGAAATCACATGCCGCGATTAGCTCCTGATAGTGTCGATATGCCATGAGCGATTGGCGCAAGGTGAACAAGTGCTCGCGCCGATAGTCGCCAACAAGTGCTGCGGCGATGGTTTCCTCCGTAGCCTTAATACGAGGATCGCGCAATTTCGACAGAACTTCGGGATCGCATTGGCCATTCAGAATCGCCTCGATGATCGCCATCCCGGTCAGCCCTGTGATGTCGCTGATAACGTGATGGAGCTGCAGGTTCATCTGGTCCAGCGCTTTTTGCATGTGCTGCACGTGAGCGCTTGCCATTTGTACCAGGCCTTCGCGATGGCGCAAAACCGACCGGATTGCGCAAACAGCCTGCCGAGGCCTGAAGGAGGCCCGCAGTAGTCCCACTGAGTGCAGGTACTGCAGCCACTGACAGTCAGAGACATCAGTTTTGCGAACAGGCACATTCTTGACATGCCGAGCGTTGACAAGAAACACTTCGAAACCAGATGCTTCCAGGATCTGGAAAAATGGAATCCAGTACACACTCGTGGACTCCATCGCTACGCTCTCGACGCCGCACTGCAGAAGCCAGTCGGCCGCGGCGTGCAGGTCGGCCGTGAACGTGCGAAAGCACCGCACTGGTTGCGAATCGCGACTAGCTGGAACCACGACATAGATTTCAGTAGCGCCAATATCCACGCCGGCGGCCTTCGGCTGCAGCATGCGGGGCATAGCGGATGATGTGGTCTGCGGTTTTCGTAGTCGTGGCATGTATTCTCTTTGATAAGCAGCGGGCGGCTCGGACTGTGGGTATGAGTAATCTCCTAAACGGGATCGACTGTCAGGTTGGCGGCCGTCACCACTGTGTTGACCACGGAGTCCGAGACCACGCTGAATTTCGGGCTTTACCAAGCACCGCTGAGTAGTCGGCCTATTTGCCGCCCGCCTGTGGAACGATGCTATCGTGACGCGCTCGCCGACTCATGTTCCTTCCCTGCTTGACCCGGTGTTCTGGGTCCTTCGCTGAACTGGCCCCACTTCGATATTACATTTGACCCCCCTAACCGATAGATCGGCCTACCCTGTCTGCGAAGCAGACGGGGAGGGCGATGGACAGGAGACGCAAGGTGGAGCTATTCGAAGAGATCAGGCGGGAGCACGCGCATGGAGCCGGTTCGATTCGTGCAGTTGCAAAGAAGCTGGGCGTGCATCGGCGGATGGTGCGACAAGCGCTGGCAGGTGCGATTCCTCCGGAGCGCAAACTGGCAGTGCGGAACAAGCCCAGGCTGGGTCCGGTGATGGAGTTTATCGATGAGATTCTGCGCGCAGACCAGGTGGCTCCGCGGAAGCAGCGGCACACGGCGCATCGCATCTGGAAACGAATCCGACAGGAGCGTTCGGACGCAGTGGCGGAAGCGACCGTGCGCCGTTATGTGCAGGAGCGCAAGCAAGAGTTCGGACTCACGGCGCGAGAGACGTTTGTGCCGCAAGTGTACGGCTGGGGCGGAGAGGCGCAGGTGGATTGGTACGAAGCCGTGGCCGAGATCGGAGGCGAGCGCCAGTCGGTCCATCACTTCCTCGCCGATTGACTTGGCGATTGTGTTCAGGCGGCGGTTGGCGCATTCGCGGGTGCGCCGACGATCCCATGCACGCGTAGAGGAAGTAAAAAAATCCGAATCGATGATCTCCGTCGACCAGTGCTTGACGATCTGGATCCATTCATATTGGCGGCCACACAGCCTGGCACTTCCACGCCCCCTTCGCCTACGATTTCGTCCACCCGACCAATCGCAAATGGACCGGCTTGCATCGGGCCCAGGCCTCGGGCGTCCTCGCTGAGTTTCTTGGTCTCATGAACCGTGCTCTCCGCCTCGGACATTTTTGCGTTCTTGTTTTCTTCTGGCATCGTTTCCTCCTCCAAATAATTTGCCCTCACTCTTGCCATAGGCTGCCGAAGACACGTCCGCCTTCGTCCCAATCGCCACGTGGCCCCGCTGTCCAGCACAGAGAACGTGAGGACGCAACTAGGACACAAAATCAATGTTTGGAATCAGAAACTTGCGGGAACCGCGAGAATTGAGTCAACCGAATCAACTAGATATGGTCGGGGAGAGAGGATTTGAACCTCCGACCCCCTGGTCCCGAACCAGGTGCTCTACCAGGCTGAGCCACTCCCCGACAGCGCTGCGGGCGGGAAAAAATTAACTGTCAACCCCGCGCGGTATATTCGATAGGCTCAGATTATAACATCGCTGCATCGACGGTCTCGCTTTCTTCGCTCATGCGTTTTCGCTACACTGGTGGCGCAAGCGGCTCCTTCGCTTCCCAGCCCAACGCAATATGATCGTCTTTTCCGCTCATCGTCTGTACACGCCAAGCGAAGAGATATTGCAGCCACTCCTGTTTGCGGAAGACGGATTAATTTCCGCCGTGTCGACGCGAGCGGAACAGGAAATCCCGGGGAACGCCACCGTAATTGATTTGGGCTGTGAGTTCCGCGATGCAATCCTGGCGCCAGGTTTCGTCGATGTCCATATGCACGGCGGTGCCGGAGTCGATGTGATGCGGGCATCGCCCGGCGAGCTTCCGCGTCTTAACCGATTCCTCGCGACCCACGGCGTTACAGGATACTTCCCTACTACCGTTGCCGCACCGCTCGATGAGACCTGCACCGCGCTGCAGCGGATGGCCGAGGCTATCGAATCAGCACAAACCTCTCACAATAGCGGCGATAACGTTCAGGCTCAGCCCTTGGGCATCCATCTTGAGGGTCCATTTCTTAGCCACAAGCGCCGCGGCGTTCATCCTCCGGAAAATCTGGTTGAGCCAACGCTCGATATCTTCGACCGTCTCTGGCAGGCGGCGCGCGGGTATGTTCGCGTGATGACCATCGCACCGGAGCTTCCCGGAGCACTTGAGGTAATCACAGAAGCGGCGCGGCGCAACGTGTGCGTGAGCATTGGCCATTCGGACGCCGTTATGGAGCAAGCTCGCGCCGGGGTAAAAGCCGGAGCCCGCCACGCCACGCACACCTTCAACGCCATGCGTCCACTCGACCACCGCGAGCCCGGCATTCTCGGTGAAGCTCTCACCAATGACGAACTTACCGCCGACATCATCGTCGATGGAATTCACGTTGCCCCTGAAATGGTGAAACTATTTCTGCAGGCGAAAGGCATTGATCGTGCCGTATTGATTACCGACGCAACTGCCGCTGCGGGCATGCCCGACGGCGACTACCAACTGGGCCCCATTCAGGTCCAAGTCAAAGATGGCCGCTGTACTCTTCGCGGCGAAACCGATGGCCAACTCGCCGGCAGCGTCCTCACGATGGACCGCGCTGTCCGCAACGTAACGAGATTCGCCAGTTGGAGCTTGCAGGACGCGGTCCGGTCTGCCAGCATTAATCCCGCCCGAGTGGCGGGACTTGCGCAGCACGGCCAGTTAACGCCCGGCGCGCAGGCGAATTTTGTCGTGTTGAGTCCTGATGGAGAAGTAAGAAGAACGATCGTTCGGGGACTTGTGTAAGCGCATCGCCCCTGCTTAATTCGGCTTGCGCTCTTTCGCTTCCGCCATGTAACGCAATAGCAACGCCTCATCGGCCCGGGTAAGCTGGTCGAGGAAAGAGCCGTCCACTTTGTTGTCCTCGCTCGTCTTCGACGCAGCGGACTGCCGCAGTCTGTCGCCGAGCTCTGGATCGTTGCTCATCACCTGGGTGTAGAACCAGAGGAAATGGCGCATCTGGTCGAGTGTTTTGCACAGGACCTGGATGGCTTCGGTTTCCGGCAGCGCGCTCAAGGCTTCCATCAACTCCGGATCGCTGGGCGCTTGCATGGCGGCACAGTTCAGTTCGCGCTGAATCACGCGCAAGTCTTCAGTAACTCGCATCATCCGTGTGTGCAGGTCGTTCATCTGTAGATCGGTTCCCGTGGCCATTGTCAGGTTAGGATTGTGTCGCTTGAACATCTCATCGGCAGTGGGGGACGGATAGATATCCCACGATCATGCGCTTTCGTAATTCAAGCAATTACTTTGGTCTGGCTATTGTTGCCCGTTCCCGGATAGCGTTGAACTCGGCTGTTGGCAAGGGTTTCAGGCATTCACCCGGCGAATCTCAGGCAGGCCAACAAGTTGACGCCATGCGCTGGTTTTCCACTGCGGCCAACAGTAACCATCTGCTCCAAAGTCACCAAACCGGGACGCCCTGCCCCTCGCGCGTTCGTGGCAGCAGTTTGGCCAGTTTGTACCAGTTCCGCGGACCTGGCTTTCGCCTGTCGAATCCTGGGCACAAACCAGCGCCGGAGCCCAGCTGCCTATCGAAATCATCTTTTTGTGATACAAACGCGCGATGATGGAATCTTCTCCGACTCGCTCCACTCGCGACGAACTCATCCGCGCGATCGGCCGCTGGAGCCTGGTCGCACTGGTCTTGAACTCCATCATCGGCAGTGGGGTCTTCGGACTTCCCTCCACCGTGACCGGACTCATCGGCAATTACAGCCCTTATGCCGTACTCGCAGCCGGCGCGGGGATGTCCATCATCATCGGCTGTTTCGCGGAGGTCGCTTCGCGCTTTCAGGAAGCTGGAGGCCCATATCTCTACGCCCGGGTAGCCTTCGGACGCCTGATGGGAATCCAGACCGCATGGATGCTCTGGCTCGGGCAAGTGACCGCACCCGCAGCGAACGCCAATCTGTTCGTGATCTACTTGGGAGAGTTTTGGCCGCATGCTAAAGATCCACTGCCACGTGCGGTCATTCTCACTGTGCTCATCGGTCTTCTAACGTTCATCAATATTCGCGGCGTGCGCGCAGGAGCGCGCGTGAGTGACTTCTTCACTGCAGCCAAGCTCGTTCCACTCTTTACCGTGATCGTTCTCGGTCTGTTTGTTCTGCACAACCATCACTGGACTATCGCAAACACGACTGCCGCAACCACGACTATCGCCAGCTCGACTCTCGCCCCGATCAAGATCAACCAGTGGATGAAGGCCCTGCTGCTGATGGTCTTCGCCTACGGAGGATTCGAAACTGCTTTGGCCCCGATGAGCGAGGCAAGAGACCCACGACGGGACGCGCCTTTCGCGCTCTTTACCGCGTTGCTACTGTGCACCGTGATCTACGCCCTCATCCAATGGGTAGTCATCGGAGTACTGCCGAATGCTGCGGCCAGCGAGCGCCCCCTCGCCGATGTGGCTCGAATCGCCATTGGTCCCCTCGGTGCCGCCCTGGTCGCCGTTGGAGCGCTGATTTCTTTCTGCGGTTATCTCAGCGCCAAAATTCTCGCCATGCCGCGCGTGCTTTTCGCGCTCTCTGAACAAGGAGACTTCCCCAAAGCTTTTGCCAGCGTGCATCGCCGGTTTCATACACCGTATCTTTCAATTCTCGTCTTCGCAGTTTTGGTCTGGGGATTCGCGCTGACCGGCGAATTCAAATGGAATGTAACGCTCTCTGCCGTGGCCCGTCTCCTTTACTATGGCGTGGGATGCGCAGCCCTTCCTATCCTTCGCCACAAGCAACCTAATGGGGCGCTATTTCGTTTGGCCGGAGGGAATTTCTTTGCTGTGGTAGGTGTGCTGTTGTGCGCCGTTTTTGTAACCCGCGTAGATTTTGGTCAATCCCTGATCGTGCTTGCGACGATCGCTCTGGCGTTGGTCAATTGGGCGATAATGTGACCCGGAAGCGAGCTTATTACACTTCCTGCTGTTCCATCTGCAGCAGCGTCTTCTTGCGCTCCATACCCCAGCGATAGCCGCTGGTGCCGCCATCTTCGCGGACCACACGATGGCACGGAATCGCGACAGCTACCGGATTCGTGGCGCACGCGCGCGCCACAGCTCGGCTGGCGCCAGGCTGACCGATGGCCTTTGCTACCTGACTGTAAGAACGCGTAGAGCCGAACGGGATCGACTGCAAGTAAGTCCATACCCGCCGCTGAAACGCGGTCGCTCGAATATCCAACGGCAACTTTGCATTCAGTTCCCTTCCGGTCATCTTCAAGAGTAAAGCTGCGACCCAGGCTTGCAGGTGGCCATCATCGGGCTTGCGCACGGCGAAAGGAAACTCGCGCTTCAGGCCTTCGATCAACTCTTCATCGGAACGCGCGAACTGAATCGAGCAAATCCCACGCTCGGTGGCCGCGATCAGAATGCGCCCCAGTGGCGATTCGGCGCAGGCATAGCGGATCGAGGCGGCGACGGCGCCGCGGCGATACTTGTCGGGCGTCATTCCTAGTTGCGACGACGTCTTCTCATAGAGGCGGCTGCTTGAGCCGTACCCAGCGTCATACATGGCACGGGTTACCTTTTCGCCGGATTGCAGGTTGCGCTTCAGCAAACGCATTCGGCAGGAATCGGCATACTCACGGGGCGTGATTCCCAACACGGCCTTGAAGCGGCGCTGGAGGTGGAATGGGCTCTGATGAAAAGCCTTTCCCAGCCGATCCAACGTGAGCGTTTCGTCCAGATGCTGCTCGATATAACGACAGATCGCTTTCACTGCATCCGATTGCAGATCGCCGCTGAACAGCTGCGGCCGGCAACGCAGGCAGGCCCGAAAGCCTGCTTTTTCCGCAAGCTCGGGACGCGCGAAGAACGTGGCATTCGCCCTGCGCGGACGGCGCGCCGGGCACGACGGACGGCAATAGATACCAGTCGTCGAAACGGCGAAGACAAACCTTCCGTCGTAGCTGGAATCTCGCGCGGCCACCGCGTTCCAGTAACGTTCATCGTGCGTCGCTGAAGTCATGGGAGTGTCGGTTTCTTTCACAAGTATGGCACCGCTCGTTGGGTTAGGGAAAGTCAAGTTCGTAATGCTCATAGTGAGGACAGAATATTGCCCTGTCCAAGAAACAACTATCCGATTCTTGCGGGCAAAAGGAATTAACCCACTCCATTGCACCTGTGGACGAAAAGGATTAAAGTGCCCGTGAGCTTTTTCCATCCTTGTAAATACACCGTGAATACATCGGGGACAATTCGATGAAGAATATGCGGATCGCTGCGGCTGGTACTGTTGTAGCAATGCTGTTGAGCGCGGGCCTCGCGCAAAAAGCAACGGCGCACTTGCTGAGTTCCGCAGAACTCAAAAAGATTGTGCCTACGGAATATTTCTTTGCGGGGCAGAAGGCACCAACCCAGCTGCGAAACGCGGCTGGATTTCAGACCGCAGACGGCAAAATGACTTTTGCCGCTCTGGTCGATGTCTCCGGATATTCCGCGGCGGTGCAGCAAAAATATCAAGGCACGTTTATCACAGAGTCAAAGCTGAACATCGCTGGCTCCGAACTGATGCCGGGAGAATATGGCTTCGGCTTTGCTGCGGATAAATTTGTGGTGATGAATGTGGCAAATGAGGACGCTCTCAGCGTTCCCTATCAGACAGATGGAGCTCTGAAACGACCCGTGCCCTTGCAGTTCGTCGAGGACGGCGGGGGTTACAAGCTGTACTCCGGAAGGAAGTGGGTTGCGCTCAAACCGGAATAGCCTTCTTTTCCAGCTGAATCGTGCCAGCGAGCAAAGGGTGTTTAAAGTTCCTCCTGATTGTGCCGATAGCGTAGACAGCTCTTCATGGTTTGCTCGACTGCGCTTTGGTCGGATGCGAGAAGGGGAAACGTGTCTATTAGCTCGATTTCTGCTGCAGGTCTCAGTCAGGCTGTGCTCTCATCGGGCGATCCCGGTCAACAACGGGCATTGCAGATTCTTCAAAACAGTCTGTCGTCCGGCAACCTCAACAGCGCCCAGTCAGCTTTTCAAACCCTGCAGGCACTCGTGCAGAACTCCGCCACGTCATCGGGAAGCACGGCTGCGAGCAATTCCCAACTTTCTACCGATTTGTCCGCGCTGGGCAGTGCTTTGACCTCAGGCGATCTCTCCACCGCTCAGTCCGCCTTCGCGACCGTCCTGGGAGATTTGAAGAATTCTGCCTCGGCGGCGCAAGTCAACGAGGCTACCGCAGCCTCGCAAAGTGTTCAACTGATCGAAGGGCTGCTTGCCACTTTGAATGCGAGCGTTAGTTCATCCGGAAGTACGGACAATACAACGCCCATCCTGCAAAGCGTGTATGCAGGTAAAAGCGGCCTGAATGTTTTTGCTTAGAGCGTGACGTGCCACTAGGCGAAAAATACTTCTTGCGGCAGTTTTTTAGCTTCAGTTACCCAGTGGCTGAAACGGACCGATCATGGCAGAGATACCGGCGCGTCTGCGCAACTCCGTGAGTAGCGCATTGGCTGCGTTGGTATAGGTTTTCGTGGGGTCGGAGGGATCTGCCCAAACGGCGTCATAAACAATCTGCGCCGCATCTTTCAGGTCGATGTGCAACGCTGCTTCGCATATATCCAAGCGTTCCTGCAGGCGGTCATAGCAGGGCCTGCAGATGGAAGCCACCTCGGCTGCCTGCAAGTGCTGCTCGTTTGTGCATAGCGCCGGGGAATTCGTCACCTCCGCATGCGCAGCAAAAAGCTGGGACTTGAACTCTTTCAGAAAGGCTTGCCTTTCCTGTTCGAGGGCGTCATCGTCCGGAACTGGTTCAGCCGAAGCCTGCGCTTTTGGAATGACCGGAACAACATTGGCAGAGACCCTTTCCGTGCTTTTGCAGGTCGGGCAAACGTCAAGGTTGGCGGCATAGTATAGACGGCACCTGGCGCACGGCAAACCGTATGCTGACGATCTGTGCGGGACGGCCTCCCCAGAAGCCGCAGCCGTAACGCGCTCGAGCGTTGTGGAAGTTAGATGCCGCAGGTCAACTCGCACTTCGTTATCAGCCAGTGGAACCGACTGTGCCATTCTTGCAGCTGCTGCTTCTGCCGATCGCGTCACCATGATCCAACCTCTTCTCGAATATTCAGTGTAAGTAACCGGTCTGGCCGGTCAAAAATAGCGTGAGTGCATATGCCGGCAGTGTCCTGTTATCGTGAATTCGTTTCCCTCATGAGTTTCACCAATTCCTCGCGGCGGGCACGATACAGCGTGCGTTCTGGATCAAGCCGCGCGGCGGCATCCAGTTCGGTTAATGCTTCCTCATAGCGATCCATCGCCATCAAGCAAGCGGCGAGGGAATAATGGTTGTCCGGCGACGCATTCAGACGAAGCGCTTCGCGAAATTCCTTTTCCGCCGATTCCAGATTTTTTTGCTGAAAGAAAGCGGTGCCAAGGATGTGGTGGGCTAGGTCGGAATCGGGATTAAGAGTTACCGCCAGGCGCAATTCGTGCACCGCCTCGTCCCACTTTTCATCGAGCAGTAATGCCTCCCCCAAGATGCGGTGTTCGGAGGAACTGGTGGGGTTTTGGCGAACCGCCATTTGTAATTCCGGGATGGCATCGGCGTAATCTCTCTTCGAGAGATATGCCCGAGCGAGGCAGCCGTGTCCCTGCTGCCAGTCGGGATGTTGACGGTAGAGTTCACGCAGTTCGGCCATGGCCGCGTCGAAGTCGCCTTTGTCGCAATATGTATTACCAAGATTGTTACGGACGGATGCTTCTTGCGGGGCCAGACGCCGGGCTTCGCGATATTCCGCGACGGCCTCATCCAGCCGATTTTGTTCGTGCAAGACGACTGCCAGGTTGGAATGGGCTTCCCAGAGATCGGGGTTCAGATGAATCGCCCGCTGATATGCGCTGATCGCGGCGGCCTGATTTCCCGCGGCGTGCAGTGTGATGCCAATATCATAATAGGTATCGGCGTTAGCGGCATCGTGCGCTAGTGATTCATCGAATGCATGAACAGCAGTGGCATATTGCCCGTTAGAATACAGAGCGAGGCCGAGGAATTGGTAGGCCTCTGCGTTCTGGGGATCCATGCTCAGGGCGGTGCGGGCTTCCGCGATCGCGTTGGGACCATCGTCGAGACGATAGAAAATATAGGCCAGACTGCTGTGGTTTTCAGGGAAATCCGGCATCAACTGCGCCGCCAGAGTGACTTCGTCGAAAGCATCATCCCAGCGTTCCTGCCGAATGAGCATCCCACCGAGTGCAAAGTGCAGTGCGGAATTCCGAGGGTCAACATCGAGGGCCAATCGCAAATCCCGTTCGGCTTCCGGGAAGCGCTGCGCTTTGGCGTCGGCTGCTGCTTTCAATAAAGAAGCGGGTATTTCGAAAGTTGCAGCGTTCGCGGCAGAGGGTCTTACACTGATAATCGCCCGGAGCAGATTACTATCGGCTCCCGCGGCCTCGAGTTCCTGAATTTGTTCTTCGCTTGGTTTGTTGGCTATGCCCCGCTCCTGTATGAGCCGAACCAAGCGACCCACAGGAACACCGGCAGTGAGCCAAGCCATCAATTGGACAGAATTGATGGGCTGGCTTTCACTCGATTGGGCAGCCAGAACCGCCCCAAGAAAAAAGAATAAAACTGAGAGGCCCTTGCGCTTCACTCGACTCTCCGACCTGGCTGGATTGCTGGGTTGCGTGTACCGTGTCCTGTTGCTGCGCGGCATTTACCCGCTGTTGAACTACCACTTCACATTAGCCCGCTAGGAGAGCCAAAGGTAAGGTCACGGAGGTAATCTTGGGCACGATTGGGCGTAAATCTAACCTAAAAAGGGAATTAAGTCAGTCGAAGGTAGAGGTCACGTTTTGCTGTGATTTCGATCACGGCACCCTGCCCACGGTAAGGCGGATTATCGAATCGGAGGCCCGGAACGGCCTTTCAGAGAGTTCGGGATTGGTTTGACTTCCGCTGGGCCGTCCGGTAGCGTATAAACAGTAGCAGTGTCTCTGGAGGTTCCGATGTTTGAGGGTTTGTTTCAACCGACGCACTTAATCATCATTTTCGCGATCGCTCTGCTGGTCTTCGGTCCCAAGAAGTTACCTGAACTGGGCAAGGGCTTGGGCGAGGGCATTCGCGCGCTGAAAGAGGGCATGAAAGATACGCCTCCGGCGCAAGCTTCCACCGAGCAGAACAAGACCACGGAATCCAAAGAAACCAAAGGCTAACCGAGCTTACTTCGCGGGCCGTAAATCTTCTTTGATTCAACAGCCGCTTTGTTGTTTCCTGTCCGATTTGTTCCAAGTGATCCGGGCCATCTGAAGACTAAGGTGTGAGATTAACTCTGAAAGCAGGAGGTAGGCAGCGTTGCGTAAAGTCGAGTTTCTGGCCTTAATTGCGTTTTTTGGACTAGCGTCAGCAGCTTTCGCCGATCAGGTGGCGTTAAAGAATGGGGACCACCTGACCGGCACAATCGTAAAGTCGGACGGAAAGACGCTGGTTTTGCACACCGACTTTGCGGGAGACGTCACCATCGACTTCAAGGCGATCACCCAGATCACCAGCGAGAAAGAATTGCATGTCACCACATCGGACAAAAAGACTGTCGTTGGCCCGGTAACCACCAGCGACGGAAAAATCGAAGTAGCCACCAAAACAGGCGGCAGTGTAGAAGTTCCCCCCGCAAACGTCGTGCTGATCCGCAACGATGCCGAGCAGGCCGCTTATGATAAGTCGTTGCATCCCGGGCTGCTGCATGGCTGGAACGGCGGGGCTAATGTGGGCTTCTCGCTGGCCCGCGGCAACAGTGAGACGAGCAACCTGGCGTTGGCAATCAACGCCGTTCATTCCACGCTGAATGACAAGATCACGATCTATACAAGTTCGATCGAGACCAACAATGAGTTGGCGACGCCTAGCACCGTGGCCAATCTCGTTCAGGCGGGGATTCGGTATGATCGGAATATCGACCCTAAATTGTTCGGTTTCGTGGGCGCCGACTTTATGAGCAACGCACTCCAGGATCTCGATCTGCGAGGAGCATATGGCGGGGGCCTTGGCTTCCATGCCATTAAGTCAGACAATACGACGCTTGATTTTCTCGCCGGCGTGAACTATACGCATGAAACCTATTCGAATGGTCCTGCGATCACCCCCATCACAGTTCCCCCGACATACGCCTCGTACGGCGTCACTAATAGATTCGCGGCGCTTACTCTCGGTGAAGAACTGATGCACAAAGCGGGGAAGACCACTGTGATCACCGAAAAGTTTTATCTCTATCCCGACTTGTCGAGCGGATACAGCGGCCAATATCGCGGAGAGTTTGATCTCGGAACCGTGACGAAGATCAGCAAATGGCTAGGATGGCAGAACCAATTCGACGACATTTATGTCTCGAATCCACCAACGGGCAAAAAAGATAACGACGTTGTATTTACGACTGGCTTGAACTTTTCTTTTGTTCACTAAACCATCGCGAGAGGAAACCGTATAGCCGCCGCAAGGCGGCTTTTTTGTTAGAAGATGATAAGAGTGCAGTGCCTGACAATTTTTGCGCCGCCGCTCACCTTGACTTGAATAACCCGTCTACACCCGAGTACAGTACTGTTTCCCGTCTCCCGGGTTCTTTAAGTCCCTTACCAACAGGAGTCTGCTCGATGCGTCACGCCGTGATCGTGCTGGTTGCTGTCTGCTGCTTCGCCACGTTTTCCCTCTCGCAAACCGCGGATGAATTGATCGCCAAAAACATCCACGCCAAAGGCGGAATGGAGAAAATCAAAGCCATCAAAACCCTGCGCATGACCGGCAAGTTCGAGGGCGGAGGCTTCGTCGCGGCCACGTCACAGGAGAACCAGCGACCAAATCTGGTCCGGGAAGCGCTTACGTTGCAGGGGATGACGGCGGTTCAGGCGTACGACGGAACCACGGGATGGCAGATCCAGCCGTTTGGCGGAAAAAAAGATCCGGAACTGATGGGCGAGGACGATCTGCGCGATCTGTTGCTGGACGCCGACTTTGACGGCCCTCTCGTGGACTACAAAGAAAAAGGTAACACGGTGGAATATCTCGGCCACGACACTGTGGATGGCGATGACGCCCTGCGCTTAAAAGTAACGCTGAAGAATGGCGACATCCTTTATTACTACCTCGATCCTGATACGTTCATCGAAATTCGCAAAGAGATTCAGCAGTTCATTCGCGGATCGGTGCGGGAGCGCGTGATGGGCTATGGCTCTTACAAGCCGGTGTTGGGCGTAATGTTCCCGTTCTCGATCTCGCAGGGAACGAAAAGTAATCCCGAGGCGCAGACCGTCACGGTGCAGAAGATGGAAGCGAATGTGCCGATTGATCCTGCCGATTTCGCGCTGCCGGCATCCTTGAGGACCGAGGAGAAGAAGTCCGGCATAGTCGGGATCCATTGATTCACACAAACCTGTGGTGGTCGGTACTGTTGAAGAAAAATCTGGACAAAGAAAAATCATGCTTGGGGAAAAGGATTCGTAAACATGAAAGCATCCGCTTGTAAGTCACAATTTATTACGCTGTTGAGCGCATTGTTGACTGGAGGCGCGTTGATTTACGGAGCTCCGCAAGCGGCGGCGCAGGAGCCATACCGCTTCGACTCCGCGACGATTTCCGGTTTGCCGGCGCGCAACATCGGGTCGGCAACCATGAGCGGGCGCATCGCTGCATTGGATGCAGTCGAAGAGAGCGGCCGCATCACTGTATTCGTCGGCGCAGCCAGCGGAGGCGTGTGGAAGTCGGTGAATGGCGGCACAACCTACAAGCCCGTATTCGATCGCGAAGACGTGCAATCGATTGGCGCGGTAGCGATCGATCCTTCGAACTCCAAAAATGTTTGGATGGGCACCGGCGAATCCTGGCTGCGTAACAGCGTCTCGGTCGGCGACGGCGTGTACAAATCTACGGACAGCGGCGAGAATTGGAGCAACGTCGGTCTGAAAGATAGCGAGCATATCGCCAAAATTCTGGTGAATCCGGCCGACGGGAATGACGTTCTGGCGTGCGCCACCGGCCATTTGTGGGACGACAACGATGAGCGTGGCGTCTACCAGACCAACGATGGCGGAAAGACATGGAAGAAAGTTCTGGCCGGGGTGAATGGTTCAAGTGGCTGCGCCATGATAGCGCGCAGCAAGCAGGAACCGAAGACGATTTACGCGGCAATGTGGGATTTTCGCCGGCAAGGGTGGACCTTCCGCTCCGGCGGTCCAGGCAGCGGGCTTTTTAAATCGACCGATGATGGCGCCAATTGGAATGAGATCAAAGACGACAATGCCAAAGGCCTGCCTCCCAAACCTTACGGACGCATCGCGGTCCAGGTCTCGGAATCGAACCCGAAAGTTGTGTATGCCAACATCGAGGCGGAAAAAGGTAGAGGACTTTACCGCTCCGATGATGGTGGTGCATCCTGGGCCAAGCTGGACGCGAGCAACTACATGGTGTGGCGTCCATTTTATTTCGGTAATTTAATCGTCGATCCCAAGGACGAAAACAAGGTCTTCAAGCCGGATCTCATTCTGCTGCTCAGCAACGATGGCGGTAAAACCTTCAATGTGGTTTCAAGCGCGGCGCATGGCGATTTTCACGATGTGTGGATCAACCCCAAAAATACAAACATTGTCATAGCCGGCGACGATGGCGGCTTGTGGCGCAGTGACGATGGAGGCAATCGCTGGAAGCATCAGGTGAACCTGCCGGTCTCGCAGTTTTATCACGTCAGCATCGACAATGCCGATCCGTATCACGTTTATGGCGGCTTGCAGGACAACAGCTCGTGGGTAGGCGATTCCTCGTATCCGGGCGGTGTAACCAACTCGCGATGGGAAAATATGTTCGGTGGTGACGGCTTCTGGATGTTTGAAGATACCTCCGATCCCGACTACCTTTATGCGGAGGCGCAGGGCGGCGAGATCGGGCGAGTGAATCGCTACACGCACGAGATTCGGGACATCCATCCCTGGCCGAATTATGGCGAAGGAAAATTGCGCTTCAACTGGAATACGCCGATCCACATGAGCCCGAATGAAAAAGGAACGCTTTACATCGGGGCTCAGTTCCTGTTCCGCTCGCGCGATCATGGCCAGTCGTGGGATCGGATTTCTCCAGACCTGACGACCAACGATCCCGAAAAGCAGAAACAGGAAGAATCCGGCGGCGTTACCGTCGATAACTCTTCCGCGGAGATGTACACCACTATCTATTCCATATCAGAGTCGCCCAAGAATGGACAGATTATTTGGGTCGGCACCGACGACGGCAACGTTCAGATTACGCGTGATGGCGCGAAAACCTGGACGAATGTAATCGGCAATGTAAGCGGTCTCGGAAAAAATTCCTGGGTCTCTACCATCGAGGCCAGCCGCTTCGACGAAACAACGGCCTACGCAACCTTCGACCGGCATACATTCGGAGACATGAAGCCGTATGTCTACAAGACTACCGATTACGGAAAGACCTGGACGGCGCTTCCAGCGCAGGAAAGCGGTGTACGCGGATTTGCCCACGTGATCAAGGAAGATACCGTCGACAGCAATGTGCTTTTCCTGGGTACGGAATTTGGGCTCTATATGTCGGTGGATGGCGGACAACACTGGGCGCAGTATAAGGGCAGCAACTTTCCTTCGGCTCCGGTCGATGACATTGCGCTGCAAGCGCGGGAATCCGATCTGGTGCTGGCCACACACGGCCGGGGCATCTGGATCGTGGATGATATTTCGCCACTACGAACTCTCACAACCGAGGTGATGGTGAAGGACGCTATGCTGCTTCCGGGGCGTCCCTCGATCCAGTACTTCGACGCGCAGGGAGGATGGCCGGAGGGCGATGAAACTTTCAATGGAAGAAGCCGACCTTCTGATGCGCAGATCACCTATTACCAAAAAGGCCGTCACATCTTCGGTGATTTGAAGATCGAGATATTCGATCAGGATGGCAAGTTGGTGGACACCGTTGCCGGCAGCAAGCATCGGGGACTGAACCGCGCCGGGTGGTCGATGCGTTTAAAGCCGCCGGCGGTCGCGCCCGCAGCATCTGCGCTATTCGAAGCGGCACAGGGACCGCGAGTTTTGCCGGGTAAGTATACGGTGAAGCTCACGAAAGGCGATCAGACTTACACTGAGCAACTCGACGTTGCTATTGATCCACGGGCCAAATATTCGTTGGAGGAGCGCCGGGCGCAGTTCGATCTCTCGATGAAAGTCTACAAGCTACTCGAGCACATGACCTACGGGGTGGAAGCAATCGAAGGAGTGCGCGATGGCGCCAGTGCGCGCGCCGCGAAGCTGACGGAAAAAGATCAGCTCCGCAAGCAGCTCCAAAAACTGGCGGCGGACTGCGACGCGTTACGCTCGAAAATTGTGGCCACAAAAGAAGGCGGCATGATTACCGGTGAGGAGCGAATTCGCGAACATATTGGACAACTTTACGGAGCCGTCACCGGATACGATGGCAAACCTACAGACTATCAGGTAGCGCGAAACGACTCCCTTGCGCATGAGTTGCAAGACGTGCTTGATGACTTCCAGAAACTTACGCAGAAAGAACTTTCGGGGATCAATGCAGGTTTGAAGAAGAAAAAAATGGAAGTGATCAACGTACTGGCCGAAGGAGACTGGCAAAAGAAAAGGGATGAGTCGTCGCTGGCCGCGGGAACAGGAATGCGCGCGCAGGAAGCCCTGATGCGAGAAAAAGATTAAGACCGAATTCTTTCAGGCAGGATTACGCTAACTCTAATTCAATCTTTTTGGCGGCAGGATCGAGTTTTGTAATTCGAAATTTAAGAATTTGCCCCGCGCGTACTGGTTCCGGCTTCGTATTGCTGGCGGCGCCCGCAGTTCCGCCCTTCCAACGTGCTTGCAGCATGGAACCAAGCGAAGATAGGTCCGGCTTCACGTTTGACGGGGGCTCGGGAGCGGCCCGCTCAGTTTTATCTGCCGTGTGGCAGAGTGCGGCCATTCGGCAAGCCGCCTGGATACCTTCACCCAGTTCCACGCGCCCGTTTGTACTCGAATCATCGATGATTCTGCCGGTGACAACGTCTCCCTCTTTGTGTTCGGCGATGTATTCGTCCAGACCGCTCGGAACGAGTTGCTTCATGCCGAGTCGCAGTTGCCGCTTGTCTTTATCGACAGCCAGCACCTGGGCTTTCACCAGCTGACCGACCTTGACCACCTCCTGCGGATGATTGATGCGCTTCTCCGCGCTCATGTCACTGATGTGAATCATTCCCTCCACGCCTTCAGCAAGCTGAACGAATGCGCCAAACTTCGTAATGCTGACCACAGGACCTTCAATCCCGGACCCTGCGGCGTACTTTTCAGCTGCATCCACCCACGGATCACCTAAAGCCTGCTTCAGGCCCAGTGACATTCGCCGCTCCGCGGCATTCACTCCCAGAATTACGGCGTCTACAGTTTCGCCGGGCTTCACCAGCGTACTGGCGCTTCGTAGCTTCTTGCCCCATGACATTTCCGAAACGTGGATCAGCCCTTCGATCCCGGGCGCAAGCTCCACGAAAGCGCCGAACTCAGCCACCCGCGTGACCGTGCCACGAACGCGCTCTCCCACTCTGTATCTTTCGGCTACCGCATCCCAGGGATGCGGCAGCAACTGTTTCATGCCCACGGAAATGCGGCTCTTGTCGCCCTCAGTTGATACCTTTAGTACTTTCGCTTCGATCTGCTGTCCCACGGAAAGCACGTCGGCCGGCTTGCTGATCCGGCCCCACGCGATGTCACTCACATGCAGCAGGGCATCCACGCCGCCGAGGTCGACAAAAGCACCGTAGTCGGTGAGACTGCGAACCGTCCCGCTCACCGTGTCGCCCTCCTTTATTTCCGCAGACCGGCGATCTTTTGCTGAGCGGACTTCTTCCTCGGCAACGACGCGGCGATCCACCACCACATCTTCGTCGGCCACATCAAGCTTGATGATTCGGCAAAAAATTTCCTGCTCCACCAACTTTTCCATTTCAGCGGCATCGCGCGCTCCGCTGCGCGAGGCGGGCATGAACGCGCGCACTCCCACGTCCACACTAAGCCCGCCTTTGATCACTCCGGTCACCGTGCCAACGATCGTGGCTTTCTCTGCGAAAGCCTTCTCCAGCGCCGACCAGTCTTTGGGACGATCCACTTTCGCACGGGTGAGTTGGTAATAGCCTTCCGGATCGCGTCCCTTCACCGAAACCGGCATCTTGTCGCCGGGCTTCGGAGTTTCATCGGCGCTTTGGAAATCCGAGAGCGGCAGGATGCCTTCGCTCTTGAATCCAATGTCGAGAAAAACCGAATCCGCAGAGACGGCAATCACTGTGCCCACAAGTTGCTTGCCACCGTCTTCACGCTTGCGTGAATGGCTCTTCTCGTACTGCGACAGCATGTCACCGAAAGATTCGGTGCCTTCATTGGCGGATTGAGGTTCAGGAACGGGTTGATGAGAAATAGAAATATTAGGATTGGACATGATAAGAATGTTGCCCTGTGAGCCCTGAATCTTACCTAGGATACCATCCGGCGACCGGAACTATTGTCGCGTCCCGGAGCTCATTCGATCTAATGTTTTTTCAATCGATAGGACGATCGCTGCGGTCGAGAAAGGCCGTACAACTCGGCCAAAATTCTTTGCAACTAAATAACTAGTTGACCATCTGATCTTACGTACGTCTAATGTGATGAGGCAGTGGATCGGTATTGAGGAGGACGTTTGCCCCCCAGAAAATCTCCAACTCTGACAGAAGCAGAATTCCGGCTGATGGAAGTCTTGTGGGCGAAAAACTCTGCCACGGTCCAGCAAATTGTCGAGGTCCTTCCGGAGAAGGAGCCGCTGGCCTACAATTCCGTGCTCACCACGATTCGAATTCTTGAAAAAAAGGGGTACGTGAAGCATGTAAAGGATGGGCGCGCTTTCGTCTATTCCCCATTGGTAGAGCGCAAAGATGCGACGCGCTCAGAGATCACCCGCCTGGTAAACCGGTTTTTTGGAAATTCTCAAGAGTTGCTCGTTCTCAACATCCTCGAAGATCGAGGAGTAGATGCGGCGGAGATAAAGCGCTTGCGAAAAATGCTGGAAGGGGCCGAGTGACCGCATGGCGATAGCGAACTGGCAGGTTTTGGCCGAAATATTCATCGAAAGAATGACCAACAGCATGGTGGAAGGGATGGCCATTGCCCTGTTCGGCTGGATACTGTTGCGGGCTCTCGGACGCCAAGGCTCCAGTACGCGCTTTGCCGTCTGGTTTTCAACCATTGTCGCGATTGCAGTGTTGCCATTTTTTGAAAATTCTACGTCTGGAAATGCGATGGTCGCGCATTCCGCGTTCCGACTCCCCGGATTTTCGGCGACTTGCGCATTTGTTCTGTGGGCTGCCGTTGCTGGTGTGGGTCTGGCACGAATCGCGCTAGGCTTCTGGCGGCTACGGCAATTGCGTCGCAGTTGCACGGCGATCGATCTCGGCAGCCTCGACCCTGGGGTGCGCGATACGCTCAGCAAATTCTTGTCCCGGCGCAATGTGACGATGTTTGTGTCCGATCGCGTGCGAGTGCCCGCTGCCATCGGTTTTCTGAAGCCCGCGATCATTGTTCCCAAGTGGGCGATTGAGGAACTTCCCTCGCCCGAACTGAAGGCCGTAATGTTGCATGAGCTGGCGCATTTGCAGCGCTGGGATGACTGGACCAACCTGGCGCAAAGAATCTTGAGCGCGCTTCTGTTCTTTCATCCGGCAGTGTGGTGGGTGGGGCGGGGGCTATCCCGAGAACGCGAGATGGCTTGCGATGACTTCGTGCTGGCGGCTACTTCGGATCCGCGAACCTATGCGCAATGCCTGGTCACCGTTGCCGAGAAGAGCTTCCTGCGACGCGGCCTCGCATTGGCACAGGCTGCTGTTGGACGAATGCAACAGACCGCTCACCGCGTCGCGCGAATTCTCGATGCGGAACGTCCCACTGCGACCGGGGTTTGGAAGCCAGCGATGGGCCTGGTCTCTGCGGTCGCCATCGCTTGCTTGATTTCCATGCCCTACGCGCCGCGACTGGTGGCATTCGAAGGAACAGCGCCCAATCATTCGGAGCCCGCTCTTTCAGCATCCGCTGGCTCGATGGCTTTTCCATTGCCTGCCGGCTCAGGCGCAGGTGGAGCAAAAATAATTCCGGCATCGTTTCGGAGTCAAGCTTCTCAGAGTCAGGCTTCCGCCACATCAGCGAAACCACGACACCGAAACAACAGTAAGTTGCCGGCCGCTACGGGGACTGCCGCCAAGTGCATTCATCGCCAAGCGCAACCTGTTCGGATGATCAATGCAAGTGCTCACAGCTCGACGAATAACTCAAACGAACTGAATTCTATCTTGTTGGTTGTGCATGCACAGCAAGTGGACGAGTACGGTCAGGTCTGGAATATCAGCATCTGGCGCTTGACGGTATTTCATCCGGTTGACCAAGAAGTTCGGAAACAAATCACTCCGAAAACTACGTAGTCACGTGTGAGGAACGATGGAGAAATATTAATACGTTTCGTGAAACTAAATAATTAGTTGCATCAACAGTTCCACCCAAGGAGAAAACACAAATGAAAAACTGGGTTCAGAAAACCCTCCTGACACGCCGCCTGATCGTTCCGGTAATTGCGATCGCGTTGGCGCTGTCGTTCACCACTTACGAACTTGCCAAGCCAGCATACGCGAAGGCCCCAATCGCATCTCCCACCGCGACGCCGATAGACGACAACAGTATCGGGGCATTGCTATCACTCGATCAGGCAATGGAGACACTCGCCGCGCGGGTGACTCCAGCCGTGGTAAACGTTGCGGTTACGTCGCACGCGAAATCTGAAATGGCTGACGGCGAAATGCCGCAGCTGCCAGAGGGCATACCGCCTATGTTCGGCCCATTCTTCAATCAGCCGGGGCGACAGCATCAACAGCAGCAGATTGAGCACGGCATCGGCAGCGGCGTGCTGATCTCACCCGACGGCTACATCGTCACCAACAACCACGTGATCGACGGCGCCGTCGATATTCACGTTACCTTGAAGGATCGAAGGATCATGCGTGCCAAACTGGTTGGCGCCGACCCGCTCACCGATCTCGCAGTGATCAAGGTGGATGGAACGAATCTTCCGAATGCCCCTTGGGGAAATTCAACCTCGTTACGTCCGGGACAAACCGTGCTGGCGTTCGGCAATCCCTTCGGATTTCGCTTCACCGTAACCCGCGGCATTGTCAGCGGTCTCAACCGGCCGAATCCATTCTCCAAGAATGGCCGCTCGCCGGGTAGCTTCATTCAGACCGATGCAGCCATCAATCC
>JBAVZU010000073.1:0-3135 GCA_049588915.1 Candidatus Sulfotelmatobacter sp.
GTCGTTTCGCGAGCGTGCGTTTGTTGTTGCCGCAATGAAGGTATCTTGTCCCATCCTATTTCAAATTGCGAAAATGAGGAACGTCGTAACGAAATCGCTGTCCCCATCGTGGTCTTGGATCGTTTGGGTGCTGCTCGATAAGCCGCGTTCCGTGAGGTAGATGCAGTTCTAAGAAGGCCGGCAAAATGTCAGCAATGGTGCGCCACACCGTATCGAATAACCATTCCGCATTTTTCGCATCGTAGAATTTGTGAAATTGTTTCCGATCGCCTCGTTGATGCTCAACCCAGGTGTTTCGAAACTTCGAAAGATCGTTCTGCCATTCGTCTCGCGTTTCTTGCAAGAATTTTTCGAACCCGACCCGAAGATTGGGGTTCTCGCGGCGCAGCACCGCCAGTCCTTCTCGGAATTCTTTATCACCCCGAAAGAGGAACCCGATGTTGTGACCCATCAAATCGAGCGTCACCTGCATGAGTTCCTTGTACGCCTTCCACAGTTTCCGGGCGAAATCTTCGTAGAGTTGCTCAATATTCATAAGCGGCATCGCCTTACCGGTGGAAGCGCGAATCTCCTCGAGTTTCAGGAATGCCGGCATCAGCCCATCAATCAGCGTGCATACGATCGCATGCTTGACCTCGTCGCGCTGGTGTCCTTCGATCATTCCAGCCTCAAGCACGGAAGCTAATTCGAGCATCCCCTTCGTGAATTCCTCGTCGCCACCGATATCGGCGACCTTCGTCACTTTCCACTTGTAAGGCTCTTCGCCCTCTTTCATTTCTACTTTATGTACTGACATCTATCCTCTCGTCGCCACGCTTTCTTTACTCCTCTTGCAGCACATCCTGCGACGATTGTACTCGGGACGCGATTCCAACTTCTACAATCCTATCCGGCGTTAAAAACGCCGGGCTACTGTCAGGCGTCCTTCGGACGCAGTGCTCTCCCAAATCTGCGCGCGGGCGCAATCCGTTACAATCAAGTCTTCCTATGAAAACTTTCGAACAGATTGTGGAGCTTGAGTAGCGGTATTTGCTAGGGACTTATAACCGGTATCCCGTTGTGTTGAGGCGGGGGAAAGGCGTTTTTCTTTACGAGGGGAAGCGATTTCAGTCGTCCCTACGGGACGGGGTTTGGTTTTTCCGCATCCTACCCGGCGTTGAAACGCCGGGCTATTATCGAACGTCCTCCGGACGTTGCGTCTTACGTCCTCGGTATCTTTCGCATTCTCCTACGGAAGTCACGTCGCTTCTTTAGGGCAGGCCGGCCTGCGACATGATGCGTAGCGATGTTTGCGTCCGGAGGGCGCATGACAATAGTCCGGTGTTTTCAACGCCGGGTCCGTTCGTCCACGAGGAAACGCGTCCCGTAGGGATGCCTGAACCTATCCCCATTAAGAATTATCCCCACACATGCTGCGGATCGTATTCGATGCCATTCTTCTTCAGGAACGCCAGGAATTCTTCCTCAAAATTGCGCTTGCGATGATGTTCCTCTTGCCTCTGGATGTAAGCGATGGTGTCACTCTTCTGCGAGATTCCGACGGTGAAAGCGCCGTAGCCTTCTTGCCAGGCGAATTCCTTTCTGAATGTTTCGTTCATCCAATGCGACGAGGCACCTTTTACCAATTGCATGGCTTTGGCCAACGGCATGGTCGCGGGTAATGACAGTAGGATGTGCACGTGATTTTCGGTTCCGCCTACCATTAATGCTTTGAATCCGTTTTTGCGGGCGATGCCGCCGAGAAAGGACCAGAGTTGTGGTTGGATATCAGCGGAGATTAGGTCGCGGCGTTGTTTGGTGGAGAAGACGCAATGGATGAGTTCGGACACGTAGGTGTGCGACATCGAGGCTCCAGATCAACCGTCCCTACGGGACGGGTTTCCAACCTCCACAATCGTACCCGGCGTTGAAACGCCGGGCTATTGTCAAGCGTCCTGCGGACGCCTTTTCTTTCCCAGAATGGCCTGTGATGGGCGCCCCTTCCGGTAGAATCGACTCTTCCTATGAAAACATTTGAACAAATCGCGGAGTTGGAGAAGCGGTATTTGTTGGGGACTTATAACCGGTATCCCGTTGTGTTGACGCGGGGGAAGGGCGTTTTTCTTTACGATCTTGACGACAAGCGTTATCTCGATTTTGTTTCCGGGCTGGGGGTGAATGCGCTGGGGCATGCGCATCCGCGGATTGTGAAGACGATTCGGGAGCAGGCGGCGAAGCTGATTCACGTCTCCAACCTTTATTACCACGAGTATCAGGGGGAGCTGGCGGAGAAGTTGTGTGCGCTGGCGGGAGGCTCTTCGGATGGAACAACGATGGGACCGTGCCGGGCGTTTTTTTCGAACAGCGGTACCGAGGCGATCGAGGGATCGATCAAGCTGGCGCGGCTGGCGGGACATCGCGCGGGCGGCGAAGGGAAGTCGCGGCTGGTGGCGCTCGAGGGGTCGTATCACGGTCGGACGTTTGGAGCGCTGTCGTTGACCGGGCAGGAAAAGCATCGCAAGGGATTTGAGCCGATGCTGGAGGAAGTGACTTTCGTCGCGCAAAATGATGTGGAGGGTTTGCGGGCGGCGGTGAACGACAACACTTGCGCGATTGTGCTGGAGCCGATTTTTGGCGAAGGCGGAATTTATGAGTGTTCGGTGGAGTTTCTGCAGGAGTGCCGCGCCGCGGCGGACCGGCACAAGGCGGCGCTGATCTTTGATGAGATTCAGTGCGGGCTGGGGCGCACGGGAACAATGTTTGCGTTCCAGAGTTTTGGCGTGGCTCCGGATATCGTGGCGATTGCCAAACCGATTGCGGCGGGCCTGCCGCTGGGTGCGTTCATTGCGAAAGAAGAATTTGCCAATGCGATTTCGCCGGGGCAGCATGGGACGACGTTTGGCGGGGGTCCGTTGGCTTGCCGCGTGGCGTTGGAGTTTCTGGCGATTGTGGAAGAAGAGAAGTTGTTGGAAAACGTGAATAAAGTTGGGGCATACCTGCAACAGGAGTTGAAGCTGGTTGCGGAAAAAAGCCCGGCGGCGAAAGAAGTGCGCGGGCGGGGATTTATTCAGGGGATCAATCTGGAGATTCCGGCGCGGCCGGTTGTGGATGAGGCGCTGGCTGAGGGCGTGCTGTTTAATTCCACCCACGATACCG
>JBAVZU010000074.1:0-7283 GCA_049588915.1 Candidatus Sulfotelmatobacter sp.
CCTGGGGGGACTGGGCAACGGTTTTGGCTACGCGACCCCGATTCCTGTCATGTCCAAGTGGTTCCCGGATAAACGCGGACTGGCGGTCGGGCTGGCAGTAGGCGGATACGGCGGCGGCTCTGCCATCTTTGGCCCGCTGGCCGCCAGCTACTTGATCCCGCACTTTGGCTGGCGCACCACCTTCCAGGTTCTGGGCGTCATCTTCTTCGCCATGACGGCCTTCGGCGCGTTCCTGCTGAAGAACCCCCCTGCTGGCTACAAGCCGCCTGGCTGGGTACCGGCACCGGCTTCTAAGGTTGCGGCTACCGCCTATGACTTCACCCCCGGCGAGGTGCTGCGCACACCGTCGTTCTACTTGCTGTGGGTGGCGTACGCCTTTGGCTGCGCGGCCGGACTCATGGTCATCAGCCAGCTGGTTCCATTCGCTAAGAGCGTGGGCATACCCAGCATCACCCTGGCTTCATTTGGCTTGGTGGTGGGCGCGACAGGAAACGCCATGGGCCGTATCTTGTCGGGTTGGATGTCGGACCACCTTGGCCGCATGAATGTCTTACGTCTGATGATCGGCATCTCCATGGTTGCTATGCCCATTCTGTACTACGTGGGCGGCAATGTGGTAGCCCTGTTCGTGATGCTGTTTATCGTTTACTGGTGCTATGGCACCCAGCTTTCGGTAAACGGATCAACGGCAGCCGATTTCTGGGGCACCAAGAACCTGGGCCTCAACTACGGCATGCTATTCACTGCCTGGGGGGTGGCCGGCCTCCTCGGCGGGCGCATCGGCGGCAAACTGTATGACAAATATCACAACTACCAGATGGCGTTCTACACGGCGGCGGGGCTGGCGGCAATTGCTCTGGTTTGCGAATTGGCGGTCAAACGCCCGGTCGTGCCGGAAGACAGGGTAGCGAGAAGGACAGCGCCCACGGCGGCCTAGCTTCCTGAGGCCGTTGCAGTGACGTACTCAATGTTCCATCATATAGGGCTTGAGCGGAGCGCGAGGGCGCGCTCCCTCAACCCAGCAGTGACGAGGGACGGTCGGGATTGCATCACAAATTCAAAAATTTAAGGGGTGACTGATATGGCTCGAACTCTTCAGACACAAAGTGCCGTGATCGAGACCAGCGAGGCTCAGATTGCAGTCCATTCGCGGGAGGAAGAATACTATTATCCTTCCGCGAAATTTATCGGCCAGGCGAATCTGACCGATCCCAACGTCATCGAACGCTTCAGTGAGAAACATTTCCCGGAATGTTTTCGCGAGTACGCCGATCTGCTGAGTTGGGACCAGTACTGGCACACCACGCTCGACACCAGCGATCCCCCGTTCTGGAAGTGGTTCGTGGGCGGCAAGATCAATGCCTCCTACAACTGTGTGGACCGTCATCTCGCCAAGTACAAGAACAAAGCTGCGTTGATCTTCGTGCCGGAACCGGAATCCGAAACACCCGTAGCTGTCACCTACCGCGAACTCTATGTGAGAGTGAATGAATTCGCGGCGCTGCTCCGCGATTTCTGCGGGCTGAAGAGCGGAGATCGCGTCACCATTCACATGCCAATGGTCCCCGAGTTGCCGATCACCATGCTGGCATGTGCCCGCCTGGGCGTGATTCACTCGGTTGTGTTTGGGGGCTTCAGCGGCGAGGCTTGCGGCACGCGCGTCGCCGATTCGCAAAGCCACATTCTGATCACGATGGATGGTTACTATCGCAATGGCAAGCTGATCGACCACAAAGCCGCCGCCGAGATCGCGGTGGCCACGGCCAAGAAAGAAGGCCAGACCGTGGATAAGGTCCTGGTCTGGAGGCGGCACGCGGGCCAGAATGCATCCGCTACGCCTTTTGTGAAAGGGCGCGATTTCTTCGTGGACGAGATCCTCCCCAAATACTCGGGTGAGATCGTGCCTCCCGTCCCCATGGATGCGGAGGCGCCGCTGTTTCTTATGTACACCAGCGGCAGCACCGGAAAGCCCAAAGGCTGCCAACACCGCACGGGCGGTTATCTCTCCTATGTGACTGGCACCTCCAAGTACATTCAAGACATTCATCCCGAGGATGTGTACTGGTGCATGGCCGACATCGGCTGGATCACGGGCCACTCCTATATCGTTTACGGTCCGCTGGCCTTGGCCGCTACCAGTGTCCTCTATGAGGGCGTTCCTACTTACCCCGACGCCGGTCGAGTCTGGAGAATCGCCGAGCGCCTGGATGTCAACATCTTTCATACTTCGCCCACGGCCATTCGCATGTTGCGCAAGGCCGGTCACGATGAACCCAACAAGTACAACTACCATTTCAAGCACATGACCACGGTGGGAGAGCCCATCGAGCCGGAGGTTTGGCGCTGGTATCACGACACGGTGGGCAAAGGCGAGGCAGTGATTGTGGACACCTGGTGGCAAACCGAAAACGGAGGATTCCTGTGCAGCACCAAGCCGGGGCTGGATCCCATGAAGCCGGGAAGCGCGGGCCCAGGCGTGCCTGGAATCTATCCGGTCATTTATGACGAAAACAACCAGGAAGTCGCGGCTGGATCGGGGAAGGCGGGGAACATCTGCATCCGCAACCCCTGGCCAGGGATCATGCAAACCATTTGGGGTGATCATGACCGCTTCGTTACCCAGTACTACGCAAAATACTGCAAGGATCGCAGCAGCAAGAAATGGCAGGACTGGCCATATTTTGCGTCAGACGGAGCTGTGCTGGCCGCCGACGGCTATTTCCGCATCCTCGGCAGAGTCGATGATGTCATCAACGTGGCCGGTCACCGCCTGGGCACCAAGGAAATCGAGTCTGCGTGCCTGACGGTTTCCGAGGTGGCGGAAGCCGCCGTGGTGCCGGTGGCGGACGAGATCAAGGGCCGCGTGCCCGAAGTCTATATCGCCCTGAAGCCCGGTGTCCAAGCCAGTCCGGCGATTGTGGCCAAGGTCAACACGGCCATTGAAACCATCATTGGCAAGATTGCCCGTCCGAAGCACATCCACATCGTTCCGGATATGCCCAAGACACGATCCGGCAAGCTTATGCGCCGTGTTCTCGCCGCCCTCTCCAACAACATGAAAACTGGAGACATTACGACCTTGGCCAATCCTGACGTGGTGGAAAGCATCCGGGAACTGGTCCAGGGCAAAGAGGCGGTAGCGCTGGCAGATGGACCCGACGATCTGAAGAGATTTGGAACGGAGGAATGAACTCTGGATTGAACTTGAGATGAAACTTTAAAGTTCAGGAGCAAGCCGCGAGAACCTTCGCAGGTTTGCTCTTTTTTTATGAGCCGGATTATGTCGGGCAGGAACCGTCTTTTTTGTTCGGCCCTGCTTGCAGCGTCAAAATCAGTGATGGCTTGAAACAACCAAGATCCGTCGCTACGCGAGGGACGACATTGCGCGTGGGCCGTTTCCCGGATTCAGAGTCGTCAGGCTTTCAACACAGTATCTCGCTGCACTTGTTGCTCTTTAATCGCGACATTCGACGCGACGCGAGGCTTCGTTCCCTCAGGGGCGGCTCTCAAATATTGTACCGGCCATGTCATCGCCTGCCCCAGTTCGCGCGCGGCTCGCAAAGGCCAATACGGATCCCGCAACATTTCGCGCGCAATGATAACCGCGTCCGCCTGCCCGGTCGCGAGAATGTGCTCGGCCTGAACGGGTGACGTGATCATCCCGACGGCGCCAGTCATAATGTTGCTCTCTCTTCGGATGCGCTCCGCGAAAGGCGTCTGATACCCCGGACCCACCGGGATTTTGGCTTGAGCCACGTTGCCGCCCGAAGAGCAATCGACCAGGTCTATCCCTAATTGCTTCAACTGCCGCGCGAGTTCCACTGATTGCTCAATGTCCCAACCGCCCTCGACCCAATCAGTCGCCGAAATGCGAACAAACAACGGCACACGCTCCGGCCACACGCGCCGAACCGCAACCACAATCTCACGCAGTAATCGCGTGCGATTCTCAAACGAGCCTCCGTAAGAATCCGTTCGATGATTGCTTAATGGCGACAGAAACTCGTGAATCAAATATCCGTGCGCGGCGTGAATCTCAAGCAGTTGAAATCCCGCCTCGCAGGCGCGACGGGCAGCTTCGGCAAAAGCCGCAATGATTTCCTGAATGCCATCAGTCGTAAGAGCTCGCGGCATTGGGTAGTGATCCGCGAAAGGTACGGCGCTTGGCGCCACTACGTTTTTCCAGCCACCCTCGGCTTCTGAAATTGCGCCGTTCCCATCCCATGGCCGGTAGGTACTGGCTTTCCGTCCCGCATGCGCCAGTTGCATTCCGGCGATGCTGCCCTGGCCATGAATGAAACGCGTAATTCTGGAGAGAGGCTCAATATGATCGTCGCTCCAGATGCCCAGATCCTGGGGACTGATCCGTCCCTCCGGAAGCACGGCCGTTGCTTCCGTGAACACGAGTCCAGCCCCACCCGCGGCGCGGCTCCCGAGATGAACGAAGTGCCAGTCGTTGGCATAGCCGTCAGTGCTAGAGTATTCGCACATCGGCGAGACAATTACTCGATTCGAGAACTTAACGTCTCGAATCGAGAACGCATCAAAAAGATGAGGCATACGCTTATGGTTCCTTCGAACGTCTTCCTTTAATGGGGCGCAGAGATGCCTGCGTTGAGTCACACCTCAACAGCAGATTGGATGTGCCGGCGAGCACAAGGGTGCGAGAACCTCTACGACAAGGAAGGTAGACGGCGTCACAACTTTTGGCATCTTTATGTGTTAGCAAGATATAGCGGGTTTAGCTACGGTTCATTTACTCGAAGCAATTGATTGAGTACGCTTCTCGGACGATCGGAAATATTCTTAGACCTCTGATGTCTGGGAAGCGAGCGAGTATTGGGCACCGCTGGAGGTTTATGAAATTCCAACTACATAGGAACGGTTTTTTTAGCGCAGCCATTTGCGCGCTCGCATTAGTGCTTGGCGTGGGTTCGCCGCTTGCCATTCCGGCATCGGCGCAAGACCAATCCCAACAGGAAGCCCCTCCGCCACCACCACAAGACCAGGAACAGGCTCCGCCGCCGGATCAAGCGCAACAACCGGATCAAGCGCAACAAGACGCTCCGCCGCCGCCGGCCCAGAACGAGCCGCAAACGGCGCCCTTGTCGCCAAAACAACTCCAGGAGTTGGTTGCTCCTATCGCTTTATATCCAGACGCCCTGGTTGCGCAGATCCTTGCTGCTTCCGCTTATCCAACGCAAATCGTAGAGGCGGAACGATTCCTTCAACAAAATCCAAACCTGCAGGGTAAAGAACTGGGTGATGCAGTCAACCAGCAGGACTGGGATCCGAGCGTAAAGGCTCTCACGCAGTTCCCTTCCGTGCTTGCGAATCTGGACAAGAATCTCTCATGGACCTCAGAGCTTGGAGATGCGAACTACAACCAGCAGGCAGATGTGATGCAGGCTGTCCAGTACATGCGCAGAAAGGCGCAGGAAGCCGGACATCTCAAATCGACGCCTCAGCAGACCGTGACTGACGAAGGTTCGGACGTAGACATCGCTCCGGCGAACCCACAGGTGGTCTACGTTCCGGAATACGATCCCCAGCTTGTTTATGGTTACCCGGTTGGATTGTGGCCCGGATTTTACCCATGGTGGGGCGTGGGCGGACCGTATCTTTCTTTCGGCGTCGGATTCGGCATTGGACCATTCTTCGGTTTCGGTTGGGGTTGGCCGGCATGGGGTTTCAATTGGCACGGAGGGTTCCTGCGCTACGGCGGCGGTCCATATGGATTTCATAGCCACGCATTCTACGACCGGAATGCTTACTTCCACGGCAATTACAGAGGATTCGCACCGTACGGGCGCGGCGATCGTGCCGCCCGGGGATTCGTGGGAGGCGCTCGTGGAGCTTCCGCAGCGCACGGCTTCGAAGGCACGAGAGAATTTAGCGGCACACGCTCGGGCGCATTTGGTGGCGTGAGTCGCGGCGGAGAAGCGCGCGGCTTTTCCTCCCGCGGACGCTCCAGCTTTGGCGGCGGTGGGCGTACTGGCGGTGGTGGAATGCATGCCGGTGGCGGTGGACACGGCGGCGGTGGGGGAAGACGGTGATGATGAAGGCGGTAATGATCCCTAGCGGGTCATAGACGAACGCCCTCAAAGTTGACACAAGAAAGGACGCGGAAATTATGGCGGCGGTAATTTGTTCTCGCACTTTTAAGCACGGCATTGCAGTGGCATCAGCTGTCACCGCTTTCTCCGCTGTAATGTTTTTTTCTAGCGTTGCCGCAGGCCAACCCTCCCGTCAGGAATCATCTGCCGTCGAACAAGGCTCCGGCATTCGCACATCGAGCGGTCCGCAAGCCGGGCAGGAAACATTTTCCTCGGCAGCGAAAGCCAGTCATAGCTTGGTGAAAGCTCTCCAGAATAACGATCAGCAGGCTTTGTTGAAAATTCTAGGCCCCGATGCGAAAGAGATTGTTTCCTCGGGTGACGAGAGCGAGGACGCAAGTGACAGGGCTCAGTTCGTGGAGAAGTACCAGCGCATGCATCGACTGGTTACGGAGCCCGATGGCACAACGACGTTATACATTGGGGCGGAAAACTGGCCGACGCCCATTCCACTCCTGCACAAAGGTAACGCTTGGTATTTCGATACCGCCGCAGGGAAGCAGGAAATCCTGTATCGAAGAGTTGGAAGGAACGAACTGGCTGTGATTCAGGTGTGCCACGAACTGGTCGACGCGGAAAAAGAATATTACGCGCAACCGCACGATGGCAGCAGCGAAAGACAGTACGCACAAAAATTTTCCAGCGACCCAGGTAAGCAAAACGGCCTTTTTTGGGAAGCAAGTTCCCAGGCATCCGGCAGCCCGATCGGTCCACTGGTGGCCGCGGCTGCAGCCGAGGACAATAACAACTCCGCTGAGCACAATGGCCAACCATTTCAGGGTTACTACTTCAAGATTTTGACGGCTCAGGGGCCGAAGGCACCCGGCGGTTCGCACAGCTACATAGTAGACGGTAAGATGAAACGGGGCTTCGCCTTTCTGGCATATCCGGCGGAGTATCGATCCTCCGGAGTCATGACATTCATCGTCGATCAGGACGGAATCGTCTATGAGAAAAATCTGGGCCCTAACACAGCAAAGCTTGCCAAGAGTCTGACGCGATACGATCGGGATGCAAGCTGGCGTAAGGCCGATTGACCACTAGCAGGCTGCTGAAAAACTACTCCCCATCCACAGCCTGGTATGGTACGAGAAGGTATGCGCGGAGAGGATCAGCAGCAGAATCACATGTTCAGCTATTTGTCGCCGGAGGGGCGCGTGCGGAAGG
>JBAVZU010000075.1:0-1925 GCA_049588915.1 Candidatus Sulfotelmatobacter sp.
CAGCTCCCGTGCTGGAGGCGCCGCCGGGCAGCCAGTTGCCATCCGGTGAGCGGTGCGAGTAGATAACCCCTGCCGGATCGCGAATCAATTCGCGGGTCACGCCTTTCACAACGAGAGTAGTCCCGAGCACGGAGTTCCAACTGCCCACATCCAACGCGCCTGCACCCATCTGTGCCGCGCAGCCGTCGGTCATGCCAGCAATGATCGGCGTCCCCGAAGGAATGCCCGTCAACGACGCGGCTTCGCCACAAACCGTCCCGAGTTGCGAGCCGGGACGCACAACCGCCGGCATGATCTGTTCGGGCACACCGAGAGCGTCGAGCACTTCGTACGGCCACGCTGCGCGAATTAGATCGTATCCAGTCTTAAGCGCGTTACTCGAGTCCGATGGAACCTCGCGACCAGCAAGCCGGCGGTTGATGAAATCAGTTTGGTGAGCGAGTCGTGCGCCGGCGATCACGCCGGGGTGCTCGCGCAGCAACCAAAGCAGCTTGGGTAGCGCCCATGATGGCTGCATGCGATACCCCAGTGAGGCCCAGGCGGCGCTGCCGAACTCATCGGCACGGCGCGCTTCATCCCTGGCTCGGGTGTCGTCATACATGAGTGCCGAACTGAGCGCACGGCCCGTGCTGTCGACTAGAAGAATGGTGCCGGAAGTGCCATCAACCGCCACGCCGCGAATCGACCCACCGGGCAAGCCGGTGAGAGCTGCACGGCATGCGCTGACTACTGCGCCCCACCACTCTTCAGGTGCTTGCTCGTGCCGGCGACCGTCACGCCGGCAGGTGAGGGGATACGAACTCGAGCCAAGTGCATGGCCGGTTTCCGACACGGCGATCGCACGCACACTTTGTGTGCCGAGATCGATGCCAAGCCAGATGCCTTCCTTTGCTTGTTCGCGCGAAATTTCTGTTTCCACTTGCTGCTCGCAGTCTATGGAATCCAGGGAGGCTGTCATGATCCGGCCATCGTACCGTGTTCTACGTTTTCGACGAGGAGGGCGCGCAGAGTTAGCGTTCGTCGTCCTGCACCTGAGCCACGCCTATAGATCTGAGGGGCACGTTAAAACGCAGCAGCGAAGTGCGGCCGCCGTCGATGCGAATTTCGATCAGTGCGCCGTTAATGATGGAAGGAAAGAGGCTGCGGTATTGCGACAACGGAACGCCAATCAGTCCGCAGAGCGCCAGGCGGATCAGCGTGTTGTGCGCAACGACGAGCACGCGCCCATTGGGATGAGTTCTTACAATCTCCCGCAAGCAGGCAATGGCGCGCTCGGCAGCTTGGGGCGGGTTCTCGCCACCCGGTAGCGGATGAGCGGCAGGGTCGGCTTCAAAGGCGGCAAATGCTTTTGGGAAAGAGTGCTCGATTTCAGCCCGGGTCAATCCCTCACCTTGGCCAAAATCAAGTTCCTGGAGCCGCGGATCGACATGTGCCGTGAGCTTCGTAGCTCGCTCCGACGGTGCAGCCGTCTGGCGGGCGCGCAGCAAAGGCGAGACCCAAATCGAGGTGAGGCGAGCCGATGACGCCCAGCGTGCGAGCCGCTCTGCCTGTTCGTGACCGCGAGGTGAAAGCGGAATATCTGTGCGGCCGGCGTAACGATTCTCCGCGTGCCAAACGGTTTCACCGTGGCGAATAAGCACCAGCTGCGTCATTTCTGCCTCAGGATGCATGCTTAGCCAATGCGGATTGTACATTGCGGACGTTGCACATGCGCAGCTGCACATAAAAACCAGCTTTGAATTCCTGATCTGTTGGGCACGACCAACTCGTAAAGCGGGCCTAAGGTGACAACAAACGCCTAGCAGGCTGCTGAAAAACTACTCCCCATCCACAGCCTGGTATGGTACGAGAAGGTATGCGCGGAGAGGATCAGCAGCAGAATCACATGTTCAGCTATTTGTCGCCGGAGGGGCGCGTGCGGAAGG
>JBAVZU010000076.1:0-3876 GCA_049588915.1 Candidatus Sulfotelmatobacter sp.
ACCACAAACTCAACCCGGTCGCGGGGCTCCAATCCGAGGCGCCTGCGGACTTCCTGTGGAACGGTAATCTGGCCTTTGCTGCTGATTGTGCTAGAATTCCTCATTTACCGTTACTCTTTAAGTAAAGATAGTCTTCTTTACTACATTAATCAAGTGCCTTCCCGCCATCGTTTTCGGAAGTAGTGCTTTGCATAAGGCGGAACTGCACATCCCGGAGCAAGCCGTTGATCGTCAATCGGCTCGCCCGCAACCACCTCCAGAGGCACAACACCCGCCCAGGTCGGGAAAGAATAGTCTTCCTCATCGTCGATCACGCCGCCGATGCGCACCTTTGCCGAAAATTCCTCGATCGGCAACCGCAGCACGGATGTCGCCTTCAGCTCGCGATCATTCGGCTGTCGCGAGTCTGCCCAGCGGCCAGGAATGATGTGTTCAGAAAGACGGCGGAGCGCCTCGGTTTTCTCCGCTGGATTCTCCACCAGGCTCGCTTTACCAAGGACCACTACTGAGCGGTAATTCATGGAATGATTGAAGATGGAGCGAGCAAGCACCAATCCATCGAGCAGAGTCACGGTAACGCAAACTGGAACGCCATCTTTCATGTTGCGCAGCATGCGGCTTGCCGCGGAGCCGTGGATAAGCAGGCTATCGTCTTTGCGCCCATACGAAGTTGGAATCACAAAGGGTTGACCGTCCGCTACGAAGCCGACATGGCAAAGGAAACCCTCGTCGAGTATGCGGTAGGCGGCTTCACGATCGTAAACACCGCGATTAGCTTCGCGGACAACACGAGTCCGAGGGGTGGGCGTGTAAGGCTGTGACATGGAAAAAACAACTCCGGCAAGCGCCAAGGATGGGTGAAAGAAAAGTGTAACATCCGAGCTTGTTCGCGCACACTTTCGACTGGACGACACTTGAAGATTGGGTCTGTCGGATTCGCTGCGATGCGTCCGATCGAAACCTGCAGAATAAATCTACCAATAGAATTTCATTGCAAACTGGAATTGCCGCGGATCATACGCCGCTGTCGCCTGACCCGCGTTGACAAAGAGCGGGCTGACAGCCGCTACGTTATACCGGTTGGCGATGTTGAACATATCGGCGATCAACTCCAGGTTGAAGCGCTCGTTGAAATAGATGCGCTTGGCCACGCGCATATCGTTGAACGCCGTCCAGGGCGTTACGCCGGCATTGCGGCCGAGATTTCCATCAAGCGATTGCAGGGTTCCATTAAAATCCGCGCCGCAAGGCTCCTGAAAAACTCCAGTCGGCGAGAACTTTGAGGCCACCGCCGGATATCCTAGTGCTACGCAGCCTGGATTGACGAAAGTATTGGGCCTCCCCGTCAGAGACGATAACTGCAAGTTGTCATCACTTCCAGTGATGATGTTGAAGGGCCGTCCCGATCCAAGCTCAACCAGAGGAGCGAAGATCCAGTTGCTGAAGAATTTGCTGGCAAAACCGTTGCCGCCGAGTTTTCCTGTCTGGTAAACGCCCGAGAAAACGAAGCGGTGTCGCTGATCGAAGAGAGAGGTTGAGCGGTCCGCCGATGGAAAGTAGCTGTCCTGCGGCGTGAGTGTTGATTCCAGGTCTGTCGAGTCGTCGATGGCGTGTGACCAGGTGTAGGAAGCCAGAAATTCATAGTGACGGCTAAAACGCTTTCGCAAATTTGCGGTCAGCCCGTGATAGACCGAACTGCCGTTTGAATAGTTGGCGTCCATGTCACCGAAGGGAACGCAGTTGGCGAGCGTTGTCGGATCGCAGCTGGCATTGAAGCCCTGGCTCGTCAGCCCTTGCAGGATGCTTTGCGCCAGGCCTACGCACGCCGCTCCACCGGGAACACTAGAAAGATAAAACGCAGCCACCGAGGGGTTCAATCCCGATGGACGGAAGAAATTCATCAGCGAAGAGTCGACATAAGGAGTCGTGCCGGCGAAGCCGCAACCGCTTACCGTAAATGGGCTGCTTGGAGTTTGGCCGGCGGCGAGGGCCGTTTCATAATTCTTGATCATCAAGTCGCCACGCACGGTATCGGCATTGATGGGCCGGTTCAGGTGGCGTCCGCCATTGAAGTTGTAGGCGAGATTCAAAGCGAAACCATCGCCAAGATCTTTCTCGATACCGAAGTTCACTTGCTGCGAATAGGCGTAAACAAAATTCTTGGACTGCGGATAACCGAATGGCTGGAAGGCCAGCGGCAAGGGACTCGATGAACTCAGGTAATTCTGATTCAAGAAGATCGACTGCGGAAAATTCAAAGACTGGAATTGCTGTTGATTCGGTAAGAAGCCTAAAGCACTTGTCACCGCGGGATTGAGAGACACGGCGCACGGATTAGCCGGACTCGGAATATTAATCGGCAGTCCCTGAAAAATCGGAATTGCATTTAGGTTGCTCGGACTTCCTGGGCCGCTGCACCCTCCCGTGCCGGCGAATGCCAACTGGCCGCTGCTCGAGCCGTCCGAAGCATCGCCGAGAAAGTACAGCCCGAGCAGAGGATGATCGTAGAAGATGCCGTATGAGGAGCGGACGACAGTTTTGCCGTCGCCTTTCGGATCCCACGCCACGCCAAAGCGTGGCTGGACGTTGTTGGTATCCGTCTGAATTCCCTTTTGCAATCCCAGGAAGTTGTATCCGGCTTGTGCCAGCGCGTCTGGCGGTTTGAACTGCGGAGGAAACTCCACATCATAGCGAACGCCGTAGTTCAGCGTGAGATTCGAATTCACTCGCCAGGAGTCTTGCCAGAACACGCCCAAAGGCTTGTTGGAGAAAGAATCCCTTGGGCTGCCTAATCCTTGAATGAAGTCCTGCGGCAGCCCCGCTCCATATGCTTGCACAGCGGATAGCCCAGGGATAGTGAGGCCGGGGATGGTTGGAAAACCTAGGTTTGCTGCGCTGACCGCGCCGAAGTCGTAAACGCCGCCATAATTCACTGTGAAAGTTGCCGTCAGTGGCAGATAGTTGAAGTCGACCCCGAACTTCGTTTGGTGGCGGCCGATCGTCCACGAAAAGTTGTCGGTGAATTGATAGCGCTGCTCCACGCGCTGTATGTAGGAGTAAGGCTCGCGGCCGAAATAAGCGTAGCCAGGAATGTTAACAGCAGGATCGGAGCCTGCCGGAATCTGCGTATTGTAGAAATACGAAAGACCACGCCGGGCATACTGAAAGCGGAATTCGTTCACCTTGTTGTTGCCGATCGTCCACGTGTCTTGCACCACACCAGCTACGTCGCGATAGGTCTGCTGCGAAGTACGGGAATAGGCGTTTTGTCCGAACGGCTGATCCTGGCCGCTAACTTCAATTCCCGTGACGGTGCTGGGACTCACATTCGCCCGCAGCGTCAGCCGGTTGTTGCTGTTGATGTTGTGGTCGATGCGGAACGAGTACAGGCTGGTCCCTTCAAACACAGGAAAATTTCCTGCCTGTGAACTTAGCGAAGTGAAGGTACCTGGCACTCCGTTGCACAACGGTGCCGAGTTGCTGCAGGATGTAATAAATTGCGCCAGCGGATTGCTTCCATTCGCGGGCACGGGCAAAGCACCAGCTAGAACCAATCCTCCAAAAGCTGCCGGGTAACTGCCGTTCAAGGCCATGCCGGAGGCTGCTCCGGCCAGAATCGCATACTGCTGCTGCAAGGGTACCAAGGACGGGGGCAGGGGTGTGCTCAAGAATGCCGATTGCTCCGGCGTTACCTGAATGTCAAAAGTTCCGGCTGGAGCTCCGAAGAATGGCGACGCGTCGAAGGGCACCAACCCGAAGTTGTTTTGGCCAATGCTGGAAAATCCGGTCTCGTGGCGGCGCGTGACTTCGTAAGAGAAAAAATAGTAAGTCTTATCCTTCTTGATCGGTCCTCCGAAAGCTGCACCTGCCTGTACG
>JBAVZU010000077.1:0-2491 GCA_049588915.1 Candidatus Sulfotelmatobacter sp.
CGTCGGTGCCGTTCTCGAAATTCCAGAAAGCCGTTTTGACGCCTTCACCGTCACCTACTCCGGTAGTCACGGTTACCATGCGTTGGCGGCGATGATGGCCGCGGCCGAAGCAATCGGGCTTGATCGCCAGAGTGCGCGCGTGGCAGCTGCTCACGCACTAGCAGACGGAATTCTGGCCTGGCGCGAAGGTCGACTCTCTCTGGATTGGTTGCTTCATGAAGCGGCAACGCCCGGCGGAATTGCGGCAGCGGTGACAAATGAACTGGACCGCGGGGGCTTTCAAAAGCTCATTGAACGAGGACTACGTGCGGGAATGAAGCAAGCCAGAAAGAACGCGAGACGATAATCGCGAGACGATAATCGAATCGCTCGCGTTCCTGCTTTGGCGTGCATTTCTAGGCGGCCTTGTTTTTCTTGGGAACTTTTGCGCCCTTCTTCCGCGCTTCGGACAACCCGATGGCAATCGCCTGTTTGCGGCTCTTTACCGTGCCACCCTTGCCCCCACGACCGGACTTAAGAGTACCTTTTTTCTCGCGGTGCATGGCGCTCTTCACGCTTTTGCCCGCAGCCTTTCCGTACTTGCGACCACCTGATTTTTTGCCCGACCCCTTTTTCTTCGCTGCCATGTTTTTCTCCTCGACGATCTTAGACAGTGAATCTGTTTGTTAGGTTGTCGGGAAAACTTACTTCACCTGAGCAATTGTCGAGCAGCTAAAGAAATTGGCGGCAACGTCCCAGGTTGAGCCGGTCATCTCAGAGCTGACAAGTTCAGAAACGACTTCGGACTCGGGCAAAACACTCATGCAGCGCAGAGATTTTCTGAAGACCGCGGCACTCTATAGCGCCGCCTCCACACTGCCCTCAGCCCTGGCGCAGGAGCGACCGATGTCCACACAGGAGAACCATTCCATGAAGAACATTCCGCTTACTTCCTCGGCAGGCGCTCGAAAGGGTGACATGATTTATCGCAAGCTGGGGAGCACCGGAGAGCTCGTTTCGGCCATCGGCATGGGCGGATTTCATATTGCGAAACACGGACTCTCGGACGATGAGAGCATTCGTCTCGTGCGCTCTGCCATCGATCGCGGCATCACGTTCATGGACAACAGCTGGGACTACAACGAAGGCCAAAGCGAGGTGCTGATGGGGAAGGCGTTGAAAGATGGATATCGCAACAAGGTCTTTTTGATGACGAAGATCGATGGCCGCACAAAACAGTTGGCGCAGCAGCAGATCGAGACGTCACTGGAGCGTTTGCAGACCGATCACATCGATCTGGTGCAGCATCATGAAATTATTCGCTTCGACGACCCTGACCGCGTATTCGCGGAGGGAGGTGCGATGGAAGCAACGCTTGACGCGAAAAAAGCGGGCAAGATCCGCTTCATCGGCTTCACTGGTCATAAAGATCCGCACATCCATCTTTATATGTTGAAGGTCGCGGGCGAGCATGGCTTCCACTTTGATACGGCGCAGATGCCTTTGAATGTGATGGACGCGCACTTTCGCAGTTTCGCGCAGCTGGTCGTCCCCGAATTAGTCAAACAAAAGATTGGCGTACTGGGGATGAAATCCATGGGCGATGGGGTGATTTTGAAGAGCAAGACTGTCTCGCCAATCGAATGTCTGCACTACGCCCTCAGTCTACCTACTTCGGTTGTGATTACCGGCATCGATAAGCCGGAGATTCTTGATCAGGCTATTGAAGCCGCCAAAACTTTTCAGCCAATGAACCGGGAGCAGATCACTCAACTACTCGCGAAAACCAAGGAAGTGGCCGGGGCCGGAAAATACGAGCTGTTTAAAACGTCCTCGCACTTCGACTCCACGGCCAAACATCCGGACTGGCTTGGCGGGGACACGCCCGGCGTTCAAGAGCTTGCTCCACAAGGTGCGTAGTCATAGGGCGGCTCGGTTGAGGAGACTTCCCCGCTCAATGCGGTGGGATAAAAACGGATCAGCGACTCCGATCACTTCTCGGAAATGCCCAAATCCTCGAGATGCAGCAGCATGTCCGCAGGGTCGGCATACACGCGGAAAGCTCCGGCGCGCTCCAGTTCTTCCTGACTGTATCCTCCACAAAGTAGCCCCACTGGCAGGGCGCGTTTGCGGCCGGCGGCCAGCACGTCCCAGATGCTATCACCAGTAACAATGCAGTCGCCGATCGGTACACCAAGCCGTTCGGCAGCCAGAACAAAGATGTCCAGAGAGGGTTTAGCTTTCGCCACATCGTCCCCTGTAACCACGGGCACGCTGGGAGGAATGCGAAGGACCTTCAGCATCCGCTCAGTCTGTTTCTGATTGCCCGTGGTTGCAATCGCCCAGCGAACGCCTCTGCGGCTCAGCTCCCGGAGCAATTGGGTTGCCTGTGATCTTTCAAGACGTTGTACCCGCCGGAGCAGCCCGGCTGATGGGCGGAGCGTAACCGAGACTACCATGCGGACGGTGGAAGTTATAGTGCTCTAGCCAGGGCGAGAGTTGCTGATCGCGT
>JBAVZU010000078.1:0-2435 GCA_049588915.1 Candidatus Sulfotelmatobacter sp.
TCGGAGCCCTTATCCTCACTCTTACACTCATTCCCGTGCTCGCCTCGTACTGGTTCAAGAACGGCGTGCGGGAGAAACCGAATCGTGCATTTGAGTGGATGAAGCGGAAATACTCGGTTCAGCTCGATTGGGCGCTTGACCGTCCCAAGACCACCATCGCAATTGCCACCCTGATCTTCGGGGCGGCCATGCTGCTCGTGCCATTTATCGGCGGTGAATTCATGCCGCATCTCGACGAGGGTGCGCTGTGGGTGCGGGCGACCATGCCTTACACCATTTCCTTTGAGGAAGCCAGCAGCATCGCTCCTCAGATACGCGACATTCTGATGTCATATCCGCAGGTCACCGTGGTGGGTTCAGAGTTGGGGCGTCCCGATGATGGCACTGATCCAACCGGTTTTTTTAACTGCGAATTCTACGTTGGTCTCAAGCCCTACAAAGACAGAGCGTGGACCGGCAAGATCAACGAGAAAAAACAGCTGGTGGAATCGATCGACAAGAAATTGACTGCCTTCCCCGGAATCATTTTCAACTATACCCAACCCGCAGAGGATGCCGTGGATGAGGCGCTAACGGGTCTCAAGAGCTCTTTGGCGGTGAAAGTATATGGCGACGATCTGAACGTGCTGCAGGACAAAGCGATACAGATCAAGAATACACTCTCCGGCGTGCCCGGTTTCACCGATCTTACAGTAGTGCGCGAACTTGGCCAGCCCAGCCTGCTGGTCGACGTGGATCGGGACAAGATCGCACGCTACGGGATCAACGTTGCGGATGTGGAAGCTGTGATTTCCGCAGCTGTTGGCGGACAAGCGGTAACCCAGGTTATTCAAGGGGAAAAGCTGTTCGACCTGGTTGTCCGCATGCAGCCCCAATTCCGTAGCAGCGCGCATGAGATTGGAAACTTGTTGGTGGGTACACCAGATGGACAACAGATCCCGCTTAGCCAGCTCGCCAACATCAGCCAGGGCAACGGCGCATCCTTTATTTATCGCGAAAACAACTCCCGCTACATCGGCGTGCAGTACAGTGTCGAGGGGCGCGATTTGGAGCGGGCTGTACGAGATGGGCAGGCGGCGGTCAAGAAAGACGTGACACTACCGCAGGGCTACCGAATGGAATGGGGCGGCGAATACAGCCAGTTTCTGGAAGCCCGATCGCAGATGTACTTTATCGGCCCTCTCGCCGTAGTGCTGATTTTCATGATCTTGTTTGCGCTTTACGGAAACTTCAAATTTCCGGTCACCATTGCCCTGGGCGTAATTATGACTGAACCGGTGGGTGCACTGGTTGCTCTGAAACTCACGCACACTCCCTTCAGCGTTTCGTCGGTCTTGGGTCTTTTGGCATTGCTCGGGGTTTCCGTGGAGACTGCGGTAATTCTCGTCTCCTATATCAACAAGTTGCGCCGGGAGGGAATGGGGATCCGCCCGGCCACCAGGGAAGCTTCGCTCTTGCGACTCCGTCCGATCATGATGACCGCTTTGGTGGCCTGCCTTGGGTTGCTACCAGCCGCGCTTTCCACCGGCATCGGATCGGATACTCAGAGGCCGTTCGCCATAGTCATCGTGGCCGGTCTCATCTCCCGCCTCTTCATCGGATTCTTCGTCAATCCTGTCTTGTACGAGATGGTTGCCCGCGAGGGCGATGTGCTGCAGGTCTAGGCGAAAACCAGGGTTAGCACACTCACCGAGTGTGTCGAGCGAACTTTTGGCATTTGCAAGCAGCTGGGAGAGCACGCTAAGCCATTGAATGTATGGCGGAGAGAGTGGGATTCGAACCCACGTTAGAGTTTCCCCTAAACACGCTTTCCAAGCGTGCGCCTTCAGCCACTCGGCCATCTCTCCGGCGTGAATTTGTGTGTGTAGAGAACGATTCCGGTGCTACGTTCCTACTGCGCCGTGCAGGTTGCGCTCATCACGACTGCGTTGCTTTTCAATTCTATGGGGGGACGCGTCAAAACCGCAACCGCAAGGTGAAATACGCGAACAGGTCGACGCTGCGTCGAAGCCGAACTCCGAAGCCGAATTTTGAAGCCCGAATTTCGTAGCCGAATTTCGAATTGAACTTCGGTTTAAGAAAGTTTTTCTGGAAGTGCTGAAATGGCTGGAACCCCCGGACTGGGTAGCGATGCTGGATCAGACACAGAAATTGCGCTGGAAGCTGACGCGCTCGCCGCGGCGGCCTTTGCGAGGTTGGCCGGCTCCGCGGAGACTGGCAGCGGCGGCACTTTCGTATTGTCGACTACGTGATGATTGAGACAATACAGCGCGAGTTCGAGACGGTCCGCTACTCCCAGCTTGTAGTACACCTTACGCAAATAATTTTTCACCACTTGTTCCGTGGTGCCGACGCGCAGCGCGATCTCTTTGTTCTTCATCCCCTGAGTTACGCAGGAAACGATCAGCATTTCTTTGGGCGTCAATTGCACTTTG
>JBAVZU010000079.1:0-10240 GCA_049588915.1 Candidatus Sulfotelmatobacter sp.
CTTCCAAAATCCCCCGGTGCCTTTCACGAAATATCGAGGATCCTGGTGCAGAGCGACTGGAAATAGCCCTTCACTCATGATGTTGCCGATTGCTTGGTCTGCAAATGCTCCTCCGTAATATTTGCCAAAACCCTGCGCTCCCGTTCCGAAGGAACTGTACTGCTTCTGGGCCATGGACAGCCCGGCAAAGATGCCAGCCACCAGAAACGCTGAGGGATCGAAAGAGTCGTCGAACGAAACTTTCATCTTTTCGGCAGGCGTCAACGGTTTGATCTCCGCGGCGTTTTCGTCTGAGCGATAGTTGGGGATTATCCAGAAGATGTGATTCTTGCTCGGTTCATGCTGCGGCACGCTCTGCGTAACACTGGATGGACTCGATTGAGTCTGATTCGCGCTTGGCGCATCTGGGAGCTGAGACGGTTCCTGTCCAATCGCCACAACTCCTCCCACCAACAAGTTAGCGGAAACCAGGACACGGCAGACCATAGGAACAAACGAAGATGACGGCAACCTCGTCATGCTACTAAGGGTTGATGCACGTTGGAGCGCCTCCCGAGGCAACATGAACAACTTGTCATGTGTTTGCCACGATGTATTCATCCTGTAGCTGATAACCTTCCTCATGGGATCTCGTGAATGCGGTCGCACGGTGCGTTACCGACAACTCGCGATCGTATTTCTAGTCCTCATCTTTGCTGCATCACTCAGCCGGGCTCAAGACAATTACGAAATCCAGGTGTACGGGTCTGACCTGGTCGATTCCCGACACACTATGGTGGAACTCCACAGCAACTTCACGATTGATGGATCGAAGACAATCGTCGACGGTGTTTATCCCACTAATCACGCCGAGCACGAGACAGTCGAGATCACTCACGGCTTCAATGACTGGTTCGAGTGCGGCTTTTACATCTTCACTTCCATAACCGAGGGTCAGAGCTGGCAGTGGGTGGGTGATCACATCCGCCCACGCGTTGCCGTCCCTAAGAAATGGCACTGGCCTGTAGGTGTGAGCATCTCAAACGAAATTGGCTACCAGAGGCGGCAATATTCCGTGGACACCTGGACGTGGGAAATCCGCCCCATCGTGGACCAAAAAGTTGGCCGATGGTATTGGTCCTTGAATCCCACGCTCGACCGTTCCTTCCACGGCGAGAGCGTGAACCAGGGCGTTGTCTTTTCGCCAAACTTCAAGTTCAGCTACGATTTCACTCCTAAAGTCGCGGGAGGTCTGGAATATTACGGTTCAGTCGGTCCGGTCGCGGGATTCGATGCGGTCTCGCAGCAACAGCACCAAATTTTCCCTGCGATTGATTTGAATATTGCGCCGCAGTGGGAGATCAATTTCGGACTCGGCGTGGGTCTCACGGGCGCGACTGACCACCTGATTGCCAAGATGATTCTGGGGTATCGTTTCAATTTTTGATAAAGAACAGGAGAGCACAAGTGATCAAGGGCATCGTAATTGGGTTCATTCTGGCGATTGCGATTTCAGTGGGTTGTGTTTTCCTCTATTTCTCTACTGGCATGGCGCCAGTCGCAACGGCCGATCCACCTATGCCGTTTGAGAAGAAGTTCGCGAATATGGCTCTGGACGCGCATATTGAGAAGCAACACATTCCGCCGTCTCCTGTGTCTGCCGACGAAACTAACTACCTTGCCGGGGCAATCGTCTACAAACAGCACTGCGCCTTGTGTCACGGACTCCCAGGACAGCCACCCATTGACTACGCGACAACGATGTTTCCGAAGCCGCCACAATTGTTCCGCGGTAAGGGTGTGACAGACGATCCGGCATCGGAGACTTACTGGAAGGCAGCAAACGGAATCCGTCTTTCGGGGATGCCCTCCTTCAAGACCAAGCTATCCGACACCCAACTATGGCAGGTTAGCCAACTGCTCGCGCACGCCAATGAAATTTCCGATTCGGTGAAGAAGACGCTTATGCCAGATTTGGCGACACCTTCGCTTCCGTCAGCAGCAAGTACCGCCCCTAGAGCGCATACACCTTGAGGAAAACGAAAACCGCCACGCCAGTAATCGAAACGTAAAGCCAAATAGGAAATGTAAAGCGCGCGATTCGGCGGTGCATTGCGAAGCGGCCTGTCAACGAAAAGAAGAACGTCGTGAGCACCATGGGCAGCGCGACGATAGAAAGAATCACGTGGCTGCCTAAGATGGAAAGGTACAGCGTGCGCATCGCGCCGTGGCCGGGGAAAAGCGTGTCCCCGTGCAGGGCGTGATTCACGATGTAGCTGACGAGAAAAACGCAAGAGAACACGAAGGCCAGCAGCATGCTTGTACGATGCGCTTCCCGGTTGTGATGTTTGATGAAATACAATCCCACGCAGAGCGCAAGCGCGCACAATCCGTTCAGTAGGGCGTTAAGCGTTGGCAGAAACATCCAGCGCCCGACAAAATCAGCGGACGCATGATGCACGTATAGGAGCCAGAGAAGGAATGACACGGCGAGGCCGCTCGCCACGATGATCGTTCCAATTACAGGGCGCGGACTAACTTCAGCCTGTTCCATGTTGACAATTAAATCACAAAAATTCATCCGGAAGTCATATAGACCCCGTCGCAAGAGCGGCAAGATGACTTCCGAGTGGCCCGTCATAGGTCCGGTGGCCAGATGCAGTTTCCGACAGCCGTCCGGGGTTGCGCACTGACAGGCACAGGCCGAATCACGTGAGGGTGCTCCTTACATCTTTAGAATGGTCAGAACGGGTCTTGTGCGCGGACCGGAACCGCAGAGAAGAGCGAGATCAGGGCAGCAAGCAGATACCAACCACAGGAGCGTCCCATGCGGTCAACACTGCTTTTGTTCCACTAAGTGAGCCTTGAGTTTTCGCCCCTTTGGCGTTCTTAGCGTGAGACTCTTGCCTTTGAGTACAACTTCGACATCTTTGTCCTTCGCAGACAACAGGTCATCAATCTCGTCAAGGACAGGAGTTTCGTACTCAGCGCAATATGTCTGGTCGGAAGTGCGCATTTCAAAATAAAGCAGGTGATAGTGGATTTGCGGATAGCGGCTGACAAAATAGCGGTTTTCCAACACTTTTCGTACACTGAGGATCTTTCCGATCTGCTGACCTTCACCTGACGAGATGGGCGTAGGTGGTGAACCGTGTCCGTATGTGGTCGCCGCGAGGATAGCGGTTGCGACCAGAACAACCAGTGGTAAAACGCGTCGTCGCGGTTTCCCCTGTGCCATGTCCGACCCTCTCGCTCGCGGCTTGCTTTGTTAGAGTTCATCTCGATGCTGCTCTAAGACGATGCGTACCAATTGACTGCGCGTCCGGACGCCGGTCTTGGAGAAGAGTTGTTGAAGTGTGGCTTTGACCGAACTCTCCGACACGCCGATTCGCGTCGCAATCTCTTTATTCGCAAGTCCCTCAAACACACAGGAGAGCACCTGCTGCTCTCTTTCAGTGAATGGCCGCGTTCGATTGTCCTGTGGGGTTTCGACCTCAGTTCTGAGCGCGGTTTGCAGCTGCTCCTGATCCAGCCACACCTTGCCGGCCATCACGTCACGAATTGCTTGTGCCAGCAATGCGGCAGAATCGTGTTTTCGAAAAACGCCGGAAATCCCAGACCGGATCAACTCCGCAGCCACGCCCGCATCCACACCTGCCGTGACAACGAGAACTTTTCCCTGAAATCCCTGATCCTTTGCCAATCTCAGAAACTTCCGGCCATCGCCCTCGCCGAGATCAAAATCAAGAAGTACAACGTCAATCGATTTGCGCCGCAGAATCTGCAGAGCCTCCCCAATTGTCCCGCAGTGATCAGTTACCTCGAATCCCGACTCCGCCGCGAGCAGTCGGCTTGCACTCTCTCGAAATAAGGTGTGATCGTCTAACAATAAGAGATGGACTGTGTTCGCCGCAGTTTCAGGCATTCACCACCTCCTCTTGTTTGACACCCAGGGGTAAGACGACGGCGAAGGAGCAGCCTTCCGACCTCGGCTCGTACGAAAGCTCTCCTCCAAAGCTGCGCATGATCGCGCGGGAAACGTACAGCCCGAGACCGCTGGACTCGGCGCCACGCTGGAACGGCCGGAAAAGGTTCTCGGGCGAAGCGACGCCAGTTCCTGTGTCTTCGAATCGGATTGCGACAGTCCCTTTCTCCTCTCGCGCGGCAATGCGAAGTCGCTTCGTCCCGGTAGAGGCCATGGCCCGACGACTATTCTTTGCCAGATTCAAGAAAACCTGAATCAGCCCGTACCGGTCAGCCCAAACCAAAGGCAATGATTCCCGAACATCCCACTGCATCTCGATCTTCGATTCATGATAGGTGGTTTCGATCAAAATCCGGAATTCGTCTAGCACCGATGTGAGCTCAACGACCTCACCATTCTGAGATGCCGAAGAACCCAATTCCAATGCGGACACTCTTTCGAGGCTCTGGATCAAATTCCCCAAGGCCTTGAAGTCCTCATTTGACTCAAGCTCTTTCACTCGGGAGAGGTTCTTATGCACGACAAGCACAGCGCCGCTAAGGTTCCGAATTTCATGGGCCACGGCGCTCATCAGGATTCTCGTGTTCTTCAATAAATGGTCCAGACTGAGATCCTCGCGATTCCGAAGGTCCTCAGAAAGATCCACAATGATGGCTGCCAAGCGGGGTCCCGATATTGTGCTGTAGGTCGAAAACCAAACGCCAGCTAAAAAGACGTCTCCGTCGCTCCTTTTCCCTGTGCACTGCAGAGTGGTCCGAAATACGCGCGGCTGTTGAGTTTTGAGAACAGTATGCAAAGCTGGGAGATAAGAATTGATTTCCTGGCCCTGTAACGGCTTCCCTTCGGGAGCGAGCAAGTGTTGAGCTGCTTCATTGGCCAACAGAACTCTGCCGGCTCTATCAATTGTGACGATTGCAGCTGGACTGCTTTCGACGAGAGAACGTAACTGTTCCTCGGCATCCTCGCGCAGCTTGATCTGCCCTTCGAGTTCTTCGACGTGCGCCATCGTAATTCGGCGATTGCGGATCAACTCTGAAATGAACAATCCCGTACCGACAAATCCCGCCGAGCTAAACAGTAACCGGACCACTGCTTCATTTTCAGGCAGATTGCTGAACGATTCCTGCAGAATTGCACAAACCAGCGCAACTCCCACAATGCGAGATCTTGATAGGAACCCACCGAGAATCATGATGGGAAACAGGTAAAGAAACCCCAGCGAAATGTATGGCTTCGTCGCCCAGTCGACCAGGGCTATGGCCGATATCAAGAGAACAGAAGCAACGATCAACCGGAAGCGATTGGCCGGGGCGTAGATCGACAGCGGGTCTTTCATAGAGACTCTAGCGGCTAGGCTAATGGTGCGCCATCTGTGAGTGTCAGAAAACTGCCTTTTCAAGAACTAGCCAAAAGATAGGCAGCATACTTACCGAAAGATAGTGCCAGGAAGGTCTTTCGTGGATTATTTTTGGAGTTCCCCGGCGGCCGCTGATCTGCAGTTTTGAGCACCGCATTTCGATTTCGCTACCGAATCATGAGTCTAGCCTAGTGTTCTCAAAAAGGTTGGCCAGTTGTATTCTGGCCATCGCGTTCGCAATTCTCATTCCAAGAAGTGACGCAGCGCCGCAGACATCTGTGGCTGAAGAAAATCCTCCACCTCCATCGCCAACGCCAGAGGTTCAGTCTCCGGGTCCGGTTGACTTGAAATCGCTTCCGCGCAATCTGTTCGTGGATCAAAAGAAGCTTTGGTCCACTCCGTTCCACATGAGCGAGGCGCAGTTGCACTGGGCGGTCCCACTAGCTTTTGCCGGCGCAGCGTTGGTGGCGAGCGACACGGCCATAGAAAAACACGTGCCCACGAACCCGGCGACAGTCTCACACGCCGTTACAGCCTCCAATGCCGGACTGGGTCTGATCGCGGGTGTCGGGGCCGGAATGTTTCTGTTGGGACATTCTACGAACAATGACCAGGAACGCGAAACCGGCCTTCTCAGTGGAGAAGCGGGCATAGACGCACTGCTGGATACGGAAGTCTTCAAATATGCCTTCGGACGGGAACGCCCTTTTACCGGCAGCGGTAAGGGACATTTTTTTCAGGGTGGGACCTCCTTTCCCTCGCACGCGTCGATCAGTTGGGCGATAGCAAGTGTGATTGCTCATGAATATCCTGGTCCTCTAACCCAGCTGCTGGCCTACGGCGCGGCGGGAGGGGTAAGTGCGGCCCGGATTGTAGGGCATCAGCACTTCGCATCGGACGTGGTCATAGGGAGCACTTTGGGATGGTATCTCGGCCGACAAGTCCTCCGCTCTCACTCTCAATACAGCGATGCAGATATCGCGAAATGGGGAACATTCAGCAAAGGCGACGATGACAGCCGCCGTGAGGCTGGGAATATGGGGTCACCATATGTGCCGCTGGATAACTGGGTCTACCCGGCTATGGATCGCCTGACCGCGCTTGGTTACATTCACACGGGCTTCGCCGACATGCGGCCTTGGACGCGTATGGAATGTGCGCGGCAAATCAAGCAAGCGGCCGAACGCATCGCGGAAGACGTGGTAACCGATAAAGAAGCGGAACGTCTTTATCAGTCTTTGCAGAAGGAATTTGGCCGCGAAATTACTTTGCTGGATGGCGGAGAGAACGCCGAGCTGCGCCTGGAATCGGCCTACACGCGAAGCACAGAGATTATCGGCAAGCCACTTACCGATGGCGATCACTTTGGACAAACGATCATCAACGACTACGGCAGGCCAGAGGAGCAGGGCTTCAACAATGTTTCGGGATTGTCGGGATGGGCGGAGTATGGTCCGTTGGCCGTGTATGCCCACGGCGAATTTCAGCATTCGCCGTCGGCGCCAGCTTTGCCTATAGCTGCGCGCGATGCTATATCCCAGGCCGATTTCAGCCGCATCGGGTTAACTTCGCCTTTCCCCGTCCCGCCCGGCACAGCTACCTCAGCCTTCAATGAAGGCCGATTCCTGGATGCTTACGTGGCAGTGAATCTCTCTGACTGGCAGCTTTCTTACGGAAACCAAAGCTTGTGGTGGGGGCCGGCCCAGGGCGGACCCACGATGTTCAGCGATAACGCACAACCGCTTCGGATGTTCCGCGTCAACCGGGTCACCCCGTTTACACTTCCGAGCGTCCTCGGGTTGCTTGGAGCGATGCGGATCGAGGCTTTCATCGGGCAATATTCTGGATACGAATTTGTGTTTGCTCCAACCGGGCTTGTCGGCAATTACGGCCAGTCGCTGAATCCGCAGCCGATTGTCCACGGAGAGAGAATTAGTTTTAAGCCAACTCCCAATCTTGAAATCGGCCTCTCTCGGACCACCGATTACGGAGGGCCTGGCTATCCGTTGACTTTGCATTCGTTCCTAAGGAGTGTGTTCTCCACAAGCAACACGCTGGCGGGCAATGCCAATAAACCAGGAGCTCGCCGCTCAGGAATGGATTTTAGTTATCGGATTCCTGGACTACGAGATGGAATGACTTTCTATGCCGAAGGTCTTGCCGAACACGACGAGATCACTCCACTTCTTGGCCCCGATGTCGCTGCATGGCTTGCGGGAATTTACGTACCTCGCCTGCCCAAGATTCCGAAACTGGATTTTCGCATCGAGGGAGGGTACACCGATCCTCCGAACAGTGCGGGCGACGTGGCGTATGGCGCTTTTTATTGGGACGCGGCTTGGATTACCGGTTTCCAGAATGCAGGTCACTTAATGGGCAGCTGGATGGGGCGCCAAGGGCAGGGCGCGCAGGTTTGGACTACTTACTGGTTCAGCCCACGTAACAGGCTTCAATTGGAATTCCGCCACCAGAAAGTCAGCCAGCAATTTATCCCCAGCGGCGGTACGCTCGCTGACGCGAAGGTCAGCGCAGATTTTTGGTTGCGTTCCAACTTCAGCTTCTCCGCATCCGTGCAATACGAAAAGTGGGATTTTCCGGTTATCGCCTCGACGAGGCAATCGAATGTAACCTCGTCCCTGCAGTTGTCGTTATGGCCCAAAGGATTCTCGCGCAAGACGTCTGATCAATGATTGGTGCGCTGGCAGGAGTGGAAGAACCAGCGCCCCATAAGCAACTGCCCTGCAAGACCAGAAGATAAGACCTGGCCTACCAAAAGATAGTGTTGGAATCTCGAAGATAGGATTCTCTTCGCACTCATTAACTCGCACAATATTCCATCGAATATCCAAGACTGAATTGTGAAGGCTGAATTCCATCTGTAAAAGAGCTGGACCTTCGAAAAAATGACGAAATATCCATTTCGCAGCAAGAGAGTTGCAGTTGTATTCGTAATGGCAGCAACCATCATAGTCATAATTGCGCTTGCGGAATCCGGCTGCAGTGGAGGTCAGGCGGCAAACGCAACCATAAAACCTAATATCGCACAGTCTGACACGAGCCTTGACCTGTCACCCAGCCAATTGAACTCGATCAAGATCGAGCCGGTGGCAAGCTACCAGTTTGCGGTTGAGGAGGAGGCAGTCGGCAACATTGATTTTGACGGCGACCTGTCAGTTCAAGTCTTCCCGGCTTATCAGGGAACGATCCTGAAGACTTTTGGGGAGCTTGGCGCCAGGGTCCAGAAAGACCAACCCCTCTACACGATTAAAAGCCCCGACCTCATCCAGGCCGAGTCAAATCTGATTGGCGCGGCGGCGACTTTCGAACTAACCAACAAGGAACTGGCGCGCGTCCAAGGTCTTGGCGGAATTGCCGAGCGAGAGAAGGAGCAGGCGACTTCGGATCAGCAAACCGCCGACGGCGCTCTCAAAGCCGCACGGGATGCAGTCCTCGTCTTTGGCAAGACGAATGCCGAAATTGATCAGATGATCGCCTCGCGCAAGATCGATCCCGCCCTGGTCGTGCGTAGTCCAATTTCCGGCAAGATCACATACAAGATCGCGCAACCCGGCTTTCTTGTGCAGCCAGGAAATTCGCCGGCCCCTTACTCTGTGGCCGACGTGGCCCTCAAATGGATGCTGGCGAATGTGCCCGAAAGCGAAACCGCGTTTTTCCATGTGGGTCAACCCGTCACGGTCAAGGTGATGGCCTATCCCGATCGCGCATTCAAGGGAAAGGTTTCGAAGATCTACGAGACGGTTGATCCGAACACTCATCGAGTAACGATTCGTTCTGAAATCTCCGACCCGAAGGATAAGCTGCGTCCGGGAATGCTCGCCAACTTCGTCATTCGCGTTCACAACCCGGTAGAAGCCACTGCCATACCGGCCAATGGCGTCGTTCGCGAGGCCGATGGCACGATGACCGCTTGGGTAACCACCGATCGCCGCCGGTTTGAGCAAAGAATTATCAAGATCGGACTACGAAACGGCGATCGGGTTCAGGTTCTGGAAGGTTTGCGAAACGGAGAACTCGCCGTGTCGGACGGCGCTGTGTTTCTCAGCAACATGCTGTCGGCGCCACCCAGTGATTAAGTTGAGTGCCGTTTCATTTCAGTAAATACGAGCCATCATGTTCAAATCCCTTCTCGCATTTTGCCTCAGCCGCCGCGCCATTGTGGTGCTGGGATTACTGCTGTTTGCCGGCGCCGGGCTGGTTGCTTTCAAAATGCTCAACATCGAGGCGTATCCCAACCCCACTCCGGTGATTCTCGAAATCACATCGCAGGCGCCGGGCCTCTCCGCCGAGGATATGGAGCGGTACTACACGATTCCCACAGAGATTGGGCTCTACACCACCCCCGGCATCGAAGTCATCCGCTCTACCTCGTTTTATGGCCTGTCCTTTGTGCGCGTCAGCTTCAAATATGGCGTTGACTATAACTTCGCCTATGCCCAGGCCTCGGTTGCCATGCAGCAGAATGTCAGCCTGCCGGGCGGACAGGTTCCGAACATCCAGGCCAACAGCTCGACCGGAGAAATCTATCGCTACCAGGTTGTTGGCCCAAAGCATTTCGGAATCACGAATCTGCGCACGGTTCAAGATTGGATCGTGGCCCGCCGGTTGTTGACCATTCCTGGCATCGCGGCCGTCAACAGTTGGGGCGGCCCTACAAAGGAATTTCAGGTTGAGGTGGACCCGCACAAGCTCGAAGCCTACAGCGTCACCATTCCCCAAATCCTGACCGCGCTGGGCAATGCGAACGTCAACGTGGGCGGACGTGAAATCCGCCTCGGCCAGCAGTCCGTCAACATACGCGGCGTCGGTCTGATTGATGACGGCGGCAACTACGACGTGGCCCAGGGTTACAAAGTTGACGACATCGAGAATGTGGTTCTGACCCAGGAGAACGGTGTCCC
>JBAVZU010000080.1:0-6471 GCA_049588915.1 Candidatus Sulfotelmatobacter sp.
CCTTCCGCACCCGCCCCTCCGGCGACAAATAGCTGAACATGTGATTCTGCTGCTGATCCTCTCCGCGCATACCTTCTCGTACCATACCAGGCTGTGGATGGGGAGTAGTTTTTCAGCAGCCTGCTAGTGCTTAGTACGATAAAGCGACGCCTTCCGGGCTGCTCTATAATTAAAATCTCATGGTTCGTGACGGGTATTTTTACGCGTTGGGTTGCATTGTGGCTGCGATCCTGATCGGCTGGTTCATCCAGCCATCGTGGGCGGTTGTCCCAATGTTGCTGGCGCTGTTTTTCTTATGGTTCTTTCGCGATCCTGAGCGCGCTATTCCAGACGCTGCTGGTGCTGTCGTCTCGCCCGCGGATGGAAAGGTTACAGATATTTCCTGGGTCACCGTTGGTGGCGAGAAACAAGCCCGCATCAGCATTTTCCTGAGCGTTTTTGATGTTCATGTGAACCGGTCACCTATTGCGGGCGTAGTACGCGAGGTTCGCTATCAGCGTGGAAAATTCCTGAACGCAATGAATGAGGCTTCGGCCGAAGAAAACGAGCAGAATATCGTTCGCGTGGAAGGCGATGGCCATGTGGTTGTGTTTAAACAAATCGCCGGGTTGTTGGCGCGAAGAATCGTTTTCCATCCGAAAGTAGGCGATCGTCTGCGACGCGGGCAGCGTGTGGGACTGATTAAGTTTGGCTCGCGCACAGACGTAATTCTAGGTCCGGAGGTCAGCCTGCAGGTAAAGGTGGGCAACCGGGTTCGCGGCGGTACCAGCGTGTTGGCTTATCTTCAGCCAAAGGGCGAACTCACAACCGCCGGCCAACGTTCCGTCGCAGAAGGGGCACGCTGATGATTTCCTCGGATCAAACTCCGCCGCTTCGCCCTCGGCGCCGCATGCGCAAAGGGATGTACATTCTTCCATCGCTGTTCACAACTGGCAACATGGCGGCAGGCTTCTACGCCATTCTGGAGGTTGTGCACGCCAGCGCCGCAGCCTACTGGCACCTGGACAACGCTGCCAAAGCGATCGGCTTCGCGGTTCTATTCGACGGATTGGACGGACGCGTGGCCCGCATGACCGGGACCAGCAGCGAATTCGGCAAGGAATTCGATTCATTGGCGGACGTGATCACTTTCGGCGTTGCGCCGGCCATGCTGGCATGGACGTGGGGATTTCACTTGATGTCGCCGGTCGCCCTTACCGACTGGAATATCAAGCTCACGCAGTTGGGCGCAATTGCCAGTTTCCTCTTCCTGATGGCGGGAGCCAGCCGGCTGGCAAGATTTAACATCACAACCAACCCCCAGCCCTCCAATCCTGGCCGGCCGGGGAAAAAGTACTTTGTAGGAATGCCTATTCCGGCGGGAGCCGGCGTGATTGCTGCGGTGGTTCATTTTCAGGGAGGAGCTCCTCTGGATTCCTGGTACACCGCCATCACATGGCTGGCAATGGTGGCCGCAGTGGGCTATCTGATGGTGAGCACCTGGCGATTCTACAGTTTCAAAGATATCGATTTCAATTCGCGCCGTCCCTTCAGGCTCATTATTTTTATGGCGCTCCTGATTGCTTTGATCTGGCAATTCTCGCGTCCAATGCTTTTCAGTATTGCTCTACTCTATACGTTCTCCGGTGTGTTCTGGCGATTGCAGTGGATCTTCCGCCGCCGCACCCAGTCTCCTCCGCCGAACTACAAGGAGGCTTCTCAGACCTCATGAGCAGTCCGTCTAAAATCGCAGGATCGTCCGCTTCCCCCTCCATCCGCGGGCAGCTTTATCGCACGGCGATTGTGGGCGCAGCCACGCTGAAAGGCAAAGAAGTGGCGGAGGTGCTCAATGAACGCAACTTTCCCGCGGTCGATGTTCGCCTGCTCGATGATGACGAATCCATTGGTCTGCTGGAAGCCACCGGGGACGAAATCAATTTCATCCAGAGTGTACGAGCAGAGCAGTTCGTGAAAATGGACTTCACGTTCTTCGCGGCCGATGCCGAATGCACGCGGCAGAACTGGAAGCGGGCCTACGATGCTGGCAGCACGATCATCGATCTTTCGGGAGCATTGGAGGAAGAACCAGGGGCCACCGTCCGCTCTCTCTGGGTGGAACGCGAGCGAGGGCAGGTCTGGCAGCCTGATCTGCATCCGGCGCCGTGTATTGTGGCCCATCCCGCCGCGGTGGCTCTGGCCCTGCTTTTGCTTCGGGCGGGCAAGGCGGGCGCACTTCGCAGCGCGGTGGCGACAGTTTTCGAGCCCGCATCGGAACAAGGACAAAAAGGGATGGACGAGTTGCACCAGCAGACCGTCAATCTGTTGTCCTTCCAAACACTGCCCAAGGATGTGTTCGACACGCAGGTGGCCTTCAACCTTGTTGCACGCTATGGCCAGAGTTCGAAGTTGTCGCTGGATTCGCTGGAAGCGAAAGTGCGCCGCCACTACCAGAAAATCGCTGGAGCGAGTGCACTTCAGCCCGCGTTAATGGTCGTGCAGCCTCCAGTTTTTCACGGCCACGGCCTTTCCATCCTTTTGGAGATGGAACAGGCGGTAGATCGGGAGCGCCTGTCGCAGGGTCTTGCCGGCGACCACGTGACGATAGCTGGAACGGAAGAAGATTCGCAGCCCAGCAACGTTAATACAGCCGGTCAAGCCAATATTTTAGTTTCGCTGAAGGCGGAAGCTTCGCGTACGAACGGAATCTGGCTTTGGGCAGCGTTGGACAACCTGAGGGTTGCGGCCATTACCGCAGTGGAATGTGCGGAGAGCATGATCCCAACCCGCCCGGTGGGAAAAATCCAATGAAATGGCGGCGTGCCGCGTGGCTGGGATTGCTCATCTCGAGCACCGCTTGCGGATACCACACAGCGGGACACGCTGTGCAGCTTCCGGAAAATGTTAAGACCATTGCTGTCCCTTCCTTCACAAACTCGACAACGACCTATCACATCGAACAGACATTAACTTCTTCTGTGGTGCGCGAATTCACTACCCGCACGCACTATCACATTCTGAACGATCCCAGTGAAGCTGCCGATGCCACGCTGCGCGGCACCGTGCTTTCCACTTCCGCGACGCCGCTCACTTACAACTCTGCGACGGGTCAGGCCGCCAGCGTTCTCGTGGTTGTAAGTATGAAGGTCTCACTCACGGACCGTCAGGGCAAGGTGCTGTATCAAAATCCCTCCTACTTGTTCCGCGAACAATACGAAGTTTCGCAGGATCTCGCCAGCTTTTTCGAAGAAGACTCGCCAGCTTATCGCCGGCTTTCCCAGGATTTCGCGCGAACCCTGGTCTCTAACATTCTGGAGGGCTTCTAGATGCTAGAGTTTGAAGTTACGACTAGTCTTTCGCCTTTCGTCGTTAGCCGATGGCCGTCGATTAACGACCAGCCACTTAGCACCGAGATCAGTCATAATTCTGAGGGGACCTCCTGATGCGGGCCTTCGCCCAGGCCGATCGTTTTGTCAGCGAACTCGAGTCACGAAAGCTGCGTCCCGCGTATGTGTTTGTGGGTGACGAAGCATTCTTCCGCAAGCGCTTTCGGGATGCGATTCTCGAGCATTTGGTTCCGGCGGATGTACGCGACTTCAGCCTGTTCGAATTCGATCTCGCGGAAAACGATCTCGCCGAGGTTCTCGATCGCGCTCGCACGCCTTCTCTGATGGCGCCCTTCCAAATCTTCTTCGTTCGCGGCGTGAAGAATCTCTTTGGCCGCGGTTCGAACGAGGAAAAACTCGCCGCAATCGAAACTTACTGTAAAAATCCGAATCCCGCCGCGCTGATCGTTTTTGTCGCCGACCATATCAGCATTCCAGCCGACGTTCGCCGCATGGAGATGCAAGACAAAGAACGCTACCAGCGTATCCGCGAAACCATGGGCCCTTACTGCGGCATTGTGGAACTGGCGCGCGTGGAAGAAGGCGAAGCCGTGCGGTGGATTTCGGAGTACTGCAGCAGCCGCGGCGAACCGGTGAAAATCGATCCCGATGGCGCTCGCGAGTTGGTCGATGCGCTTGGCGGCGACATGATGATGATCTCCAACGAACTGGAGAAGCTCATGCTCTACGTAGGCGGCCGAAATCGCATCACGCTGGGCGATGTCGAAACCATGGTCCTGGCTGCCAAGCAACGCTCGCTTTATGAGTTGACGGACGCAATTTCATCGAAGGATCGCGTACGGGCGCTGGAAGTGCTGGATGCAATGCTTTCGTCGGGAGACGGAGAAGAAGCCGCCATCGGTCACATCTACATGCTGGCGAAAACCTTCCGCCAGATGCTGATAATCCTCGAACGCAACGTGCGCGATCAACGCATGCTCTGGGCAGCTTTGTGGCAAGGTTTTCGAGTCCCGCCCTTCGCCGCCGATGACATCATCAAGCAGGCCCGCCGCTATAAATCGCGCCGCGAGTTGACCCGCGCGATTCGGCTGGTGGCAAGGGCCGACCTTGTTCTGCGCTCCAATCCCGTGAGTAAACGCATGGTCCTGGAACGTCTGATCATGGATCTGACTACCGAGCCCAAGCTGGACGCTCCGGGATGGATGCAAGACCAACTGCCGGTGTGAAAGGCATCGTCTGGCTCCTGGCTATTAGTTCTTTGACGTCTGGAGACGCAATGCCCTGGAAGTATCTCATTGAAGTACCTTGGCTCGTCTTTGTCGCCTATTGGGCTCTAGGCGCCCTGAAGACGCGGCGAACCGAGCGGCAGGAGTCGTTTGCATCACGCTACGGTATTCTTCTGCTTGAAATTGTCGGCTTTGCCTTGCTCTTCATGGACGAGGCCGAGGTAGGCGTCCTCGGTCACAGAGTCGTCCCGCGCACCTACGGCCTTGCTATCACAGGCGTGGTGCTCACATGGGCCGGCATCGCGCTGGCGCTGTGGGCGCGCTGGCATCTGGGGCAGTATTGGAGCGCCCGAATCACAATCAAGGAAGACCACAAGCTAATCCGCACCGGCCCGTATGCACGGCTTCGGCATCCCATTTACTCAGGACTCGATCTGGCCGCGTTGGGTTCCGCCCTGGCGATCGACCAGTGGCGGTGTGTGGCGGGCGTTTGCATGATTGTGCTGGGTTACTGGATCAAGGCGACGAGAGAAGAAGCCATGCTCACGGCGCAATTTGGGCCCGATTTTCAGGAGCATCAAAAGTACACTGGGTTCTTGCTTCCACGCTTTTGATTTGCGTCATGCTGGACGTAAACGCCTATCTCGAGCGCATCAACTACCGCGATTCGACTGCCGCGACCCTGGACACTCTGCGCGCCATTCATCGCGCCCACATGCTGGCAGTACCCTTCGAAAACCTCGACATTGCTCGCGGGCGAAAAATTGTTCTAGATCAAGAGTCTCTGATTCGCAAGATCGTTCGTGAGCGCCGTGGCGGCTTCTGTTATGAGTTGAATGGCGCCTTTGCAGCGTTGTTGCGATCTCTCGATTTTCAAGTCACACTGCTCTCGGCTCGCGTCGCCAGAGACACTGGCGGCGAGGGGCCGGAATTTGATCACTTATGCTTGCAGGTTGACTTGGAAGAACCGTGGCTGGCGGACGGTGGCTTCGGAGAATCGTTTCTCGAGCCGCTGTGGCTTCATACCAACGCTGAGCAGACCGACCCTGCCGGCACTTTTCGAATCGACCAGCTCGACGAGCGGTTGCAGCTTGAAAAGCTTGAGTTGGATGGCGGCTGGAAGAGGCAATATTCCTTCACGCTGCAGCCGCGTCATTTGCAGGAGTTCGCCGACATGTGCCACCATCATCAAACCTCTCCAGAGTCGCCTTTCACGGGAAAGAGGATCTGCACCCGGGCGACCAGCGATGGAAGAGTCACTTTGGCCGACAGGAAATTGATTGTCACGAAAGACGGTCGGCGGGACGAAACCATGCTGGCCAGCGAGCAGGAGCGAATCGATGCTCTGAAGCAATACTTTGGCATCGTTGACGCGTAAATGAAAATGGCAGGCCCTCGGGGTCCGTTAGCCTGTTTCAAGCTAAAAGCATGCAGCCAACTACTTCATCGCATTCACGCGTGCGCCCAAGCGCGACTTGTAGCGCGCCGCGGTATTCCCGTGCAGCGTGCCTTTCTGGATGGCTTTATCGAGCGCGGACACGGTCTGGCGGTATGTCTGCTCTGCGGCTTGCTTGTCGCCTTTCTCGATGGTTTCGCGCAGGGTACGCAGCGCTGTGCGCAGGCGCGAGGCATTGGCGCGATTAGTGGCCGTGCGCTTGGTGGTTTGACGGGCGCGCTTCAGCGCCGAAAAATGATTTGCCATGTTTGGTTCGTTACCTTTGTCACTACGAGATATTCCGGTGAGTACCGAATGCACTATTCTACGGGACTAAGTCTCGGTGGGTCAAACGTTTGCCGGTGACGTAACTTTGATTGTGTAAAAAGCAAGAGGGTGTAAGTTGGCTTTGCCTAGCAAGCAAAAGCCGTCCCGAAAGGAGACCTACACCCAATGGCGAAGATAATCCCGATCACGGAGCATTTCC
>JBAVZU010000081.1:0-3010 GCA_049588915.1 Candidatus Sulfotelmatobacter sp.
GCGAAACACAGAAACGCCATCCAACTGATCAGCAGAACATGCAACATGCGCGGATCCATGGAACCGCCGCCGCCAATCACCGGCTGCGGATGCTGCGTACGGAAAAACCATATCGAGAAATAAACCAGCGGAACGTCGAGCGCACCAAACACCGCCAGAACCGCCGCCAGTTTTTGCGTCTGCGCGCTGTCGGAGAAACGCCGCAGCACCAGATAACTCAGATAAATCAGCCACAACACCAGTGTCGAGGTCAGCCGAATGTCTCCCGGCGCCCACCAGATGCCCCACACCGGCCGCGCCCAGATGGGTCCGGTAATCAGCACGATGGTGCAGAAAACCACACCCACTTCCGCCGCGGTCACCGCGAGCACGTCAAGATTCTGCCCGGGGAATAATTTTGCAATCAGAAAATAGACAGCCGGAATCATCAAAGCCGTGGTCGCGGCTGAACTGGGATACATTCCAATCGTCTGCAGCCACTGCCGCACTGAAGGAACGTACGGCACGATGACGCCGACAATTCCGATCGCGATCACAATCCATTTTGCAGCGCGTTCCGACGACGGCTTCGCATTCGCCAGGTATTGCACCGAAGCGATGAAGTTGATAAAGAACAGCAGGAAGGCCGTCCACGCCGACGGCACGTGGTAATAAATAATGCGATACACGTCGCCCTGCAAGGCATCCGTAGGCGCGACAAATATTGCTTGATAAAACGCGTAGACCAGCAGAACCGCCGTCAGAACGGCCAGGATGGGAAAAGCTTTCTTCATTCCGCTTGCAACACCGTGTCGAACAAGCCGACACAAGCTGTAGTAAACACCACATCGTAGGTGAGAAGCAATACGATCCAGAAGTGCGCAGGATTGTCTCCCGTAAGAATGCTGGTAGTGCCCGCAACCATCCCCAGCACGGCCGGAATGGAAACCGGGAACAGAAGCAGCGGCAGCATCAGTTCGCGGCTGCGCGTGCGCAGCGACATGGCTGCGAAGAACGTGCCATTCACCACCAGCGCCCAGGTTCCCAGCAGCGCCACCGGAATCAATTGCCATGCCGGACCAAGCACGCGCAGGTTATAGAAAATCACAAACAGAGGCGCCATCAGCCCTTCCAGTATGCTCACCAATATGAAATTCCCCAACGCTTTGGCCAGGAACAGCGAAGTCGCCGGCGCGGGAGACACGCGGTAGGCATCGAGCACCTGGTTGCGCAATTCCCGCGCCCAGGTCTGGTTTAGAGCAACCACGGCAGCAAACAAAAATGCCACCCAAACCAGACCACCAACGATGTGCCGCGATTCTTCTGCCAGAGGATCGAAGGAAAAAACAAAGATCACAACCACGAGCAAAGAGAAGAACAGCATGGCGTTGAGCGCATCTTTCGAGCGCCACTCCAGGCGGATGTCCTTGGCCAGCGTGGCGAGCGTGATCGACCAGAACGATTTCACAGTTGCTCCACTCGCGTGAGCCCCGATGTGAGGTTCGATGTCCGGTCAACGATTTGCCCGGCTCGCATCCACACAAATTCATCGGCCACGCCTTCCAGCAGCGGAGCCTGATGCGTGACCACGAAAATGGTTTTGCCGGCATCGCGCATGCCTTTGAGCAAGCCAACCATCTCCCGCGCCGAGTGCACATCCACATTGGAAAACGGCTCATCCAGCAACAGTATTCTGGGATCGTGCAGAATCGCCCGCGCTAACGACATGCGCTGCCGCATGCCCTGCGAATACTTCCCCACCGGCCGCGACAACTCAGCCTCAAGCCCCACAGCCCGAATCACCTGCTCACAACGCTCGTCGCCGGGGATGTCGTAGAGACGCGCGAAGTAGCGCAGGTTCTCCATGCCGCTCATCTCGTCATAAAGCAACGATGGATGCGCCATGTAGCCAACCTCGCGGCAGGCATCCTGCGGCTTCTTCCCCAGGATCGAAATCGTCCCGCGCGTTGGATTCGCCAACCCCGCCATGGCTCGCAGCAGCGTAGTCTTCCCTGCCCCGTTGTCCCCGAGAATCACGTGGAACTGGCCACCCGCAAATTCCGCTTCCACTCCCCGCAAAGCCGCGAAACGGCCAAACTGTTTGATCAGGTTGCGGACGGAGATGATTCCAGCGGCCGGGATTTCAGGAGCGCTCACACTCATTGCATTCAGTTGGAGGCAACTAGAAGATAGCGAAAGCGCCCAGCGAAGTCGAGGAGATGACGCGAGGGCCTGAGTTACCGCAGGGAATGTGGGGACAGCCGCCCTCGGCTGTCCAGCGGCCCAGACGTATCGGGCCGCCAGCCGACTTCGAGAAACCGCACGGGGCCTGCCGAAAAGGTCTCTAATTCCCCATTCCATTGGAAGGAGGTGTGGCCTGCGTCATGCTCTTCGCCGGTTCGGCCTGCATCTGGTTGCCTGGCTGCTGCGGAGCGTACTTCGACGCGCACTTGGCTTGCAGCGCCTTCGCATGAAAGACTCCGTCCCGTCCAAAGCTGCCATCGGCGAGTGCTTGAGAATCGTCTTTGAAAGTATCGGGGGGCGCCTCGGTTCCGGTGTAATCCACCGAGAGCAGCTGATCCTGCTCCATCAGCACAAACTGAACATGCGTTCCGGTGCGCTTGATCGACCCCGGCTGCACATTCCCCGCCACCCGCAGCCGCTTGGTGTAAGCGCCATTCCCCATCTTGTGCAACTCGCTGATAGTGACGTAATAGCTCTTGCTGTCCTGCACGCCCGTGTACGCGAGGTAGCCCAGCAACAGCAGTATGACCACCGTTGCCGCGCCAAATTTTAAGTAAGTCTTACCTTGACTGGACATATAGGATTACCCGCAGGAATGCACTTCCATGACTCTACCCCTAGCTAAGCCCGGAATCAAGGTTTCGCAAGAGCACCTTCTCAGTTCCCAAGAACCCTGCCTCGAATGGCCTATGTGAAAGCGAAAGAACTTCTCTTACTTCCAAAGCGTCTTTCTTATGCTTTAGTCTAAGCCTATGCGCATCCTCCTAATCGGCGGGAACGGCTTTAT
>JBAVZU010000082.1:0-2697 GCA_049588915.1 Candidatus Sulfotelmatobacter sp.
GCCATCCATGCCAAGTCGCAAACTCTTCGCGCTGCTGCTGTCGCTAGCCGTACTGTTTTCAGCTTCCGTTACTCTCTACGGCCAAAATACCTACGGCTCGGTCGCCGGTTCGGTCACAGATACGTCGGGAGCGACTGTTACGGACGCGAATATAACGTTGACCAACTTGGGCACACAGGAAAAGCGCACCCAATCCAGTGGGGCTGACGGTCTCTTTAATTTCGTGAACTTATTCCCAGGGCAGTATCGGATTGACGTGGAAAAACAGGGCTTTAAGCACTTCGTTCGCAATGATGTCACCGTTGACGTGGCGCAGAATACGCGTGTGGATGCGGCCCTGCAAGTTGGTGAAGTCAGCCAGGTGGTTGAGGTCACGTCAGAGACTCCGCTGCTGCAGACCGAGAGTTCCTCTCTTGGCACGGTCGTCGATCAGCGCGAAGCGAACGAACTCCCTCTGAACGGACGCAACATTTTCAACCTCACGACGATCACGCCGTCGGTTGTGCCGCAAGGCAGCACGCAAGGGAATGTGGTGGGCAAGAATCCGTTCGATTTCGCCAACTACCAGATGGGTGGCGCTTTCGCAAATGAGGGGGCTGAGTACCTGGATGGTCAACCCCTAAACATCGGCTACATCAACCTACCCTTTGTGGTGCCGACCCAGGACTCGATTGCTGAGTTCAAGGTGCAGGACAACAATCTGGGGCCGGAGTGGGGCAAGTTCGCCGGTGGTGTCATCAACATGAGTACCAAATCCGGAACCAACACCTGGCATGCCGAGGGGTATGAATATCTCCGGAACAAGGTTTTGAATGCCAATGAATTCTTTAACAAGCAATCCGAGATCGACAATGGCACCCCGAACAAGCCGGTGCCTTTCACGCAAAACCAGTTTGGCGCCGCGGTGGGCGGAGCAGTCATAAAGAACAGGACCTTCGTATTCTTCAGTTATGAAGGTTTCCGGTTGCGTCAAGGTACGCCGTTTAACACCACGGTACCCACGCTACAAGAGCGTATGGGAGACTTTTCCGACCTTTGCCTTACAGGTTTCAGCGGGGCGGGGGTTTGCAACGACACGAATGCCAGCGTCCCGGTTCACCAGATTTACAATCCTCTCACCGCGACGTCGCTCACCTCTACGCGCGCGCCTTATCCGTTCAACTGCATAGCGGATCTGACGACTTTTTGCCAGACGAACGCTCCGACAGTGGGCAATCAGATCAATCCAACCTCGGCCTATTTGTTGAATAAACTGATCGCAGATCCCACTGGCGGAGGAACTGTCCTTAACTTTTTGAAGGACGCCAGCACTGGCGGCGACACCAACGAATACGTGGCCCGCGTGGATCAGACGATCAACAGCAAGCAGACCATTTTTGGCCGCTTTACTTACTGGAAGCTGCTCAGCCTGGCCCAGGATCCCTTCGCAACTGGACTTTGCAAAGATCGTTGCGCGGAAAACACCAAAAGCAAGAGCGTGGCTCTGGGCTATAACTACGCGATCACTCCGAATACCATCTTCAACCTTAGCGCGAATATCAGCCGGTTCATTTATCTTCGAGATCCTATCAACAGCGGCTTCGATGTGACGCAAGAAGGCTGGCCGGCGTCTTATAACCCACTCGTTCCCAGCATCGAGCGAACTCCACTCACTCCTTGCTTCGCGCAGAACGACTCATTGGTCGGTTGCAGCCAGGGTCAAAGCTCCATTGGCGACTTCAATACACAGTTCAATATTTCGCCGCAGGTAACCATGATCCGAGGACACCACACCTACGCTTGGGGCATGCAGTTGGAGGAAGGCTATGACAACTACCTGCAAACCAACACGGGCGGAGGCTTAATCTCCTTCGCAGGTTCATGGACCTCTGCCGTACCGGGTACGGTAGGCGCTGGCAACGTGGCAGGAGCTGGGGCGGGTAACGGCGAGGATTTCGCCGACTTCCTCCTCGGCTACGGCAACGGCGTGGGAGCCGCATTCGGGAACCAGACCACGGGCTCGCTGGTGATTTCCGGGCCGATTTCCGGTAAACAGACTTACCGGGCTTTTTACTTCGGTGATACCTGGCATGCTACCCCCAAGCTGACCTTAAACTTGGGTGTGCGTTACGAGCTGCAAGGCCCTTGGTCGGAGCGGTATGACAAATTGAGTTACTTCAATCCGACCGCCACAAACGCCTCTGTGACGGGATGCAGCGGCGTAGCGGGCAGCGCTTGTCCGGGCGACGTCTTCTTGGTCGGGACCGGAGCAAACACGAGCCGGAACAACCTGCCTCTTTCCTACAAGCAAGTTCTGCCGCGGCTTGGATTTGCGTACTCGCTGGATTCCAAGACTGTAATTCGCGGGGGATTCGGGATTTTCTTCATCCCGAATTACGTGTCATTCAACGCCAACCCTTACAACGACATTCTGAATAGCGCGACCTCGAACTTCTACAACACCAACAATCACGGCGTTAGCCCTGCCGCTACGCTCAACGCAAATACTTGCGCTGAGCCGACGCTTGGCGATGGCACGCTGGTTTGTGCCGGCGCAGGACCTTTCAACCAAGGAGCATACTCGCCCACCACCGGATTGCCTGTTACTGGGGCAAACGTGATCACTGCTGTGGCCGGCCGCAACCCTCAACCGAACATCTCCCAGTATGCCTTGACTCAGAACAATTTCTCGGATACTGGCTACACAGTGCAGAAGTA
>JBAVZU010000083.1:0-15715 GCA_049588915.1 Candidatus Sulfotelmatobacter sp.
ACTGATGTCCCAAGCCTTGGCGATGATTGAGGGAAGGCTTACGAAGCCAAGGCCTCCGGCTTGCTCGGAGCCAGTATTGTTGCGAGACATATTGAGCTGATCGAATTCGCCGCGTAGAGCGAACGACGACTTGATGTACGTAAACTCTCCGTTGTAGCGCTGGATCGGGCCATTGATGGCGAACTGGGGGAAGAAGGTGTACGCCTGATCGGGCAGCGTGCCGCTAAAGCTTTGATCCCCGGAAAGACCCCTCGAACGGCCTCGATCAATAGCCCCGCCAAAAGCAAACTCCTTGAACCAACTGCTATTCGATTTACGGAAGGGGTAGAAGCGAAGCCGTCCAATCACTTCCGCCTGATTGGTCGTGTTAACAAGCGCATATCCCTTGCCGTTAAACGCCCCTACCCAGTACTGCATGACGCCACCACCAATATCCCCGTGGAAGGCTACGCCGGGGCTGCGAAATGCAGAAGCTGCCGATGGATACAACATGGCCTGGAATCCGCGTTCGACGAAGTCCAGGTTGGTGGCGCCCGTTCCGGATTCTTGAGCGAAAGGCGTCTTGAACTGGCCCGCCTGGAATTGGAACTCAGGCCGAATTCTTACGTTAAGGTAAACATCGCGCACTACGGACCCGCTGGTCGCGGCCGCATCGGTGAGTAGGGCAAAATCAAAGTGGGAACCGTAATTCCCCTGGAAACCGAAGCGAGCACGGCGCAAAACAAAAGTATCGGCGGGTGCGCCGTCGCCTTTGTACGCCCGGTAATCATTGTCTACGTATCCGTAGGGACTGATGCTGAACTGGCCGTCCGAACTTCGGATGAAAAAGTGCTCGCCGTTCCATCCCGCCGTAAGCGGAGCGTCTTTCTTGGGAGCGGCTGCTGCGTTTTGACCCAGGACTGGGGCGGCGGGTTCCGGCATCGCATCCAGGAGAACTGCATTCATCAGTCGAGGCGTGCCCACGCTGGGCGCAGAAACCGGCTGTGCGCTGCTCGCTGTCGATTCCGCAACCGGCCGAATTTGCACTGGGCTATTGTCGGTGGCTGAAACTTTTACGCCTGCCAGCTTCTCGACCAGAGCCTTCAGCTCCTCGATGGTTTTGCGCTGCGCCGCAACTTCGCTTCGCAACTGGTTCACTTCTTCCTTCGTGGCGGCCACAGGGGTCGATCCAGCGGTTTTGCTGGAGAGATCCGTGTCTTGACCAAGCAGGAGGGAAGCTGGTGTTATGAAACCGACGAGAAGCACCAAAAACCTTGTTAGCGTGCGCATGTGTTTCCTCTCCGAGGCGATGTGCTAAAGGGCACGCCCTCTAGCGGTCAGGCACACAGGCGAAGCCCCGCTTCATTTGGTCGGCCGAGAGGTTGATAAATATCGCAAGATCGAGCGAAATGGATTTCTTAGCCGGTCTGAAAAGCGGACCATTGCCACCGGGGCGAAGTCTTACTACATCGATACCATGGCTGTCAAGAGTTTTCCTGAAAGTCGGCCAAGCGATAGCTGTGCAATAGGTTAACTACGGTTTACAAGTGCGATTTAAATCACATTAAGAGATTTGGATGCCTCGCAGGAGGTAGTTCTCCAGGGATAATTTCGGCTCCAGGCCAGGTTCCTGATAGGTTGTTGCCAGCCTGGCTTACTGCTGCTGAAGGAGTCTCTCGCCTTCTACTGAATGCCTTCTATGGATCTACATTTCGGACAAGCCATCTTCCTGCTCTTTGCCGCCGGGATCGCCGGCGCTTTAAACGCCTTTGTCGGCGGCGGAAGTTTCATCTCTTTTCCGGCGTTGCTGTTTGCTCGCGTTCCCCCTGTGTTAGCCAATGCGACGAACACGGTCGCGCTGTGGCCCGGGTTGGCGGCCAGCGCACTCGCTTACCTGAAACGGCTGAACGTGCCAGCGCGGTTATTGGCCCCGTTGCTGATCACCAGCATTGGCGGAGGCTGGGCGGGAGCACTGCTGCTGCTTAAGACGCCGCAGCATACTTTTCTTCGTATTGTTCCGTGGCTGCTGCTCGGTGGTACTTTGCTTTTCGCGTTCGGAGGCTCGATTCGCACGCTGGCAGGGAAGCGAGCGGCGGTGGATGATCTGCGGGAGACGTCCTGGCAGGCGATCATTATCAGTTCTATCGCGGAGTTCCTGGTCTCGGTGTACGGAGGATATTTTGGCGCGGGGATCGGATTCATGTCGCTGGCCATGCTCGCGATGCTGGGAATGCGCGATATTCACGCGATGGGCGCGATCAGAACCGTCCTCGCTGTCGCCATTAATGCCGCAGCCGTGGTCACTTTTGTCGTCGCCGGTGCCGTGTTGTGGCCGCAGTGCGCAGTGATGGTGGCAGGTTCTCTTGCAGGCGGCTGGTTCGGTGCGCACTACGCACAGAAGGCCGATCCCAGCAAGGTGAGGATCGTTGTGATCTGCATCGGACTCGCGATGAGCGCGTATTTCTTTATCACGGTGCGCTAGTTACTGATGCGGAGTTACTGACTTCGGGGCAATCGATCACTGATCGTTGTGATGTCGCTGCGACCAGCGCTTTTTCTAAGTGAAGCCCTCCGCGACGAGAGTTATAATGGGCTGCGTCGATATCTTAATGTTTGGTCGCATTCAATAATCTGGCGGTGGATAATTAACATGAACCCGCAGGGCATGAACTACGCGCCCGCCGACCTGAATCCCGAGAAAGATCTGCCAACGGGATTTCTCGATTTTCTAATACCTCTTCACAAGAAATTCACGCCCTGGCAGCAAAAGCTGATTGCGAAGCGCGCAGCAGTGTTACAGGCATCTCATAGCGGGCATCCGCCTGACTACTTGCCAGCCTCGGAAGCGACTACGTCGGACTGGCGAATCGAAATGCCCGGCTGGTGCGCCGACCAGCGCAACCAGATGACTGGCCCCGCTGATGATGGGGAACTGACGGTGAAACTGCTGAACTCAGGCTCGCCTGCCGTCATGATCGACATTGAAGATTCCACGGCGAACGCGTGGGATCACATCATGCTGGCGATTCAGAACACCTTGGCGGCCTACAAATATGAGCTGAGTTACGACGACAAGAAGCGGCAGAAGAAAGTCACGGTGCAGCGCTCGAAGACCGTCACATGGGTGCGCCCCCGCGGCTTGCACATTAGCCAGGGCGGGGTGATCAAGAATGAGATCATGTCAGCCTCGCTCTTCGATCTGGCGATGATCTGGTATCAAATCGACCCCGCCGGGCTACCGCACAATTTCTCCGTGTATATCCCCAAAAGCGAGTCGGCCGAGGAGGCCTTCTGGTGGCGGGATCTCTTCCAGGCATTCGCTAAACAGAAAAGCTTGCCTCACGACTACATCAAGTGCATGGCGCTGGTGGAAGCACACCCGCTGGTCTATCAGATGGAGGAATTTCTTTTTAATCTGCGCGAACATTGCCTGGGATTAAATCTTGGCCGGTGGGATTACATGGCCTCGCTGATTCATTTCATGATCGAAGATCCCGATTGGATTTTGCCGGATCGCAACACCATCCCGCATGATGTGGCGTTCTTTCAGAATTTTCGCACGCTGATGCCGGAAATCTGCCACAAGCACGGGGCGCACGCGATCGGCGGAATGACCGCACTGTACCCCAGCCGGACGGACCCGGAATTGAACGAACGCGCTTTAAAAGTCCTCAAGCAGGATAAAAAGAATGAAGCCGACTGCCTGATGGACGGAGCCTGGACCGGGCATCCCGATCAGAACGAGATCGCCGTGGCACAGTTTCCTTTTCCTAATCAGATTGCAAAACGGCCGAATTTGCTAAATGCGCATCCTGACTTGCGGCCGATCCCGAAGGGTGTGGGCGCCACGACGCTTGCCGGCACGCGCGCTGCCGTGCGCACCGTGATTCGTTATCGAAATGGAGTGCTGAACGGCAAGGGCGCGAGCCTGCTCGATGGCTATATGGAGGATTTAGCGACCGATCGCATCTACCGCTTGATGATCGCGCAGAGGGTGAAGCACAAGGTCAAAGTGCCAGGCGATGATGGCAAGTCCATGGAGCACTCCGCGGAATTGATAACCCGTATTTTTGATGAGGAGCTGGCGAAGATTCAAAAAGACCTGCCAGCCGAGATTGATCGTACGGCGGCGGCCACTCTCCCTGAAGCTCGCCGCATCGCCGAGGAAATGATCGTGCAGGGACACCACTCGCCGATTTAGCGTGGCGATTGCAGTTCCGGACGGATTTCTGTAAATTATCCGCTCCGTGCCTGATATTGTTACGTCCCTGTCTCCACGGAAACGAGGACTATGAGCGCCATCGACCAAACCCCAGCAGTTCACTTGCCCGCGTTGCAGCCGCCTCGACGCTACCTGTTTGGACCCGGGCCGACCATGGTTCACTCGCGCGTTTACGAGGCGCTATCGAAGCCGATTGTCGGACATCTCGACTCTTACTTCATCAAGGTCATGGAAGATGTTCAGCAGTTGCTCAAGCCGGTTTTTGGAACGACGGAGGGCGCCACACTGGTGATCTCGGGTACGGGCAGCGCGGGCATGGAAGCTGCGGTAGCCAACTTCGTGGAGCCGGGAGCCAAGTTTGCCATCTTTGCAAATGGATATTTTTCCGATCGGCTTACCGACATGGCGAAGCGTCAGGGTGCGAACGTCGTACGCCTCGAAAAAGCTTGGGGCGAAACCTTTGCGGACGATGAAGCGACGGAGTTTATTCGCCGCGAAAAGCCCCAGGTGGTTGGTTTTGTTCATGCGGAGACTTCGACAGGGGCATTGCAATCGGGGCGGGCGATTTGTGCCGCGGCTCACGATGCCGGCGCCCTCGTCATCGGGGATTGCGTTACATCGCTCGGGGGAGTGCCGGTTGAGTTCGACAAGATCGGAATCGATGTTGCCTACAGTTGCACGCAAAAAGGGCTGAGCTGTCCTCCAGGTTTATCCCCGATGGCGATGTCGCCGAGAGCAATGGAATTCCTGCGTGCCCGCACTACTCCGTCGCGGAGTTGGTATCTGGACCTCAAACTGATTCACGACTACTCGACCGTTTCTCACCGCTATCATCACACCGCGCCCATCTCCATGTTTTACGCCCTGCGCGAGGCGCTCATGGTGATCGCCGAAGAAGGAATCGAGAACCGTTGGGAACGGCATCGCCGGTGCAGCAAGATTTTCGTCAAGGGCGTTGAAGCGATGGGTTTGCGCATGCATGTTCTTGAAGAGCACCGAATCCCGACGCTGAATACGGTGTGCGTGCCCCAAGGGGTGGATGAGGCCAAAGTTCGCAAAAGACTGTTGGACGATCCGGGCATTGAAATCGCCGGCGGTTTCGGACCGCTGGCCGGCAAAATCTTCCGCATCGGAGTGATGGGCCCTCTGGCCACCGAAGACAATGTGCAGTTTTTTCTAAAGGAGTTCAAGAAAACCCTGGGCGCAGAGGGCTACAAGGTCTAGAGGAGAGAAAGCTTAATGCGCGTGACGCCAGTCTGAACCGCCGCCCTATTCCTCAGGTTTAGCGACAACGCACAAGGTCGGCCAATCATCCAAAGACCGCGCTAGAGCCGTGAACGAATGACACTCAAGTCGGTACAGACGCTTCTTGATGTTTTGCATTTTGCCGATAGTCACACGGCAATTGCCGTTCCCGAGCTTGGAATTAATATCACCTACAACTCGCTCCGGCAGCAGGTTCTCGCCATGGCAAACGCTTTGGCATCGGCCGGCGTTCGCCGAGGCGATGCGGTAGCGATTGCGCTGCCGAATGGACTGCCCGCGATTGTCAGCTTTCTCGCTGCTTCGATTGCCGGTACCGCAGCTCCTTTGAACCCCGCCTATCCTTACGAAGAATTTCATTTCTTTCTGGGCGACACCAACGCCCGGATTTTGCTTTGCCCGCCAGTGGGCGCGGAGTTTGTGCGCACTGCGGCGAAGGACCGCAATATTCCAGTATTTTCCGTGGAGATGAGTGAGCGGGGCGAGGTGAATATAGTCGACGCTCCCAGTGGCGTTACGGCAGCCGAGCCCACGGCCGATGACATTGCGCTCGTCCTGCACACCAGCGGGAGTACGGGACGCCCCAAGCGAGTGCCGCTGCGGCACTTCAATCTGGCGGTCTCTTCCGCAAATATCGCGAACGCCTATGCGCTTACCGGCGAGGATGTCTCGCTCTGCATCATGCCGCTATTTCACATCCATGGACTAATCGCTTCGACCATGGCTACATTGCTTTCCGGCGGCACGGTCGTGGTTCCCACGAAATTCAATGCGCTCTCGTTCTGGCGGATGGTGCGCGAGAATCGTGTGACCTGGTATTCGGGAGTTCCCACGATGCATCAACTCCTGCTGGCGCGGACGCATCACAAGCCGGCAGAAGCTGCCTCATTGCGCTTCATCCGTTCCTGCAGCGCGCCCCTGTCGCCAGAGCTGATTCACAAGATGGAGGGACTTTTCGGCGTGCCCTTTGTAGAGGCCTACGGAATGACCGAAGCCGCCCACCAGATGACATCGAATCCTCTGCCTCCGCGCCACCGCAAGGCAGGATCGGTGGGCGTAGGCACTGGTCTTCGCATCAGCATTATGGATGCGGAAGGCAATCATCTCGATACCAACCAGCGGGGCGAGATCGCGATCCAGGGGGCAAATGTTTTTCGTGGATACGAAAATAATCCCGAGGCGAACGCTCGCGCTTTCGTGAATGGATGGTTCCGCACTGGCGATCAGGGATTTCTTGATTCAGATTGCTATCTGCATCTGACCGGACGGATCAAAGACATCATCATTCGCGGTGGCGAGAACATCGCGCCTCATGAGGTCGATGAAGTTTTGTTACGGCATCCGGCAGTCGCGGCGGCGGTGACATTCGGCTGTGCGCATCCTACCCTGGGCGAAGAAGTGGGCGCAGCTGTTGTGCTGCACGAAACTGGTGGTGCTTCCGAGTCCCAACTCATTAAGCATTGCCGTGAGCATCTGGCCGAATATAAATGCCCAACTAAAATCTATCTGGTCGAAAGTATCCCAACCACGGCGACCGGGAAAATTCGCCGTCGCGCGGTCGCTACCGCGCTCGTGGATAACCAGCAATGAGATTTCTGATCGCGGGCGCAGGGGCCATCGGCGCCTACATCGGCGCGCGCATGGCGCATGCTGGATTCGACGTAACGTTGTTCGCCCGCGGGCCGCATCTTCGCGCCATGCAGGAGCACGGCGTGCAGGTAAAAAGTAACGAAGGTGATTTTGCCGCGCGGCCTGCAATTGCCGCTTCTCTGGAAGAGGTAGGTCCCGTGGACGTAGTCTTCCTTGGGGTGAAGGCACACGGCCTGCCGCAGCTTGCCGCGCACTTAAAGCCTGTTCTCGGAACAGATACAGCGGTCGTTAGCACTCAGAATGGAATTCCCTGGTGGTACTTCCAGGGTTTCGGCGGTGATTGGGAAGGATTGCGCCTGGAGCGCGTCGATCCCGGCGGCGTCATTTCGTCTGCCATTGAACCGCGTCGCGTGATTGGATCGATCGTTTATTTTTCGACGGAGATTATCGCGCCCGGTATCGTTCAACACATCGAGGGAAATCGAATTTCTCTCGGCGAGCCAGATGGGTCGCGCTCCGATCGCCTGCGCAAAATTGCCGAAGCTCTCATTGCATCCGGATTGCGCTGCCCGGTCACGACCCGCATCCGGCATGAAATCTGGGTGAAAGTTTTGGGCAACGCTTCTTTTAATCCGGTGAGCGCTCTAACCCGCGCCACGCTGGTGCAAATGGTGCGCGATCCGGGCGTGTGTTCGGTGATCCGCAACATCATGCAAGAAGTAGAGGAAGTCTCGCACAAGCTGGGAATGGATTTGCCGATTTCCATCGATCAGCGAATTGCCGGCGCGGAAAAAGTTGGTGAGCATAAAACTTCGATGCTGCAGGATCTGGAAGCCGGCCGGTCGATGGAACTGGAAGCGCTGGTGGGCGCAGTCGTGGAATTAGGAGAGCGGGTAGGACTCTCGATGACCTGCACGCGTACCGTATATAACTGCGCGAAGCTGCTGGCGGAGTCTGTAGCTCGGCCGCAACGAATTGACGATCCCAAGCCGTAACGCTGCAACAAATAAATCTAATCTAGTACTTTGAGGTGCCGTCTCAAACCAGATGAAGTTCATCCCCGCACTTGCTAGAGACTTGACAACGGGGGTATACTCCTTTGGTCGCTGGTCTACTTATCGGACCACTTGGAGGTCGTGGTGGCTGCCCCGCTAAAATCCGACTTCGAAGCGATTCGAAAAAACAAAGTCTACGAAGAAGTAGCCCGGCAGATCGAGCGTCTGATCCTCAAGAAACTGAAACCTGGCGACAAACTTCCGTCGGAGCGTGAACTGGCGGAGTTGCTGCAGGTGAGTCGCAGTTCGATTCGTGATGCGATTCGAGGTTTGGAATTGATGGGCCTCGTCGAACCGCGTCAAGGCGCGGGCACCATTGTCCGCGAAGTATCTGCGGATTCGTTGATCAATCCCTTCGCGAATGCTCTGAAGCACAAGCAAGTGGTGGTCGCTGAACTTCTGGATTTCCGCAAGATGCTGGAACCGCCTCTGGCGGCCCGCGCAGCGACGCATGCTTCTCCCGAAGAAGTCCTGGAGATGGAAGAGATTCTGCAACGGCAGGAAGACAAATTGGCTCGTGGAGAAACGACAATCGCCGAAGACGCAGAGTTCCACTATAGCATTGCGCTGGCTTCGGGTAACAATGTCGTGCTGAAGGTGCTCGATATTCTGATGGACCTGCTGCGCGAAACACGGGAACGCTCTTTGCAGGTGGAAGGCCGCCCAAAAAAGTCACTGGCGGGCCACCGGCGAATTCTTGCTTCCATCAAGCGTAGAGATGCGGAATCAGCAAATGCAGCCATGCGGCGGCACATTGAAGACGTCGAAGAGATCGTGCTCGAAGAGATCGAGTAACAGACTATCTTTTCGGTGGTTGGGTTGTTCGCGATTCGCCATCCTGTGGGATTAGCGACCGCTAAGAGTGAACGGTAGGCCATCGCGCCTACGAATCCGGGGTTCGTTAACTGGAAACTAGACATCGGTAGTTGAGGATCGTGGATTGTCCGAACTGGCAAATCACATAGCCGGCACCGCCGGCGCTCCGGAAGTTTCGCCATCTAACGCGGCGAGCTTCACGCTGCGCGTAGCAGAAGCGCGCATTCAGGATATCGGCCATGGCATCGCGCGCCTGGCCCCGGCTGACTTGCGGCGCATGACTGCCAATTCTGGCGACGTGCTCAAAATTACCGGTGGCACGATCGCTGTGGCGCGCGCCGAAGTTTCCAGCGAAAGTTACGAGGGCATGGTTCAGATCGACGGGACCTGCCGCAGCAATTGCGGCGCGGGATTGCAGGAGCAAGTCACAGTGACTCCCGTCGAGCACGCTCAGGCAGTGGCCGTTCGCCTGTCACCGTTATGGGTGGGGGCTGCGCCCGCCACCATCGCGCCCGATCGCATGCTGCAGGATCTAGTCGACGTCCCAGTCATCGCGGGTTGCGTGGTGCGAGTTCCAACATTTGCCAAGGCGGTGAACTTTCAGGTCGTGCGCACGATTCCTTCCGGGCCTGTCGTCATTGGGAACCGCACCGACATACGCATCGTGGATGGCGACCAGACCATCGCTCGCGCTCCCGCGGTGTCATACGAAGATATCGGCGGGCTGGAGCGCGAAGTCGCGCGCGTGCGGGAAATCATCGAGCTGCCTCTCAAGCACTCACGCATCTTTGAGCAGTTGGGAATTCTTGCGCCGAAAGGAGTTCTTTTGTATGGTCCGCCCGGAACCGGCAAAACGCTGCTGGCGCGTGCCGTGGCGGCCGAAAGCCGGGTGCACTTCATTCATCTCAACGGCCCTGAGATTATGCGGAAGTTCTATGGCGAGAGCGAGGCCAAACTCCGCGAAGTTTTCGAGGAAGCGGCGCGCCACGCTCCGGCGATTCTGTTCATCGACGAGATTGATGCCGTAGCTCCCAAGCGAACCGACGTGGCTGGTGAGGTCGAAAAGCGTGTGGTGGCGCAGCTTCTCAGCTTGATGGATGGCTTTGTCGCACGTGGCCAGGTGATCGTCATCGGTGCGACCAATATTCCCGAGGTGCTGGATCCGGCGCTGCGACGCCCTGGCCGCTTCGATCGCGAAATCGAAATCGGTGTTCCGAATACGCAGGCGCGCCTGCAAATTCTGCGCATTCACACCCGCGCCATGCCGCTCGCACCCGATGTCGACTTGCGCGAGATCGCCGAGCATTCTCATGGTTTCGTCGGCGCCGATCTGGAAGCGCTCGGGCAGGAAGTCGGCATGATTGCGTTGCGCCGCTTTCTCTCCAACGCCCCCCTTGAAACCGACTGTGCCGCGTCGGCTGAACTCGCTGCCCTGCGGGTCACGCGCGAAGATTTCCTCGCGGGACTGAAAGAAGTAGAACCCAGCGCCACTCGCGAGTTCTTCATCGAGAAAAGCTCGTCGACCTTCGCCTCGCTCGGAGGCTTGCACGAGGTTAAGCGAATGCTCGATGCCGTCGTCGAGCACTCCCACATGCGCGACGAAATTTACGAACAGGTCGGATTGGCGCCGCCGCGCGGCATCCTGCTCGTCGGACCCTCGGGCACGGGGAAGACCGCGCTCGCACGAGCACTCTCCGGCGAAAAGCAGATTCCGCTGATCGCCATCGATGGCCCGCAACTCTATTCAAAGTGGTTGGGCGAATCCGAGCGGGCGCTGCGCGAAGTCTTCAAGAAGGCAAGACGAGCCGCGCCTTGCATTCTTTTCTTCGATACGATCGATGCGCTCGCGCCGAAGTTCGGCGCCGATCAATTCGGCTCGGATGTGTTTCAAAGAATTCTCAGCCAATTGCTCCGTGAGATCGACAATTTGCGCGACGTCAAGGGCGTGATCCTGCTGGCCGCCAGCAATCGTCCCGAGAGGATCGATCCGGCCCTGATGCGCAGCGGGCGCTTCGATTACATACTTCACTTCGATAAGCCCGATGCCGCCGATCGTGCCTCTATCATGCGCCTTAGCTGCCGGTGCGCTCCGCTCGCGCCCGATGTTGATTTCGACGAGTTCGCCTTGCGGCTGGAAGGACTCACCGGAGCCGATATCGAAAGCCTGTGTAAGAAAGCCACCCTACTGGCGATTGCCGAGTTTCAGGAAGGCGCGCGCAGGGCACCTTTCGTAGTCTTGCGCAGTGATTTCACCAGAGTCATTGATTCTGATAGTTGCTTTCCCACGCGATTGAAAAGTACGAACGATACGAGCACCGCCCCGGATTTTTGTCCTGAGGCATCCGATTGAGTCATAACGAGGGTTGACCATGAGTTACACCGAACTCACTGTTTGGACACGCGGCATCATTATGGACAAGGAAGGCCGCGACATCGTGAACTCCATTTCGGCCTCCGCGCGCCTCGAGGGCAAGTACGCGCAGGCCATGGAAAATTACGTCGACAATCCCGATCGCACCAACTGCCCCACACGCAAATACTGCCGCGTGAGCGACGAGGTGCTTGAGAACGAACTCACCTACGAAAATGAGAATCCCAACATCGTCGTGCTGGTCGAAGGCACTATGGTCAAGGGTTGGGATTACATGCGCGGCATGCCTCCCGGCGGAACACTCGTCATCAACACCCACTACACGCCGGATTACATGATTCGTTTCGTGCCGGGTCCCGAGCGACTGGCGCAGCTAGTCTGTGTGGACGCCGCTCACCTCGCCGATCACAAATGGCTCTACTATCGTCTCGGCGAGCTTGGCCTCGACCGTCTTTCGACCGAGGGTGCCGCCGAGCGCAACAAATCGATCGCACCCGATATCGCAGCTCCGCTTATCGCCGCCGTGGTGAAGACTACAGGCATCGTCAAAATGGAGACGATCGAACCCATGATCGCGAATAAGCGGGCATTCGAAATGGCGCTCGACCAGTTGCACATCATGAAGCTGAACCCAGTGGCTGTTTAGGAAAGACTAGAGGACCACATGTCGACCAAGGGCACACACATTCCCGATCGCCTCAAGATTCCGTTCGCAGGCATCACTCCTGCGCCATCGCAGGAAAAGGGGCAAGACCTTTTCCCCACCGGCAACTGGCGTTCGATTCGTCCGGTCTACCGCGATAAATTGCCGCCCTGCAACAACGCCTGCGGCACCAACGAAAAGATCCAGGGCTATCTCGACCTGGTGAAGCGTGGCAAGTATCTCGACGCTTATGCCCTCATCAAGGAAGATATGCCATTCCCCTCGGTTACCGGCCGCGTCTGTTATCACCCATGCGAACAAGCCTGCAACCGCGGGAAGTACGATGAGGCCATTTCGATTCGCGCGGTCGAACGATTTCTCGGCGATCTCGGGCAGGCTCTCCCACGCGACGTGGTTAAACCTGGCAAGCCTAATGGCAAAAAAGTGGCGGTTGTAGGATCGGGTCCCGCCGGCCACAGCGCCGCGTATCAACTGGCGCGCCTCGGCTACAAAGTGACCATTCTTGAGAAATCGCCGAAAGCAGGCGGACTGAATCGCGGTGGGATTCCGGACTGGGTGCTCCCGCAGAACATTCTGGATCGCGAGATCGAGCGCCTCGTCGAACTCGGAATCGAAATCAAGACCAATGTGGAAGTCGGCAAAGATGTCACCTGGGACGATTTGAAAACGAATTACGACGCCTGCGTCCTGGCCATCGGTCTTACCGAACCCAATAGCGTTCGAGCCGAGGGCGAAAATAAGGAGGGCGTGCTCTACGGTCTTCCTTTCCTTCGAGACATCGGCATGGGCACATCGAAGGTCAAGCTCGGTGCCCGCGTCGCCGTTATCGGTGGCGGAAACACTGCGATCGATTGCGCCCGTGAAGCATTGCGGCAAGGCGCTATCGAAGTAACCATGATCACGGTTGAGGGCAACCCCCAGGAAATGCCGGCTTCGCCTGAAGATCTTCACGACATGCTCGAAGAGGGCGTGGAACTCATGCACGGGCGAGCCGTGACGGCGGTGCTCGGCAACGGGAAGGTCGAAACTTTGCAATTGCACCCGGCTCGCTTCTCCGGCGCTATCAACGCGTCTCCGATCACGGTGAATCGAGAAGTGACTGGCGAGCACTTTCATGTTGACAACGTGATCATCGCGGTGGGACAGCGAGCCTCGATCGCTTGGCTGCCGTCTGAGTTCAAGAACGAACGCGGCACCATCAAAATCGATAAGTTCGGTCGCCTCGACGATACAAACTTCTTCGCCGCCGGCGATATCGCGCAACTTGGTTCCGGGCAACCGCTGATGGTTGTGAATGCCGTCGGCGATGGCAAGCGTGTTGCTTTCAATCTGGACAAGGTCATGCGCGGCGAACAGTTGCAGCCGCGCACCATCGCGGTCGACGTTATCTTCGATCTGAACCGCATGAATATGACGTATTTTCCGCATTTCCCGCGCCTGCACCAAATCATGCTCGCGCCCGCCAGCCGAAAAAAGACGCAGGAGGAAGTGATTCAGGCGTTTAGCGAAGAGCAGGCAGTCGAGGAAGCTGGACGCTGTTTCAGTTGCGGCACCTGTAATGCTTGCGACAACTGCTATCTCGTATGTCCGGAACCCTGCATCGCCCGTTCGGAGCGTTCGAACGGCATGTACAAAATTCTCGTCGACTACTGCAAAGGTTGCCGCGTATGTATCGAGGAGTGCCCAACGGGATGCCTCGAGGGCGTGCCCGAGCTCGATTTCGATACCGGCGTTGTGCGCATGGATACGGCCTTCGCGATCTCACCCGGTCTCCATGGACGGCAGGCGGAAGAATTGAGAAACCTGGGCGACCGAGCGGCAAAGACCATTTAGAGCGGAGCGAAATATGCAAACAGCTACTCCTGTAAAGAAGAGAACGGTGCGAATCAATGGCTGTGTCGCGTCGGCGCAAGCCGCTAAGTATGCAGATGTCGACGTGATTGCGGCTTACCCGATTCGCCCTTACACCGCGACGATGATGGCGCTGGCTCAGATGGTGGCTAACGGGGAGCTCGATGCTGAGTACATTGTCGCCGACAGCGAGCACTCGCAATTGAGCATCGCGCACGGCGCCGCATCGGCCGGCGCTCGCGTTTTCACCGGAAGCTCGGGAGTGGGCGTGCAGTTCGCCTACGAACTATATTCGCCGATCTCGGGCAGCCGCATGCCGGTGCAGATGATGATTGCCGACCGCACCCTCGATCCTCCCGGCGATTTCGGTTCCGAGCACACCGACGCGCTCTCCACGCGAGATATGGGATGGATCATGGGCTGGTCCTGCGACGCGCAGGAAGCGTTCGATAATCACTTGATTGCCTATCGCATCGGTGAAGACCGGCGTGTGCTTTTGCCGCAGATGGTTTGCCAGGATGGTTTCTTCGTCTCCCACATCACCGGCGATGTCGAGTTGCCGGACACGGGCCAGGTCAAAGAATTCTTGCCACCGTACAAGCATCCTTATCCGCTCGATCCCCGGCATCCTGTATCGCACGGGCCGCAGATCATGCCGGAGCAGGGTCCGCCGCTGCAGTTGGAGCGGGCGCGGGCCATGGAAGAATCGATGGCGGTGATCGAGCAGGCGCACGAAGAATTCGCCAAAATCTTTGGCCGCCGATACGATCCGTGGGTCGAAGAGTTCATGACGGACGATGCCGAAGTAGTTTTCTTTCTGCAGGGCGCTCATGCGGTTACGGCGCGGTTTGCCATTCAACACATGCGCGAGCGCGGACTCAAAGTTGGCATGGTCCGGCTCAGAACCATCAGGCCGTATCCAACCGACCGCGTGAAGGAAGTTCTCAGCAAATTCAAAGGGGTGGGCGTGATCGAGACCAACATGGGCCTGGGCAGTGTCAGCAGCGGCGGTGTTCTCTATGCCGAAGCTTGTGCCGCTCTCTACGAAAGCGAGAAACGCCCGCTGGTGCTGTCGTTCATGGCCGGCATGGGCGGCGAGGCCATCGTGCTCAAAGAATTTTATTGGATGACGGAGAAAATGCTGGAGGCCCAACGGCGCGGAAAAATTGAAAAGCGCACGCATTGGGTTGGATTCGAAGAGTAGGAGCTTTGAAAGGGCGCGGCTTCAGCCGCGCCGTTGAGCTGTTCGATACAAAGATTTTGGTCGGAGGAATAATATGGCAACCATAGAAGTTCAGCGGCAGCTGCTACCGATTCTCGATAGCCCGAATCAGGGTGCGCGTTTTTATAACCCGGAACTGCCCTCCTCCGAGCCGTTCGTTCCGGGGCATCGCACCTGCGCCGGCTGCGGGCCGTCAATTCAATACCGAATGACGAGCAAGGCAGCCGGCGACAACACTATTCTCGTCGGACCCACGGGCTGCATGTATGTCGCGAATAGTTCTTATTTGTGCACGCCCTACAACGTGCCGTGGGCTCATACCCAGATTGGCAGCGCCGGGAGCTTCACTGCCGGCGTGGCCGCTGCGTATGAAGCCATGATCCGCAAAGGAAAATGGCAGGGTAAATTCCCGAATATCATCTGCGAAGCTGGCGACGGCAGCGCGTCCGACATCGGTCTCGCCTCCATTTCCGGCGCACTCTACCGCAATCACGATTGCCTGATTATCTGCTACGACAACGAGCAGTATGCCAACACCGGCATCCAGGCTTCGTCGCGCACGCCCTACGGCGGCATGACTACCTTCTCTCCTCCCGGACCGGAAGTTCCGGAAGGAAAGAAGCTGTTCCCCAAAGACCTCGCCCGCATGATGGCGGCGGGCCATCCCCATTGCTATGTGGCG
>JBAVZU010000084.1:0-4456 GCA_049588915.1 Candidatus Sulfotelmatobacter sp.
TTAGCCTTTCCCTCCGGCCCCCCGAGACCTCCCAGGGCCGTCAACGCCGCGTTAAGCCGTTCCATTTCTCCTTGCACACGCTGTCTTTCCTTCTGCAGTTGCCGGATTACTCCCGTCAGCTTCTTCATAGTCCCCTCGGACAGGCATTGTAGCAGTCCCATCTGTGGGCACTTCCCGTCCCGATTGCCACCGTCCTAATAGCCATATACCAACGACTGATTTCGCCGATTCTCCCAGGAGGAAATGTCATGAGGCTTCGTCGCAATGAGTACTGCCCAATCCACAAATCGATTTCCTGCTGCGGTCGGGAACAAATGGCCTATGCGCGCAGATTGCAGCCTGGGGTTCGACGCATTGAGGATCCGCATCATCCGAGGGGATATCGGGAACTCCGGTCCCCTGCTGAAATGCGTAAACTGCTGAATCGGAAGATTGTCGAGCAGGACAGGAAATGTGCGATCTGCCACGAAGAGTTCACAGATTATTCCGATGTGGTCCCAGATCACAGGAGTCCAAAAGGAATGGCGGAGCGTGGACAGATGACCATCCGGATAATATCCAGGCAACGCATTTCTGGTGCAATGACGAGAAAGGATCGACCAGAATGGATGGCTGACGGCCCATCAGCCGCCCTCGCTTCAATCAACTGAGGAATATAACCTTTCACGATCAGATGTGTGCGAGATGTGTGTCTCGATTTGCGAGCCAAGTAGGAAATTTCTATCGCACGCAGAGTTGGCCACATCGCAACGAGGCGACCGCAGATGGCTCGTCTGGTCTACCGAGGCTGCGATCCCGAAACTAACAAACGCAAACATCACAATCGAACCATCTCGACAACGACGTTAAGGCCGGTCGTCCCAGATTTGGCGGATACTGCAAGCATTCTGATGAGCAATTGATCCGCCCTCGTATAATTGCGGCTCATAGGAGACCAATCCTTTTCTGGCCATTGGGTAAGCGATGAATTCGCGCTGGAGGTATGGCCCTTGAATTGATTGGATCTCGTTGAGGTATGAGAGGTATGAAGGGATGGATAAACAATGCACTCTGTGGTCAATCAACATGAATTTGTAAAGTCCAGCCTGGATCAGTTGGTCAAACATCTCAAGGAAGATTCCGACGATGTTCGCTCGGCGGTTGCTGCCGCCATCGGATCTCAGGAGCCGGAAAAAGTCGCAGCCGAACGCGCAAATCTGGCTTCCAATTTCGGTTCGATCCGGGATCAGGCTACCAGTGAACCGCCGCACGGTGACGTCGACTACGTATTCGTTCTCGATGTCCATACGATTTCGAGTACCATGATTGGGTACAACGAGTTCGGGCATCCCGAGTTCGATACGGTCCGATCACAACTAGGCGAGCTTGTGTATCGCTTGAAGTATAAGGGTGACAAGACAGTGATTCCCCCTATTGTCGAGGCGGTTGCGGCGTTTGTGAATGATTGGGGTATTCATCCTGACGCAATCATCCCGATGCCGCCCTCCAGGCAACGCAGTTTCCAGCCTGTTATGGAGCTTGCCGGGGAATTGGCGCGGGCGCTCAAGATCCCTCTTAATTTAGAGTCACTCAAGAAGACGAAAACGACACAGCAAATGAAGGATGTGGGCGACTTTTCAGCGCGTGTTGCCACGCTTGACGGAGCGTTCGCAAGTGACAAAGGACTTGAAGCCAAAACAGTGCTGCTTTTCGACGATCTTTTTCAGTCCGGCGCGACAATGAACGTAGCCGCCCGAACGCTAAAAAGCCAAGGCCGGGTGAAATCGGTTTACGCCCTTGCGCTAACTCGCACGAGGAACTGACTATGCATTCTGTTTTCGTAGCTGGATCACGTGCGCTGCCGAAGTTAACCGCGCAACTCAAGGCGCGACTCGATAACATCGTGAACCAGAATCTCAGAGTGCTAGTCGGCGACGCCAACGGAGCCGATAAGGCGGTGCAACGATACCTCGCTGAGCGTGGTTATCAGCACGTGGTCGTCTATTGCATGGATGTGTGCCGGAACAACGTCGGAAATTGGCCTACTCAAAAGCACACGGCTGAGACCGGCATGCGGCGTGACAGGCAATATTTCGGTATCAAAGACCTCGCAATGGTAAGGGATGCGAGTTGTGGCTTTATGATTTGGGACGGCACCAGCAAGGGGACACTTACAAACGTCGTAAACCTCTTAGAGACGCACAAGAAGGTGCTTCTGTATAGTGCACCCAAGAAGGACTTCTTCACCGTGCGCACACGGGAGGATCTCAATCACGCCCTGACTGCAAGCGGGATCAAGGACGTGGATGGATTCTTGGCGTCGTTGGCAAACAAGCAAACGGAACCGGACCCCTTACATTTTGTCTTCCATTCCTGAACTCACAACCAGCCCGCAATCTCACAATACCTGATGGCCTCAGATTGTCCGGTTTGGACGCTGTCGCTCAGGATAGAGATGCAAAGTTTGGTCAAAGCAGTGCAAAGACTGGTCGGAGAATTATTCATCACTCGCTCGTGCACAGTGGCGTTGCCGAAACGCAACTAAAATAGCCGACTGACTGTCGGACCCTCGGATGTCTTCAGTTTGCTGCTCTTATGGCACTTCCCGCGTGCCAAGTGTGTGCTTGGTTCCACCAAAACGAGGAGCAGAGACGGTTAATTTTGACCGCCGGCAGAAACGTCCTTCCGTGTCGGCCGTATCGGTGTGACTCGCGTAACCTGACTGACCATCGCCAGTCCTGTAACCTGAATGCGCTACGGCGCACGCTTATTTCTGCTGACGTGCGGCCTAGGTCAGGACCACCAGGGGTTGACTGCGCTCTATGTCGAATATTACCCATCGCAATCATTACGTCTCCCAAGCCTTCTTACGTCGCTGGTCTGAGGAGGGTGTGAATGTTTGGGGTTATGAAATCCTGGTTCCTCATGCCAATGTACCGTTGTGGCGGCGGCGGGCGATAAGTGGAATCGGATACCACAATGACCTTTATACATCGTCTGAAGCGGGACGCGAGATCGATGATTTTGAGCACTGGATTAACAAGGAGTACGAGCAACCAGCGGTTGACCCCATTGGCAAACTTGTCGCTGGTCGGCGCGTGAGTGCCTCGGACTGGCATTGCATAGCGCGGTTCGTGGCAGCGCAGGATGTGCGCACACCGGTGAACTTTCTCGAATTCAAGAACCTGTGCGACGAACACGCGCCTAAGATTCTGGATCAATTGGTCGAGGAGTTTGTACGTTTTCGAAACGCTGGGTTGCCGCTAATCGAATCCGCCCCGCCTCCTCCAGGATTCGCGGAGGCGTTGCGCGTACGGGTCGTACCGACCCTTGGCCCAAAGCCTCGGCAGCTCGAGGCACAGGTCGAGGTCGCCTCACGCAAGCTTTGGCTTGCGAGTCAACGTCATGCTCTTTCAAACGGCGCAGCAGTCCTCTGTGATTATCGTTGGAGCGTCGCCACACCGCATGGCAACGAAGAGTGGCCTTTAACAGATCACCCGGTTCTCCGGCTGAACTGGTATGGTCAACTGCTGCAAGTAGGCCGGGAAGCGCTTGAGGTATTGCTCGTACGGCAGAACGGCTATTGTCTGAGACCCGAAAAAGTTGTTGTACCAGACGGCGAGCAGCCCCATCAGCACGGGCAGATTACGGTCGAAGACCGCAGTGCGGAAGTGCTCATCCATCGTGTGGAAGCCGGCGAGCATCGTGCGGAACTGGTCGGGCCCAATCGCGATCATCGTCGACAGACCAATCGCCGAGTCCATCGAGTAGCGTCCGCCGACCCAATCCCAGAACTCGAACATGTTGGCGGTGTCGATGCCGAACTCGGATACTTTCGCCGAATTCGTGGAGACTGCGACGAAGTGTTTGGCCACCGCCTTGACATCCCCCCCGAGACCCTTGAGAGCCCAGTCGCGCGCGCTCTGGGCGTTGGTCATCGTCTCCAAGGTCGTGAACGTTTTGGACGAGACGATGAAGAGCGTCTCCGCTGGGTCGAGGTCATGGACCGCTTCCGCGAAGTCGGTGCCATCGACGTTGGAAACGAACCGGAACGTCATGGCGCGCTCGCTGTAATGTTTGAGCGCCTCGTAGGCCATCACAGGCCCTAGGTCAGAGCCTCCAATGCCGATGTTGATAACGTTGCGAATGCGTTTACCCGTGTGGCCCCTCCACGCGCCGCTTCGGACACGGTTGGAGAACTCTGCCATCTTGTCGAGCACAGCGTGGACCTGCGGCACCACGTTTTCGCCATCTACGACGATCGTTGCCTCTCTCGGCGCACGCAGCGCCACATGCAAGACGGCTCGGTTTTCGGTAACATTGATCTTCTCACCTTGGAACATGGCGTCGATTCGCCCCCGCAGACCGCATTCGTCCGACAGTTGAAGGAGGAGCTTGAGGGTTTCGTCGGTGATACGATTCTTGGAGTAATCGAGGTAAATCCCCGCCGCCTCGACCGTCATACGCTCTCCGCGTT
>JBAVZU010000085.1:0-12300 GCA_049588915.1 Candidatus Sulfotelmatobacter sp.
CATGCTTGCCTTACACAATGCGTCACAGCAGTACTCAGCGAAGGCGCTGAAGACTTCTAGAGACAAAATTCCAGTTTGGGTTCCACTGTGAGGAGCCCCAAGGAGGGTGTCATGAAACGCAACCTTATCACGATCCTGTCGCTGGTGGTCATGTCGCTGATGTTCAACGCAACCAGCGCCTACGCTCAGTCATTCGCGAAGGCCGATGTACCATTCGCGTTCAACGTTGGCTCGACCCAACTGGCGGCCGGAACCTACGAAGTTAAGTCCTTAGCCTCAGGCACCAACGGGATCATGATTCGGAACCCCGAGACCGGGGCAGCCGCATTGTCGATCGCCAGGCGCGAAGGCCCCCGTAATACGGAAGGCAAGCTGGTGTTCGACCGCATCGGCACCCACTACTTCTTAACCGAGGTCTGGAGGAGCTCCGACGGAGGCATGCTTGTCCCGACCTCCGAGCACGAAAAGGAGCTGAAGAAGGAATTGCAGCTCGCCAAAGCGCCCTCGACCAACTACGACAAAGTCACCATCGCCCTTAAGTGAATGCGGTCCACCTTAAACCACGAAGCCGGAGCCGAGTGCTCCGGCTTCTGCTTGTTCGGTACAAAATCGATCACGGCCAGCGGACATTGAGTGCATAGATCTCGTGGGTTCCGATGTTCGCGGGCAAGAATCGGGGAGCCATCGGGCGCGACATCGATTTGAGTACTCCGCTCAGGCGAATCCACTACTCGCCGAAGGTCTTTTAGGCTGGGGACGGTTTCAATTTATCCCTGACGCAGCGACTGCGCGCTTCATACGCTTCACGAATCCTGAGCGGACCGCAATATAGGTGGCAGAATCGTCCCAGCGGCGTGCGCCCGCGTTGGAGCGGCTCGACATGGGAGGGCTAAGGAGCATCCTCCTGCCAGCAAGTCCGTATCATCATTATGTTATGGCTGATCGACGGGATGCGGTAGCTCACCAGCAACTCGGGCGCTACGACGGTTGGAGACATATCGTCCGAGGTCGGTTCCCAGCGGTCGTGGGCCATCGCGTCGACTTCGTCCGCCTCATTCTTCCACGGGTTATCGAAGGAGCCGACGATCGAGATCTCTCGCGCGGCGACCTTGGGCGCGTCTTGGGGCTCCGCAGCTTTTTTGGGTTTCGCTGCCTGGGCCACGACAATCGTGCCGCGGGGCTGTCCCATGAAGCCGTGCGAACTGGACGGCCGAAGGTTATCAGCATACAGCGGCCCCTGCACCGACCCTGGCAGACTGGCACCGCCGAACACGTTTCGATCACGGGGATCGCTCATGACGGGGCAAGCCTTTCAATCCGCGTACTCAAGAAGGCATTTGAGCCAACAGATTTTACGCGCAATCTTGCGATAGATCCCGTTGTGCTCTCGAGGTCGGAGATTTCGTAATTGCCCGGGCATACTGGGGCTGATGGTGCAGTGCTTTCGCGAGGCCGCGGAGTCGTCGATCACGATTTGGTTGGCAGCGTCCCGGCCTAGAGATAGCGGACCATCCGCTAAAGTGCGAACCGTTCAGCGACCCGGACATCGCTACCAACCTCGGATTCAGCAAGTTTCCCTCCTGCCGAACAGTCTAGCCGAGTTTGCTCGCGACAAGTCGGCGAATCGAATCGTGCAACCCACCACCTGAGTGAATTGTCTCCTTGGGAACCTGCCGGTTCTCGCGGGTATCCAATCGGCTACCGCTTGTCGGACTGTAGAGCCTGTCGTCGCGGTCGGCCAAAACTCATCTTGTTGTAAACGCAGCAGAATTGTCCAACAAACCCGCTCGGCTCGACTTGGCACCATGCTTGCCTTACACAATGCGTCACAGCAGTACTCAGCGAAGGCGCTGAAGACTTCTAGAGACAAAATTCAACTTGAGCTCCACTTGCGAGGAGTCCCAAGGAGGGTGTCATGAAGCGCAACCTTATCACGATCCTGTCGCTGGTCATGTCAGTGATGTGCAACGCAACCAGCGCCTTCGCTCAGGCCAACGCGAAGGCTAATGTGCCATTCGCCTTCAACGTTGGCGGGTTCCAACTGCGAGCCGGAACATACGAAATCAAGGTCTTAAGCCAAAGCCCGTGCAAGATCATGATCGAGAACAGCGTGACCAGGGCGGCCGCCGTGTCGATTACCCGGCCCGAGGGTCCGCGCAATGGCGAAAGCAAGCTGGTGTTCAACCGTGTCAATAACCAATACTTCCTGTCCGAAGTCTGGAAGGACTCGGCAGCCGAAAGCATGATCGTCCCGACTTCCAAGCAGGAAGAGGAGATGAAGAGGGAACTGAGCCTCGCTAAAAGTCCTCCGAACGGCCACGACAAAGTCGTCATAGCTCTTAAGTGAAAGCTGACTACCCGAGCCCAAAGCCGGAGCCAGCCGCCGGCTTTTGCAGTTCAGTGGTCAACTGAGTTTATTGTTGTGCTTGTCGAGAATCTCTAGCATGTCCTTCGGATGCCGGGAGACATCTGCGGTCCACTCACCGAAACCGCCGTGCCCATTTACCGCCCTGACGCATTTGGATAGGAGTTCCTGCTTCGTTTCCTGATGCTGATCATTCTGGCCCTTTACTTCCAAAATCAGCGTTTTGCCGTTCGTTAATTAGAATGGGGCCATGGCAAAGGTTCCTGTCGCTGGGGAAATCGCGAGGGGCTTCGAGCTGCTGGACTCGACACGGACGCCAAGGCGGCTGTCGGAGTTGATCTCCCAAGGGCGCCTGGTTCTAGTCTTCTACCGCGGGAATTGGTGACCGTTTTGCCTTCGCCAGTTGGCGGATTATCGCGAACACTATCTGGAAATCAAGTCGGCGGGCGCGAGCCTCGTGGCTGTTTCGGTGGATCCGCCCAAAGCATCGGAGGCCTTGCGAACTCAGCTCTCATTGCCGTTTCCGATTTTGTGCGATACGGAACGCCGCGTTGTCAGAGACTGGGACATCTACAACTCACGAGAAAAAGGCGGCATCGCCAAACCAGCCGTCTTCGTGATTGATTCCAACCAGGTGATACGTTACGCTTCGGTGGACTCGGTCGCGACGCGCGTGCCAGCCGTCGAGATTGTCGACTTGCTACAAAATGCCGCCAATGCTCGGCCGATTCGACGCAGAGTTCACGTCCCCATGCTGTCGGAGTGGATCAGGGCCATTCGGAATAACTTTCAAAGTTAGGCGGAATGAATTCGTCAATGCATTAGTAGAGAGCGGCCCGGTTGAGTGGAGGATACCGCTGGGATGGAGGGCAAGAATCATAGGAGAAGATAGGCAAATCGGCTTGGGTTTTGATTGACGGGATCATTACCCCTGTTGTTGGGCTTGATGATCTACGCGCAATGGCCATCGAGTTCAGCTTGGGCGGTAGGCACGCTGGTCGGCGTGAGCATAATCATCAGCGGTGTTACTCGGGTAGTGCTATCTCTGGCCGTGCGCAAGGCAACGGACACGATCTCGCCGAAGCTGGCTGCCTAGCGGGTTGCAGCAGAATTTGATGGAAAATTGACTCAGCGACGGGAGGAAGGATGCGCCGCTTCACCATATCTATGTCCGGTGAAACCGGGCGTTGACCGGAGTGAGCGGAGGAAGACGGCATGGGAGGCATGGTTCCGTTAGGCGATGCTTCGCGACGCCCGGCACGCGTCCCCGTAATTACCGCCTTCATCATCCTCGTGAATGCCATGGTTTTTGTGCTTGAGCTGCTGCGTGGCGAAACATTCGTGATGCAGTGGTCAGCGGTGCCAGCGCAAATTGTTTCGGGCCATCACTGGATCACAATTCTGACGGCCATGTTCATGCACGGCAGTTGGTCGCACATCATCGGCAACATGATCTTCTTATGGGCCTTTGCCCCCGAGATCGAAGATGCGATGGGCCGGGGCCGATACCTGGTCTTCTACCTGGTTGGCGGGCTCATAGCAATGCTTGCTCAGGTTCTGGCCGACCCACATTCCACGGTACCCAACCTTGGCGCGAGTGGAGCAATCGCGGCGGTGATGGGCGCGTTTCTGGTCACCTATCCTCGTGATCAAATTCGCACGCTTCTGTTTATATTCGTATTCGCGCGAATTAGATTCATCCCGGCGGCCCTCTTAATTGTTTTTTGGTTTCTTACTCAGCTCTTCCATGCGGGCGCTGTCGCGCAGGTGCAGACCGGGGGCGTGGCATACTTGGCGCATATCGGCGGATTTATCTTCGGAGCTGCCACGGCGCGTTTATTCGAGGGCTCGCGTCGAATCGCGTGAGGTTAATCACTCCTTCTGTCCAAAAGCTCAGCGGGTCGACCAATCGTCAGCGGCATTACAATAACGAACGGTGGCTCGGGCTACCATTTGACAAATGTAGCTTCATGAAGCTACATTGTGAATGTGAAGAGCGTGGGCCTTCGGGATTTGAAGAACCGGTTGAGTGAGTACGTTCGCGAAGTCCGGTCCGGCGAGGCCGTGCTGGTAACTGATCGCGGAGAAGTAGTCGCAGAGCTCATTCCGCCAGGACAGGGAGCTGATGAGAGAGGCGTGCCGTCGGCGCTGGTGGCCCTTGCAAGGCGAGGCCAGTTGACGTTGGGCGCTTCAAACAACGCGGCGGCGTACCCAAAGCTCCGGCGGCTCCTGAAGCGAAGTCACGCTGCTGAGCTCCTCAATCAGGAGCGTGGCGCACGGTGAACGTTTATGCGGAATCCAGCGCCGTGGTAGCGTGGTTGCTTGGAGAAGAAACTGGTCACTCTGTGCGTGACGTGCTTCAGCACGCCGAACTCGTGATGGCCTCCGATCTTACGCTGGTTGAGTGTGATCGCGTGCTGATCCGCGCGGTCACGACCGGAGAAATCGATGAAGCCGCGGCGGCGGATCGCCGGGCGCACTTGAATGCCGCAGCTAGCCACTGGCACTTGTGGCGCGTCAGTCCGGACATTGTTGAACGCGCGAGGCAACCGTTTCCTGCCGAACCCATTCGGACACTTGATGCGTTTCACTTGGCATCGGCATTGGCCGTTCGTTCGGCCGTCCCCGGGGTCGAGCTTCTAAGTCTTGATGACCGCATTCGTCGAGCCGCGAAACAGCTTGGGTTCCGTGTGCAACCCTGAGAGAGGCGACCCTCTCGGTATCTGAGCAACGCTCCTAGCCGCAATTGCTCATGCATTGCTGCCGCGCCCAAAGACTCCTTCTATGGTGACATTGGGTTAGGCATTACAATTACGGACGGCCCCATAGCAGTTTAGGACCAGGATTACCCATTCCGGCTGCACAGGTGCCTGTACCGCCGCAGTCCAGCCGTCATCAGATTCCACAAGGATGGTGTATCGCGACGAAGTCGGTTTTAAGCGGTTTACACCATGAATACCGATTGGAAAGGAAAGCGGCTTAAGATGCCGAAATCGATGAGAAGGCGCCGCACGTTAGTTACCTCTCCACTCGAATGGCAGATGGCCGCAGCTCCGGTACCGCCGCCCATCATCCCGGTTCTTGCTGAGCGCGGTGGTAACCAGCTCAAAGCCCCGCGCCCCGTTCTTGTCATCGACACCCGCGAACAGAATCCGTTGGACTTGTCCCGTTTTGCAGGTTGGTTCGCCGGCATTGAAAAGAGAGCACTCAAGCTGGGCGACTATTCCATCGCCGGGTTGGAAGATGTCTGCGTGGTGGAGCGGAAGAACCTATCGGACTTGATTCATTCCTGTACGACTGATCGTTGCATTTTCATCAATCGTCTTCGGCAAATGGCGCAATACCCGCATCGTCTGCTGCTGCTTAAGCTCGACGGGATAGGACTTTCCCCAGGCGTCCACGATCCTCGGAGACTGAACAGTTAAGCCTAGTTGCAGTCAGGGAACTTGAACGAGACCAAGTGAGTGCTCCAGTCGGCGCTTTCCGCGCCCCCGTGTTTCTTGTTGTAGTACTCCTGCGAGTACCAGAAAGTGCAATCGTCGCTCGGGTCAACGCTCATGCTGCTGTAATCGCCCCAACGATTGAAGCCTTTGAACTGCACGGCATTTCCGGTGACGACAACCGTAGGTGCCTCCATTTGGCCGAGGGGATCACTGGGCACTCGACCGGTGTACCAGATACTCGTATCCAAGTTAGTGGCGGAATCGGCACTCATACCCATAGCAGTGTTGCCTATTTTGTCCATAGCGATGCTCGCCATCCAAAGATTGTCCGTCAAGCTCTGGAATGTGCCCGATTGGTACAGTGAAAAATCGCCGCCTGTGGATCGTAATTCGTACCAGCGCGTGGCTACTGTCGCCGTAGAGGCCTTCCCAGGTGCCACTGCGTGGGGTACTACCATGGATTCGTGGTCTCCGAAGTTGCGGTAGGCCAAGCGGAACATCAATAGGCCACTCAATGAATCCACTTTCTCACCTGGCTTGGGTTGCGGCACGCAGGCAAAGGTGTTGCCGTCGTTGCAGAGCAAAACGTAATTGGGCACCTTGATCACGTGCGGTCCCTTGAAGGTTGACTTCTCCGGGTTAGCAAAATCGGCATGAAAATCAAATTCCTTCAACTCGTTCGTGAGGTTGCCGAGTTCGACGTAGTGGTTGGGTGCACCGCGCGGAGGAAGCCTATGTCCGTCGAAGTCGGAAGGAAGAAAACCATAGTTAGTAGGTTTCGGCGTGATGCAAATCATGGAAGCTGCTCCCCCGGCAAGCACAAGCCTTCTTGAGTACCTGCGTGATTTCTCGATAGCTGTGACCTCGCTTTCGCATCTCAGTGATTAGCTCGCTGTAAGGCTCCAAACGCGAGCGCGGTTCTTTCGTAGGCAGGCTGTTGAGTATGGCTTCAAATTTGGCGTCCACTATTTCCTCCGAGAGTGTCAGGCGAGATGGACTCCGGCGAAAGGCCGTTACTGATAACAGACGCCAAATGGAGGTCAGAGGATGGCCGGACAAGCGCCGGACAGGTGCCGGAAGTACACCGGATGAGACCGGACATACACCGGACGAGATTCAGGTCGCGCATGCGACACCGGACCTAACGCGGAGCGTTAGGGATGGTGTCTTCTTGCAAATGAGACGTTAAAGGTCTTCAAACATGCTCACCATTCGCGCCATGTCCAACGGAGCAGGCTACTCCGCACGCCATTTGCAGCACAGCGACTACTACGCCGAAGGGGAGCGTGTCACGGGCCAATGGCAAGGCCGGGGAGCGGAGATGCTCGGCTTGGCCGGGGAAGTTCAGTCGGAGCAATTCGAGGCGCTGCGCCAGGGCGTCGATCCCGAAGGAAGAATCATCAGGTTCACGCCTCCCGATTCGATCGAACAGGAATTGAAACACGTATTCGACGAGCTGGCCAACGAGGATTTTCTCGAAGGCTTGCCACGAAGAGAGTTTGCTCGCAGGGTTGCTGGTCTGTTTTCCGAGATAAATCGAATCCATCCGTTTAGAGAGGGCAATGGCCGAGCGCAGCGGCAATTCGTACGTCAATTGGCCGACAGCTTGGGATTCAAACTGCATTTTGAGGTTGTCAGCAAAGAGCGCCTCATCCAGGCCAGCATCCTGTCGGCGAACGGGGATGTCGCGATGATGGAGCGTTTATTCGACGAAATCACGGACACAGAGCGGATTCAATCGCTGACAAAAGTGATCGCGCACTTTGAGAGAAGTCGCTTTGCCTGGAACGATATTTATGTAGCAACCACCACTCCCGGACAGAGCTATGCCGGCACATTCGCCGGTAGTGACGGAGCGAACTTTTTCTTTCGCGACGATGAGAACCGAATCCTTGTGGGGAACCTCAAAGACCTAAAGAGGGCGGCGGAACCGGGAGAGAAAATCGGCTTCACTGCTTCGTAAGTTTTGCAACCCACGTTGCGTCTGTGCCCCCAGGCTCTCTTAGCTGGCCAACTTTAGCCGCGAGTGTACCCACGCGTCGAGATCGGATGCCCGGAAACGCCATAATTTTCCGATCCGCATAGCGCGTATCTCGCCTTTACGTGCGAGACGTTGGAGTGTCTTGGGATGGATTTGCAGCAAGGCTGCCGCCTGGCGCGAATCGAGAAAACGCTCGAAATGAGGGAACGGCTGGCTGACTGGTGTTGATTCGTGCATCTCGCTCATAAAACCTCCTGCAGCGAGAGTCGAGACCGGGCTGAAATCACCCATGTCGTCAGAGGTCGGCTGTGGCATCCGACTTCGTCCGACAGATTTCGAGCCCATTCACTACTCGGCTGGCGTTAGTCTTCGCGTCATGGGCGGACGAACATTATTCGAATAGAAACCGTACATGACGCATTTGTTGCTCGCTCTCAAAGAATCTTTTTCTTGTCGACTTCGAAAAAACTTCTTAAGAAGTGCTTAAAGTGCCTAAAGCGCCCAGAAGTGCTTGTAGGTACGTTTAGGGAATCCGCGCGGGAATATAGCAATTGCCGCACTCACCCGCCCGCGTCTTTAGCGAGGCGCTTCCATGGATTCACCCAAAATTTTCCCTCTACGTATGTAAGGAACCTGTGGGAGGACAAATATGTCGAAAATATTTTGAACGCAACCCGAACGAAACTGAACAGAACTGGGATTGGAAGGAGGAGGTGCTATTCCTTGTCCTAGGAGTAAACTTAACGGTCAATCGCCCCTGCTAATAGTTGGTTTGTTATGCAGGATGATCACGATTACTGGTCCGCAGTTCCAGTCCGCACTCAACGCGTCTTGCAGCTACTTACAAGTACTTGGCAGTCCCACGTGTCCTTGTAAGTTCTTAAAAACACTGGTTATCCACACTCTGAAAAGGCTCTGATCGTGGATGAAGCGGGCATGGTTTCCGGTCGTCAAATGTCCGAACTGCTAAAGCTGGCCGACCAGCAATCAACGCGAATCATTTTCAGCGGTGACACCAAGCAGATTCGAAGTGTCGAGGCCAGCGATGCGCTTCGGGTGCTGGAAAGAGAATCTCACTTGAAGAGTGTTTCGCTTAGCGAAGTGCAACGGCAAACTGCTCAAGGGTATCGCGAGGCGATTCAGGAATTACGCCGTGATCCTGAGCGCGGCTTCGACAAGCTGGAACAAATCGGTGCTGTGCGTGAGGTCCCCTGGCCGGACCGGGCACAGGCGGTTCAACAAGCGTACTCAAACGCCCAGGCTCAGGCCAATGCGAAGGGCCATCTACGCAGTGTGCTGGTTGTCGCCCCAACACACGAGGAAATTGGCCATATCACTGAGGCTATCCGCGCTGAACGCACGCGAACAGGGGAACTGGGACGGAGTACCCACCAACAGCATCACATACCACCAAGTTTCAAAAAACCATTTGCATCAACGATTTCTACTTTGGGGACCAAGACTTTAAGTACCCGATGGGCAATATTCAAGGTCTCGGCAAGTTGCAAACCGGAATGCTAACGGCCAAGCAAAAATTTCTTCCCCGGTTCTTAGGCGACCGGATGGCGGAGCGGAGCGTAGACTGGTGGATCATGTCCGAGGATCTGCCCGACCCGGCAAACCGTGTGCTCCTGCAGGGAAACACAATTCGGCTTCACTACACCGAAAATAATATGGCCGGGCATAAGCGTTTGGTCGAGAAAGCCCGCTCGCTGATGAACCAGATCGGCTTCCGCCTGAATATCGCCAAGCACATGGGAGGCCTCTCAGTCTCCCATCAGTGCGGGACGGTACGCTTCGGCAGCGATCCCAGCAAAGCAGCTCTGAATGAGTTCTGCCGCTCCTTCGACCACGAGAATCTGTTCGTGGTAGACGCTTCCTTCTTTCCCTCATCTGCGGCGACCAACCCGGCACTCACCATTGCAGCGCAGGCGATCCGCGTTGCCGACCACATGGCTAAGAATGATTTCGGAATAACCGGGATACGATGATTGTCGCCACTCGGATTGCGACCGAGTGACGCTAGTGCTTTTTCGGACGCGACGCCGGGATGAGTGCTCAAGGCTGAAAGAAAGTGTGAGGCGTCGCGTTCGAAAAAGCCGTCAGAAGGAAGCCGCTGGCGCGGCGGACGCGGGACCTATGCAAATTGAATGGAGTGAGGCAGAGGGGTTGAAGTTAGGTAGAGTGGTCAAGGCCGCTGGAGTAGCAGCTGGCGCACCTGTGCAAAGACGAGTCGATGGCGGAAGTGAGCCGAGGCAGGGACAAGAAGAAGGTGTCTGGGGGCAATGGAGACAGACTTCGGCGAAACGCTCTGAAGCGCGCCGAGAGTGCGGTGGGTGGGTGAGTGATTTCATGCAGCCGTGGCCAGGAGCGGTGGGGAACGGAGTTGGAGTTGTGGGGCTGTGAATCGTTCGACAACGGCCATCGGTCCACCGCACTTGGGACAGCGCCACAGCGGGTGCGCTGTAGCGGTTGAGGTTTCCGATTCGTTTTTCGGGGGAGTCGCGTGGAGAGCGGCGAAGCACCGTGGCAGCAGAGCAGCGCGCCTTCGGTTGGCGAGGAAGCCGAAGTGGCGGATGCGGACAAAGCCCTTGGGGAGCAAGTGAAGGAGAAAGCGACGGAGAAACTCATCGCGTGATAGCGACATCAGCTTGTGCTCATTGTTGTGAGCGGAGTCGCGCCAACGAAAGGTGACCTGGCCGTCGTCGAATGAAACCAGTCTGTGGTTGGAGATGGCGACGCGATGGGTATAGCGGCCGAGATACTGCAGCACGTACTCGGGTCCGCCGAAGGGTGGTTTGGAGTAGACGATCCAATCTTTGCGGAAGAGCGGACGCAGCCAGGCCGCGAAGAACTTGGGATGGGTGAGCGGTGCGAGTTCTCCGGCCAGGTGCAGTTGGCCACGCTGGAAAGCAGATCTAAGAGCCACGACGAACTTGCCACGAAAGACGCGCCGGAGTACAGCGATGGGAAGAAAGAAGCGTGGGTGCGAGCGAATCCAGCGGGCGTGATCGCGGGAGAGTCCGCCGGCGGGAACGACACAGTGGACATGGGGATGAAGTTGGAGTTTCTGGTTCCAGGTATGGAGCACGCCGAAGAAGCCGATCTCGGCTCCGAGATGAGCGGGATTGCGCGCCACTTCAAGTAGAGTTTCTGCGCTGGCCCGAAGCAGCAACCCATAGATGACTTTCTTGTTCTGGAGTGCTAACGAAGCCAGTTGCGGCGGCAGCGTGAAGACGACATGGACGTAGGGCGTGGGCAGCAGTTCGCGGCGACGTCCCGCGATCCAGCGTTCCCGGGCACCGGTTTGACACTTCGGGCAATGCCGATTGCGGCAGCTGTTGTACGAGATGGTGGCACGATGTCCGCAGCGAGTGCACTGATCGATATGGCCGCCGAGTGCGGCCGTACGACAGCGTGCGATGGCACGCAGCACCTTAATATGTGTCCAGCGGAGCCAGTGACGGTTGCGCTCAATGAAGTCTGTGCCTGCGCTGCGAATGATGTCGGCCACCTCTAACTGTGGCCGACTCATCTACTCCTCCTCGGACGACCTGCCTTTCTTCAGCACCAGCGCATCCAGCGGACTGGGCGTGGCATGCAGGTGCCGTTGCGAGAGGTGGAGATAGCGAGTGGTTTCTTTCAGATCGTGATGGCCTAATAGGATCTGGATGGTGTGCAGGTCGGCGCCAGTTTCAAGTAAATGGGTGGCAAAGCAATGGCGGAGTACGTGAGGATAGACACGTTTCTTAATCCCGGCGCGGCGGGCGGCCTCGACGCAAGCGTGGTAGGGCGTCTTGTCATCCGTGGGGTGATCCCCGCTGTGCCAGCGGTTGCCGGGAAATAACCAGACGGACTTTTTGCGCAAGCGACGCCAGTGAGCGCGCAGTTCCTCAAGCAGGACGGGGCTGAGCATCACGTCGCGATCTTGCTCACCTTTGCCGGCTTGAATGTGCACGACCATGCGTCGGCTGTCGATATCGCAGACCTTCAGACGCGTGAGCTCAGTGCGGCGGACGCCGGTGCCGTAAAGGGTCATCAAAATGGTGCGATAGAAGGGAGTCGGCGCAGCATCGATGAGCTGTGCTACTTCTTCCTGACTGAGAATGGTGGGCAGGCGATAGCGCTTCTTGGGATAGGGAGTGTCGGCAATGCTCCAGGGCCTCTTGAGCGTCTGGATGTAGAGGAAGCGCAGGGCGCACAGATGGTTGGTCACCGAACCGGGAGTTAGTTTGTGCACGGTGAAGAGTTGAGCTTGGTACTCGCGGATGTGCTGCGGTCCCAGGCGATCGGGCGAGCGGTGGAAGTGCTGGGCGAAGCGCTCGATGAAGCGAATGTAACGCCGTGTGGTAGCCTCAGAGTAATGACGACGCTGGAGTTCCTCCAGCATCATTTTGCGAAGATGGGTCACAGGGACACCTCCTTGTGACCCACAAATTATCTGAGTTGAGAATCAAGAACTGCCGACATCACCCACGCGGCAGCGTCCGCCGCGCCAGCGGCTTCGTTCT